>CACYKX010000075.1 GCA_902775075.1 uncultured Prevotellaceae bacterium | reverse complement strand
TTTTCAACGATAATCGGTTTCACCTTATTTATATAATAAAACAAGAGGCCGACCGGATCATCCAGCCTCTCGAAGGAAAAGTCGCAGGTCACTACTTCTTCGGAATGTAATCGGCTCGCATTGGAGTGAAGCAGTCGATCAGGACACCGGCCTCCAGGCATACACAGCCGTGCAGGACATCTGGCTCCATATAGATTGCATCTCCAGCCGACACAATCTTAGTCTTTCCATCCACGGTGAACTCGAACTTTCCGCTCACCACATAGGTTACCTGAGTGTGGTAATGCGTGTGAGGAGTGCCCACGCTCCCTTTCTCGAATTTCACCTTCACCATCGTAACCTGCCCGTCATAACCTAACACCTGACGAGTGACATTCTCGCCGGCCGGCTCCCACGGGAGGTCTTTCTCAAACATAAACACTTCACTGTGCGTCTTCTTCTTCTCCATTTGCTTATTGTTTTGTGCATTAACATGACCTACCCACAAAAAAGTCAGTCCCAAAAACAGGACAAATTTTCCAAAACCTTTCATAACGATTCGATTAAAATTCTCTTATTGGGTATAAAAATAAAGAAAAACGATCATACTCCAAAAGAAAATGAGCGGAAAACAGATGGAATCCACCAGCATTCCTTGGTGTATTGTCCGCAAAATGTTTGCATATTTTACTTGGAAAATCTATATTTGCATAAAGACACATTTTCATCACAACTTATTCACTTTCATTATGAGAACAAAAATAATCTTGATGGCACTGTGCGTGCCCATGCTGCTGAATGCACAAGTATTCGACAGTTCAACAAAAGCGACGACAGCTCAAACCAATTACGGAAAAGTTGCCGGGTACATCGAACGTGGAGTCTATACATATAAGGGCATTCCGTTCGCTAAGGCTGAAAGATTCCAGCCGGCAGTCCGCCCGGATGCCTGGGAAGGAATCCGCTCGTCACGCCACTGGGGCCCCGTTTGTCCGCAGCCCAAGAACAATGGCTGGCGCAACGACCAGACGGCTTTCTTCTACCAATGGAACGATGGATTCGCTGACGAGGACTGTCTGCGCCTGAACATCTGGACAAAGGGCCTGAACGATGGCAAGAAACGGCCTGTACTTTTCTGGCTGCACGGTGGAGGATATACATCCGGTAACGGACAAGAGCATCCGGGATATGACGGAAGGAACTTGGCCGACAAGGGGGATGTGGTGGTAGTCACCATCAACCATCGCCTGAACGTGCTCGGCTATCTCGATCTATCCAGCTTCGGAGCCAAATATAAGGAATCAGCCAACCTAGGTATGACCGACATTGTTGCTGCCCTTCAATGGGTGAAAGAAAATATTGCCTACTTCGGCGGTGACCCGAACTGCGTAACGATCTTCGGACAATCCGGAGGCGGCGGTAAGGTATCAACATTGCTCTGCATGCCTTCGGCAAAAGGACTGTTCCATCGGGCAATGATCATGAGCGGATCGTCTATCGGAAGTACACCACAGGCATTGGCTCAGCAAGTGGGCAAAAAGACTGCTGAACTGTTGGGCCTGAACCAACAGACCATTGACCAAATTCAGACCATCCCATACGAACAACTGCTGGAAGCAGCCAACAAGGCCATTAGGGAAGTTGCCGAACAAAATGTAGGCAAAGGACGAAATGGACGCATCGGTTGGGGACCGGTGAACGATGGCGACATCATGCCTGGTGTATTCGAGAACGGCACAGAGAAAATCTCGAATAACATTCCGCTGTTGATTGGCTCAACGCTCAATGAGTTCTCCACGCCGAACATCGACGAACGTGTTCGCCCGAACGTTATTCGCCAGGCCAGCATCCGCGTGGCCGATGGAGGTGTACCCGTTTACGTTTACCGTTCCTGCTATCAGGTACCGACTCTTGACGGAAACAACCACGCCTGCCATAATTCAGACATCCCATTCTTCTTCAATAACGTGCTCAAAAGCGCTCAGATGACGGGTGCAACGGAAGAGGGATTGAAGCTGGGAGACAAGATGAGCAGCGCCCTTATCAATTTTGCCCGCACCGGTAACCCAAATGCTGAGGGACTTCCAACCTGGAAACCATTCACTCCGGATGACGAGGCCACCATGTATTTCGATGCTCCGGTCTGTGAAATGAAGTATAAAAATTGACAGGAAACATCCGTAATACATTAAAATTTGATGTTTGTTATGGATTATAATTAAATAATGAGTAAATTTGCGTGGATTTTCAGCGCTGAATTGATTTGTGCCCTTCATTGCGCGAGAATGATGCCTAGAATCCACGCCGATTTACGGTTGTCCCTCTGAGATTACATCCTGAAAAAATGTGAATTTATGGGCGAAAAGACAGGAGAATCCGCCGCTGGACTGAAGGTCATTACATGATGACTGATAAGTGATTTCACAATGGTGGGGTTGGCCAACGGGATAGTGCTTGGTAATGCACTTTAATAATAGAATGTCCGCGCAAATCAATTGTTCGGACGAGAATGAAATATGTTTATCCGCGTAACTGATAGATAAATATGAGAAAATGGCATTTATTGCTTCATCCAGACCCAGATAAGATCGATCGATTCCTCTCCCAAAGAGAGAAGCTGATATCACTGAGTAAAAGAGAAGGAACTTCCAACATAGGAAGTGAGCAAAATGATATGGGAGAAGATGGTTCAGATGGTAAAGGTGAATACTTCATTCCATATCTCTTTCTCAAGAACATCTCTGGCCATTCGATGTATGGAACTACCAATTCTAATGCTCAAAAGACTTACAACCCAAGAACAGATGACAAGGCACTACGAGGTGATATGCATAGTCTCATATTCATCCGGGCCGAAGAGAAAGTTATTGATTCTATCATTGGGGCATCATGGAATAAGGACATGCAAGTTCATTTACGCCCTTATTGGAGTCCAAGTCGGCAACGAGTTGAGATTAGTGATGCAGAAATGCAACGATTTTTGAGCGCCATCAAAGTCCGCGACTTCCAGTATACTTTTGGTATCCCAACAGAAAGTATTGGAACGGGTGACAAGGTATACATCACAAATGGACCGATGGAAGGACAAATAGGTGAAGTTATTGAAAAACGATACGATAAGGAAGGAATCAAATTAAGCATTGCATTCGATATGTTTAATAACCAGATGCACATTGCTATACCCAATTTCCGCGCTAAGGATATCAGACTTGTTGACGATAATTCCGACAAAGCACCGTATTATGAACCAATCGTTACGCTCTTTGAGAAGAGACTTACTCATTTACTCTGGCTACGACATGGAAAGAACGGTTCTCCAGAGTTCAACGATGAAGAAAAGAGTCAACTAAGAAGCATTTTTAGCTATGCCAACCTGACCATTGAAAACGATGATGACGCTCAGGCAAGATTTACAGCATTGATGCTGATCTGTGCTTATCTCATGAAGGATAACAAAGCCGTTAAAGAATATACTGACAAAGTAAATGAGTATCTGAAAGGCATTACCATTCCGGCTACAGAGACAGAATGCTATCTGATGACTGCCCTCTTCATCGCTAATCACGATCCTCAAGTGCGGTCAGCTGCCAAAGCATATCGGCAAAGCCATCCCGACTGTTCACCCACCATCTGTCAGTTTCAGTCTATTGCAAAAAACATTAGGTGTAGATAAAAACAGTTCTTTTTTTAAAAAAGAAGAAAGTATTGAATAAATTATGGGAAAGATCTTTTTACTAAACATTTTACAGGTAGCTACAACATAAATAATACAATATTGAGATTAATTTTAGGAGAATAAATATTTCATAAACAACCCCTAGTAAAAACGCTTAGTTTATCAAACATCTAAACAGTTTTCCCAGCTAATGTGAACTTCCGCGTAACGGCCTGACAGTCATAGTAATACGGAAACCGCCGTTTCCAGAGTTATCAGACATTCATCAGACATCCGGGAAATTGAGCCTTTTCCGCTCATTTCTATACAAAAGTACTACTTTTTACCCAAATACGCAAGAGCGTTAAGATTTCTTATCCTTAAAGGGTGAACAAATGTTAATAGAAAAAGGGCTTTTGGAGCGGGTTTCAGAGCGATGAAAGAGGCGATGAGTGATAAAAATGAAAAATCGGGGATTTCAGTGTCAAGGAATAATCCGAGAGAGATCAAAGAACCTATCGTTTGACGAGAAAACAAAAATAAAGTTTTCGAAAGATACTTTAACCCAATGGGTTGATTTCTGATTGCACAGGTGGTCATATAGTGATGCAGTTCGATACTGCCAGTCAGAGCAAAATGAAAATATTGAGGTAAACAATTGAATAACTGATATTATGGAAAGATTCTTTTTTGATGAAGCAGATTTTCAATATAACTTCCCGCCAGCCTTGGGCGCAGCGATAGATTTTGCGAGGGCAAAGGCTGCAGCAGGAGGTCAGTATTCTAAATTGGTTATCCTGACAGTGGGAAATAATAATCTCGCAACCATTACGAGCATGATGAACCAACAGGTTGGTATGACCTCTGCGGGAGGAACAACCAGAGTCCCCAATCTTGCCCTGAACATCATGTTGACCACAACGCATCGTTATCGTGCAATGGATGATACTCATGATTTTGTTATTTCTTGTGGTCTTGACAGTAATGAGTTATTGAGGCTCGAAAATGACAATGCTCATGGCATAGATGTTAACGTAGAGGTAAAAGATTACCCTGATATCTCTCTTTGGGGAAGTATTTGGGGAGTACAATCACCTCATGTTCCAGAGAGATCCTTTGCTGCAATAATGCCAGCCGTTCAAGTGCAGCATGCGCTTGACCAGATAAGTGGTGCTATAGGTCTCTACCATACTCACGCTTTTCATCCTTCAGATGAAGAATTTGTGAAGACCTGTGTCTTGGCACTTCACCATCATTTGGGTAATGTCAACTCTGATGAGGTGTTGGCATATGTTTTGCGAGTTCATCGCTGGCCCTTGGGTATAGCATTAAAACTCAAAGAATACTTTGATACATTAAACAATGGTAGCCATTTCAAAGGTGGAGATAGGCATAGAACGCGTTGGAATCAGCTCTTTGCTAACTGGTAAACTTTGAAAAGCAGTTATATTTGAACCGTAATATAGACAAATGGGGATTAATACAAATTTTACAGGAGATGCCCCGAAGCTCATAAAGGAGCTATGGCCGACCTTTTGGGGAATGGTATTTGTCTGGGTTTTGGAAATACTGATATCAATATGGTCATTTCAAGCATTGAAGTTAGACTCTCTGCTCTTTATGACAATATGGGGGGCTTTCCTGTTTGTTACCACATTCCTGATATGGACTATTCACACTAAACGTTGGTTCCAACGGACAAGTTACTTAATACTCATCCATTATGTTGGAATTATCTGTGTTGGAGCGTGTGTATATCTTTGGATCTACCCATTTTTAATTAAAGGCACCGGGCTTGATATTGCTCTAATACGTTATTGGTTAACGGCTATCGTAGTGATAGCCCTTATGGCATGCTCTTACTATAACGTATGCAAGAAGCGTGATGGATTGTGTATCGTATTTATGGTTAAGAATCGTTCTCAGCATGAGCACGATATCATGCAGGCATTAGTGGCAGCACGCGATAAGGTGGAAGAAACAGCAAATAATATACAAATAGTAATACCGCCTTTTGGTATAGCAGAAACTCCTAAGGGGTGCAAACGCTATATCAATAGTCATTTCAATCAAGCTGATGCAGTTATTTTCGCCTCGTTGATAGATAGCCCCCAAGGGAGTGAGTTTGGTTATTCCTTCAATGGATTTACATCGATGATGAGCGATCGTTATGTTAAAAAGGAGAATCGTGATGATGAAAGTGTGAAAATGTTAATGGACGAGTCATACAGATGCCATGAGTGGAACACTCTCAACATTAATACGAACCAGATATCACGTCAGTTGGAAGTCGCTTCAAACTTAACTCATCTGTTCTTAATGTATGTAAGCTGTATCTACCTTCAGAAGCATAAGTACTCTGATGCCATTGGAGTTGCCGATGCTCTCTATACATACAGTATAACTGGTATAAAACGATATGATGACGCAATAAGAGAGCTCTTGGCTCATTCGTATATCACGGCTCAATATATTGAAGAATATGATAATCAAGACTATGGACGTGCTTTAGAAATACTCGATGAATGTGTTCAGAAACTTCCGCAAATGAGAAGTACGTTGACATATGATCTCTCGATGGCGCGTATACATTTCTATGAAGGTAATCTTCAAGAGTCAAAGAACATGACGAAGAGAGCAAAAGCCAGACATTCTAATGCAGATTGGTATGTTGCGGTTAATCTAGCTTTCTATGCTATTTACGAAAAGAAGCCCAAAGAGCTATTCTCGCATTACAAGCGAATGCTGAAAATGCAAAAACAAGATAAAAAAGAAGTAGACTATGCTATACGCTTCTTAAAAATAGAAGCGAGTAAGAGCAACGATAGAGCATACCTTATGTTCCTTTGTCATGGTATAGCATTCCTGTACTTGTATTTTGACCAATCTAGGTCAGACAAGTACTTAAAACAGACTCGTGATTATGCTGGGGTTAATGGATATCAGGAGTTGGAAGAGATGCGCAATCTTATCCAGACAAGTAGAGGCAAACTCAAAGTGAAACAAAAGGGGTGTGATATATAAAGTCAAATAGAATGAATATTGTATTCCTAATAGGCAATGGATTTGATATTAATCTGGGCATGAAGACCAGCTATGCTGACTTCTATGATGACCTGATTAAGACTTATATTGGGGCAACTCCACCTGAAGAGAAGCTCCAACGCAGTATTGCCAAATATAAGGATACCAATCTTTGGGCAGACCTTGAAAAGGGACTTGGCGAGTATACAGCCGAATTATCATCATTGAAAGAACTTCGTGATGTGTATTTCCATCTTAATGATGCACTGAAGTCGTATCTGTCGGACCAGAAACTTGATGATAGATATCTGACTTCAGATGCTGCTACAAAACTTAAAAAGGATTTGTTTCAGCCTTTTCATCTTTTCAGGCCACGTTTACGCCAGTCAATTCAAGAATATGTAAATCCTGGCAGTGTGGTAACTGATGAAGTGAATATTATTACGTTCAATTATACAGACACCATTGAGAAGATTCTTGAAGCAGGGAATTTTAAGTTACCTGTTGAGTTAGGAGTAAAAAATACAAATGGCTCTAAAAGAGTACTTAAGTCAATATATCATATTCATGGTACTCTGAACGATTCAGAGTTGATAATGGGTGTGAATGATCTGTCTCAGATTAAAAATGAAAAATTGGCAAATGATCCAAGTGCTCAGGCAATGTTAATCAAGCCAGAGACCACAATCAATCGTGGCGATTTGCTTGATGAGCGATGTGAGAATATAATGAAGAATGCTGATATGTACTGCATCTTTGGACTCTCATTAGGAGAAACTGATAAAAAGTGGTGGGACATATTGGCTGCGCGCATGAATTCTTCAAATGCACACATTCTCTATTATGCGTTTACCCAAAGAAATATCATCCATAATCAGGATTTATGGGACATAGAACGTGAGTATCGCAATATGTTGACAGACAAATTTGCGAACAAGACTCATGATAGAGATTCTTACATGTCTCGTATCTACGTTCTTGTTAATTCTGAGATGTTTAAATTAAAATAGTTCAAATGGATCCCAATACAATTTCTCTTATTACTTGTATAACAGCTGCCATCAGTGCACTTATTGCAGGAATAAGTGCCTATCTTGCATATCGTTTTAAACGAGCGGATGGGAAGGCTGAGCTGGAAAAGGAACTGGACAGGATATTGGAAATAGGAATACAGTACCCTCGGTTTGAGTATGAACCTTTTACCTCTGATTGGGTCAATCATCGGGGAGAAGATAATGATATCTATCTCCGATACGACATATATTGTAATCTTCTATTTAATTTCCTGCACCATGTATTTGAATATTATGATGGCAAAAAAGAGAAGATAGAAAATTATGTTGATGTCAGAACATGGATACGTATGCATCGACAGAACTGGGAGCATCCAGTTGCTGATAACGAAAATGTGGATGGCTATGATCAACCTTTTAGGGATTTTATTAATTCATATTTGAGATGAAACGCAGAGCATTGTTAATTGGTAATTCTAAAGGCCTTGGTGGTGTGAAGAAAGACATTGTCAATTTCAAGGCTTTTCTGATGGGAACCCATGGTGGAGCATGGAATTTCGGTGAGATAGAAGTGCTCATGAACCCGTCCAAGCCATTTCTTATGGATAGGATCAATCGTATCAAAGCCGAAGATAACGACTTTGTAATTACGATGTTCAGTGGTCATGGAGGATATCAACGTACCACCATACTTGAAATAAATGGTGATGGTGAGGTCATTGAAGAGAATAAATTATGGAATTTAGCTCCAAAGCAGATTTCTTTTTTTGACTGCTGCCGTGCAGTGTGTGACTATACAGAGGAGCGAGAAATTCTCAATGAAGTTAGGACTTTTTCACGAGATGACGAGAAAACGTTAGCCAGACGTATATATGAGAATAGAATTGGTAGTGCAGCTGTCCAACAGAATAAGTTGTACGCCTGTTCAATAGGACAATGTGCATATGATAACGGTGAAGAAGGTGCATATTATTTAAAGAACCTCATTCGTAGTGCAAAAGCAATAACAGGCAGCTATGGATTAGTTGGTGATGTTCATGATGTTGCAGCCCAGAGAACACATACCGAAGTTATGATTTGGGAGAATGCCATTCAAGACCCTGTAGCTAATTTACCAAAACTCTTGTCATCAAAGCAATTAATAATGAGTGTCAGTATTTGATAATGAAACGTAGGCTAGTAATACTATCATATGATGGAGGAGAAGAAAATCTCTTGCCAGACTTACAGTATGATATAAATAACTATATATCTTTCTTCTCAATGCCTGAGGCAGGATCATGGGATAAGGAAGAGATACGATATTTGAATTCTCCGTCAATTAGTGAATTAGAAAGCAGGTTCAAAACTTGGAGAATTATAGGAATAGAATGCTATGTTATCATATTTACTGGTCATGGTTATTGTGACGAGAAACGTAATCGCTATATTCAGTTGAACGATGAAGAAGACTATGCCGTTGAACAATTGAAGACTCTTGTTGGAGAGAAATCCCGCAGTCTATTTATATCAGATAGTTGCGGAACTGTTTGGACTCCTGCCCAGGAGGCAATACAAGATAGCATTCAAGAACAAAGGGAATTTTCATCAGGCGACGTTAATTACAGAGATATCTGTAGATTTAAATATGAAGATAGATTGAGTAATATTCCTGAAGGAACATTTGTAGAGGTATATGCCTCTGCTTTCGATGAAGGTGCACTTTATGACGAGGATAAGTATCATAGTATATATAGTTACTTCTTGCTTAAAGCAGCTCGTGAAAGGATAAAAGAGAAGAAGTCTATGAGAAAAGATACTCCATTTTATCGCGAATATACTTCTTTTACCTTTATTCATGAAATTGCTAAAAGAACAGTTCAGGATATTACTAAAGGTAAACAGAATCCTGTTTGTGTGATAGAAAAAGGTGCTCAGTTCCCTTTTCTTGTTGTTCCTAAAGTATCTTCTCGTATACTTTAAAATAAGGAAGAGTTCGTGATGAGAATGGTTTTGACGATAATATGATAAACATGAATATTTAAAGCAAATTGAATAAGGAAAATAATACGATTATAATGGCAAAATTTAAAGAGAATGGGAAGCTGAAGCTTCTGATTATTGTTGGTACGCGCCCGGAGATTATCCGCTTGGCGGCAGTGATTAACAAGTGCCGTCAGTACTTTGACTGTCTGCTGGCACATACTGGTCAGAACTATGACTATAACCTCAATGGGGTTTTCTTCAAGGATTTGAAGCTGGCAGATCCTGATATCTATATGGAAGCTGTAGGTGATGACCTCGGTTCTACGATGGGTAACATCATCGACAAATCATATAAGGTGATGGTTGAGACCAAGCCTGATGCTGTTTTGGTACTTGGCGATACCAACAGCTGCTTGTCTGTTATTGGTGCCAAGCGCCTGCATATTCCCATCTTCCACATGGAAGCTGGTAATCGCTGTAAGGATGAGTGCCTGCCAGAGGAGACCAACCGTCGTATTGTGGACATCATCAGTGATGTGAATATGGCATACTCTGAGCATGCACGCCGCTATCTGGCTGACTGTGGCCTGCCCAAGGAGCGTACATACGTTACTGGTAGTCCAATGGCTGAGGTGCTGCATCAGAACCTTGCCGAGATAGAGTCTAGTGATATTCACAAGCGTCTGGGCTTGGAGAAGGGCAAGTACATCCTGCTCTCTGCACACCGTGAAGAGAATATCGATACCGAGAAGAACTTTATGAGTCTCTTCACTGCTATCAATAAGATGGCAGAGAAGTACCATATGCCAATCCTTTATAGCTGTCATCCTCGTAGCCGTAAACGTTTGGAGCAGTCAGGCTTTAAACTCGATGGTCGTGTGATTCAGCACGAGCCTCTTGGATTCCACGATTACAACTGCCTCCAGATGAATGCTTTTGCAGTGGTGTCAGACTCTGGTACCCTTCCCGAGGAAAGCAGTTTCTTCACAAGTGTTGGTCATCCATTCCCAGCCATCTGCATCCGTACCTCTACCGAGCGTCCTGAAGCTATCGATAAGGCTTGCTTTATCATTGCCGGTATTGATGAGAAGTCATTGCTTCAGGCTGTTGATACCGCAGTAACCTTAAATCAGAATGGTGACTACGGCATTCCTGTTCCTGACTATATCGAGGAGAATGTCTCTACCAAGGTAGTCAAGATTATCCAAAGTTACGTGGGAATAGTAAACAAAATGGTCTGGAGGAAGTTCTGATGCGAATACTTGTAACAGGTGCAAAGGGGTTCGTTGGTAAGAACCTGTGTGCACAGTTGAATAATATAAAGGATGGCAAGGCACGTTGCTATGGTGATGTGACCGTGGAAGCCGTGTATGAATATGACTTGGATTCAACTCCAGAGCAGCTGGACAAATACTGTAAGAATGCAGACTTCGTGTTTAATCTGGCTGGAGTTAACCGTCCTCAGAACCAGGAAGAGTTTATGCAAGGCAACTTTGGTTTTGCATCGACTTTGCTAGACACGTTGAAGAAACATGGTAATACTTGCCCTGTGATGCTTTCCAGCTCACAGCAAGCTTCTCTTACTGGTCGTTTTGGTAATAGCGAATATGGCCGCAGCAAGAAAGCTGGCGAAGACCTCTTCCTGCAATATGGCAAAGAGACAGGCGCAAAAATGCTCATTTACCGTTTTCCCAACCTCTTTGGTAAGTGGTGTCGTCCAAACTACAATAGTGCAGTGGCAACATTCTGCAATGCCTTTGCTAACGACCTGCCATATACAGTCAACGACCCTAGTGTAGAGTTGGAACTACTCTATATTGATGACCTTGTTGATGAAATGATTGCCTGTCTCAAAGGTGAAGAACATCATTGTGAATTTGACGGGCTTGATGTACTGCCGTCAACAGAGGGACGTTACTGCTATTGCCCCATTACCCATCACGTGACGCTGGGTGAAATAGTCGAACTCTTGAAGAGTTTTGCTGAGCAGCCCAAGACCTTGATGATTCCAGAGATACCTGAAAACAGTTTCGCAAAGAAGTTGTATAGCACATATCTGAGCTACCTGCCCAAAGAGAAAGTTGCTTTCCCTTTGAAGATGAATGTGGATGACCGTGGCTCGTTTACAGAGTTGGTTCATACTCTCAATGCAGGTCAGGTAAGCATCAATATCTCAAAGCCAGGCATCACCAAGGGTCAGCACTGGCATAACACCAAGTGGGAGTTCTTCATTGTAGTAGCCGGTCATGGCTTGATACAGGAACGTAAGTTAGGCACAGACGAAGTAATTGAGTTTGAGGTAAGTGGTGACAATATCCAGTGCATTCACATGCTGCCTGGTTATACCCACAACATCATCAACCTCAGTGAAACAGAAAACCTCGTCACAGTAATGTACTGCAACGAGATATTCAATCCCAATAAGCCTGACACCTATTTCGAACCGGTAAAATAATAGTGATTATAATTTAAACAAGATATAGCAATGAGCTTATTTAAGGACAAAGTCCTCCTTATTACTGGAGGAACAGGATCGTTTGGAAACGCAGTACTTAACCGGTTCTTGAAGACCGACATAGGTGAGATTCGTATCTTCTCCCGCGACGAGAAGAAACAGGATGATATGCGTCACGACTTTCAGGCACGCATGCCTGAGGTGGCCAACAAGATTAAGTTCTATATTGGTGACGTGCGCAACAAGAGTACGCTGAAGTATGCGATGAAGGGTGTGGACTATGTGTTCCACGCTGCTGCTCTGAAGCAAGTGCCCAGTTGTGAGTTCTTCCCGATGGAGGCTGTGAAGACCAATGTGATTGGTACGGACAACACCCTCGATGCCGCCATTGACGCTGGCGTGAAGTGCGTGATTTGTTTGAGTACGGACAAGGCTGCTTATCCCATCAACGCGATGGGTATAACCAAGGCTATTGAGGAGAAGATTGCAGTGGCTAAGAGTCGTCTGAGTGGTGACACAAAGATCTGCTGCACCCGCTACGGCAATGTGATGTGCAGCCGTGGTAGTGTTATTCCTCTTTGGATTGACCAGATTCGTAAGGGTAATCCTATTACGTTGACCGAGCCTAAAATGACTCGCTTTATTATGAGCCTTGAAGAGGCTGTGGATTTGGTTCTCTTCGCTTTCGAGCACGGTAAGAATGGTGACATTCTCGTTCAGAAAGCACCTGCTTGCACCATCCAGACCCAGGCAGAGGCAGTATGTGAGCTGTTTGGTGGTAAGAAAGAGGAAATTAAGGTGATTGGTATTCGTCATGGAGAAAAGATGTATGAGACTCTGCTGACTAAGGAGGAGGCTGCTAAGGCCATTGATATGGGTAACTTCTATGCTGTACCAGCTGACAACCGTGACTTGAACTACGATAAGTATTTTAAAGAGGGTGATGTGAAGCGCGCATTGATTGAAGAATTTAACTCGAACAATACAAGAATACTTAATCTTGAAGAAACAAAGGAAAAAATAGCTTCTTTGGAATATATCCAAAATGAACTTAATGGAATTCCCAATATAGTAAAATAGCATCAAAACAATATAATGAAAACAGCATTAATTACTGGTGTTACTGGTCAGGATGGTAGTTATCTGGCCGAGTTCTTGTTAGAAAAAGGATATGATGTACACGGAATCATCCGTCGTTCGTCGGTAGATTTTCGTGAGC
>CACYKX010000074.1 GCA_902775075.1 uncultured Prevotellaceae bacterium | reverse complement strand
GTCCCTTGAAATCGGCTGCAAAGGTACAATAAAGTTTTTAATTACCAAAACTTTTTAGGGAAAAAACGTTGTGTTTCGTTTTTTTTTTGTATTTTTGCGGTGTCAAACGTTTTGGAAGAAACCTGAAAACATCTATAGGCTATGCAGAAACTGACATTTGAATACCCACTGACAACACGTTCACCGCGTATTGTATGGGATATGATAAGCAATGCCGCAGGCTTGCAGAAGTGGTTGGCTGACAAGGTAATAGAAGGCGATAGGAATACGCTGATTTTCACCTGGGGACAGCCGTGGACTGAACGCGATACGAAGCAGTCGAAGATACTGGAGATAGAGAAGTTGGACCACATCCGCATGTTGTGGGACTACCACGAAGATACGCCGGAGGCTTTCTGGGAGTTGCGTATTGTGGAAAGCAAGGAGACCGGTCATCTGACACTCATGGTGACGGACTATGCTTCCGACGACGATGAGGCTTCCGACTTGGAAGGTATCTGGGAAGACAACTTCGAGCGTTTGCATCGGGTCAGTGGTCTGTGATGTTTGATAAGAGACAATTGAGAGTTGCTACGCATTAAGAAATTAGACCTGTTTATAGCCAAACAGTTTGGCTTGCTGTTCATGGCCACGTTCTTCATCTGCCAGTTTGTGCTGATGATGCAGTTTCTGTGGCGCTATGTCGATGAGCTGATTGGCAAGGGCCTTTCCATGGAAGTGCTGGCACAGTTCTTCTGGTATATGGGTCTGATGCTGATGCCGCAGGCTTTCCCCTTGGCTATCCTGCTGTCGTCGCTGATAACCTTTGGCAATCTGGGCGAGAGTTCGGAGCTGACGGCTATCAAGGCTGCCGGCGTGTCGCTGATGCAAGCCATGCGTTCGCTCATTGTCATCACTGTTGCCATAGCGTGCGTGTCGTTCTTCTTTCAGGAAGTCATTGCACCGCGTGCCTTTATCTCCTTCCAGCAGCTGTTGCTTTCGATGAAGCAGAAGAACCCTGAGGTGGAGATTCCTGAAGGCATCTTCTACGACGGCATCCCCGGCTCGAACCTTTATGTGGCAGAGAAAGATCTGGAGCGTGGTATGCTGTATGGCATTATGATTTACCGCATGGCTGGCGGCTACGACGATGCTGCTATCATCCTGGCAGACTCTGGCCGCATTCAGGCAACGGCAGAGAAGAAACACCTGCTGCTGACACTCTATAGCGGCGAGTGGTTCGAGAACATGCGCCAGTCGGGCATGAACTTAGAGACCGCTGTTCCCTACCGTCGTGAGACCTTCTCTACGAAGCGCATCCTATTAGACTTCGACGGCGACTTCAACATGGCTGAGGTGGGCGGTATTGCTGCCGATGCCCGCTCAAAGGGGTTAAGCCGCATTCTTCATGACCTGGACAGCATTCGCGAGTTTAACGACTCGGTGGGACATTCCTATTATTACGAGGCCAAGCAGATGCTCTTCACCCGACCCGACCTCTCGAAGAAAGACTCGCTGGCGGTGATAGCTCAGGTAGAGCGGCAGCCACTGAACTTAGACTCTGCCTATCAGCAGTTGCAGGGCGAGCAACGTCAGCGTGTGGTGCGTCAGGCCGTTACCGATGCTCGCATGGCCTATAGCCATCTGGAGTACAAGACCGAATATTCCGAGTGGCTGAACCGTGAGGACCGCATGCACCAGATGGAAGCCATCAACAAGTTCACGTTGTCGCTTTCGTGCATCATCTTCTTCTTCATCGGAGCTCCGTTGGGCGCCATCATCCGCAAGGGTGGTCTGGGTGTGCCTGTCATCATCTCCGTCATTGTGTTCATCGTGTTCTACATCCTCGACAATACCGGCATGCGAATGGCGCGAGCCGACGAGTGGACGGTGTGGTTCGGAAAACTGTTGGGAACGGTGGTGCTGTCGCCCATCGCCATCTTCTTCACCTACAAGGCCAACAAAGACTCTACGGTCTTCAATGTAGATTTGTATAAGGACCTGCTGATGCGCATCCTCGGCTTGCGACAGAAGCGGCATATCATGCGCAAGGAGGTAATCATAGAAGACCCGAAGTACCTGATGGATGCCCAGATGCTGCGCAACGTCGAAAAAGAGATTATCTCGTACCAGCAGCAACACAAGCTGTTGCACTGGCCCAGTCCTGTCAAGGTGTTCTTCCGTCCTGGCGACGATAATGCCATAGAACATCTCGCCGATGTGCTGGAAATAGCTATCGAAGACCTCTCGGCAACCCGCAACCGCTATGTGCTGATGAAGATCAACCAATACCCCATCATTCCCACAACGGCTCATACCCGTCCCTTCCGACGTCGCTGGCTGAACGCCGTGACGGGTCTGCTGCTACCCTTGGGTGTGTTCTTCTACTTCCGCATGCTGCGCTTCCGCTTCCGTCTGTATCAGGACCTGCAGCTCATCAAGCGCATCAATGCCAAGCTCGTGCCGCGCATCGAGGAACTCGGCAAGGTGCAGGGCGTCATCGATGACTTCCTGTTTGTCAAGAAGTGGGAAACTGAAGACAATAACGAATAAAAAAAACAACAATATAATATAATAATGTATATGGAAAATTTCCAATTGAATACTATTGAAGAGGCACTGGAGGACTTTCGTGAAGGCAAGTTCGTCATTGTTGTTGACGACGAGGACCGCGAGAACGAAGGCGACCTGATATGTGCCGCAGAGAAGATAACCCCCGAGATGGTAAACTTCATGCTGAAGAATGCCCGTGGACTGCTGTGTGCTCCCGTCACCATCAGCCGTGCCGAAGAACTGGAGTTGCCCCATCAGGTACAGGACAACACGTCACTGTTAGGAACGCCGTTTACCGTTACCGTCGATAAGATTGAAGGCTGCACCACCGGTGTTTCTGCTCACGACCGTGCTGCTACCATCCGTGCACTTGCCGACCCAGCATCGACCCCTCAGACCTTCGGTCGTCCGGGTCATGTCAATCCGCTGTATGCCCAGGATAATGGCGTACTGCGTCGCTCAGGACATACCGAGGCAGCCATCGACCTCTGCAAGTTGAGCGGGCTGCTCCCTGCCGGAGCACTCATCGAGATTATGAACGACGACGGCACCATGGCGCGTATGCCTCAGCTTTGCGAGTTTGCCAAGCAGCACCAGATGAAGATTATCACCATCAAGGACCTCATTGCCTACCGTCTGAAGAAGGAAAGTCTGGTGGAGAAAGGCGAGGAGGTGGATATGCCTACCGAGTACGGACATTTCCGTCTGATTCCCTTCCGTCAGAAGTCGAACGGCTTGGAGCACATGGCGCTCATCAAGGGCGAGTGGCGCGAAGACGAACCCATTCTGGTGCGCGTTCACTCCAGCTGTATGACCGGCGACATCCTTGGCTCTAAGCGTTGCGACTGTGGAGAACAGCTGCACAAGGCGATGCAAATGATAGAAAAAGAAGGCCGTGGCGTCATCGTCTATATGCAACAAGAGGGCCGTGGCATCGGACTGATGAACAAGATTGCTGCCTACAAGTTGCAGGAGCAGGGCTTGGACACTGTCGATGCCAACGTACATCTGGGCTTCAAGGCCGACGAGCGCGACTATGGCTGTGGCGCACAGATTCTGCGTCAGTTGGGTGTTCAGAAGATGCGCCTTATGACCAACAACCCTGTAAAGCGTGTCGGCTTGGAGGGCTACGGCTTGGAGATTGTCGAGAACGTCCCCATCGAGATTACCCCTAACAAGTATAACCTGCGCTACCTGCAAACCAAGAAGGAGCGCATGGGTCACACCCTGCATCTGAAGTAACGGTTTGCACAGCCCTCGTGATTACAAGGCAGAAGTCGAAAGATTTCCGCCTTTTTCTTGTATTATTCAGAAATAATGCTTAAATTTACAGCAGATTAAACTATCAAGGCGTGAAAAAAAGGGCAGAACCTCTCTGGCTTCACAAGGAAATAGCCAGTAAGATAAAGAGAATGTGGAACAAATATAAGGAGAAGTGAAAATGCAAGATTTTGCAGCTATAGATTTTGAAACGGCTAACAATGAGCGCAGCTCTGTTTGTTCTGTTGGTATCGTCATTGTGCGAAATGGTGAGATTGTGGATTCGTTCTATTCTCTCATCCAACCAGAGCCGAACTATTATAACTACTGGTGCTCACAGGTGCATGGTCTCTGTCATGAAGACACCGACGATGCCCCTGTGTTTCCCAAGGTATGGGCGCAGATATAACCTTTAATAAAAGGTCTTCCACTTGTAGCTCACAATAAGCCCTTTGATGAGGGTTGCCTGAAAGCCGTATTCCGTGTCTATCAGATGGACTATCCTGACTATGAGTTCTACGACACGCTTGCAGCCTCACGCAGAGCCTTCCGCTATCTGGAGAACCACCAGTTGCACACCGTTGCAGCTGAGTGTGGTTACCGTTTAGAGCATCATCACAACGCCCTTGCTGATGCAGAAGCCTGTGCATGGATAGCAAGGGAAATATTGTAAATTTCTTAGGTGGAATGTTTGGAAAAGCCAAATTAAAAGAGTATCTTTGCAAAAAGATTTAGGACTATGGAAAATGACAAGATTATCATTTATCAGACGGAAGACGGACAAACGCAGATTGATGTCCGTCTGGAAAACGATACGGTGTGGCTGACACAAAAGCAAATCGCAGAGTTGTTTGGAACAAAACGACCTGCAATAACGAAGCATTTGAAAAATATCTATGCATCGGAAGAACTTGAAGAGGATAGCACATGTTCCATTTTGGAACACATGGGTAATGAAGGAAAACAATCATATAGTACAAAGTATTAGAATCAACCGCTATTGTCGAACGACGAAACGAATGCCCTCTTCGAAGTAAAGGCTCGCACGACGCCTCGTAATTACAAGGCAGAAATCGAAAGATTTCCGCCTTTTTCTTGGTCGTTTGGGAAAGATTTGTTACTTTTGCAGGGAATATTCACCCCACACACTTATGATGCTCGCAGGGCATAGGGTTTATAAGAAAGTGGAGGGACAGGAAAACTAAAATAATATAAGGTGGACGAGATACAAGCAATACAGAGCCAGATGAACGACACCAACGGCGAGATAGTGATGTATCAGCCTGACGAAACCATTCGCTTAGAGGTTCGCTTGGGAGAAGATACTGTGTGGCTGACACAGCAGCAGATCGCAATGCTTTTTGGAGTGCAACGCCCTGCTATCACAAAACATTTGCGCAATATCTTTAGATCTGGAGAACTCGAAGAATCCTCAGTTAGTTCCATTTTGGAACATACTGCCGCAGATGGAAAGTTATACAGAACTCAGTTCTACAATCTTGATGCAATCCTTTCCGTAGGCTATCGCGTTAACAGCATCAATGCCACTTTGTTCCGTCAGTGGGCAAACAAAGTGTTGAAAGACTATCTGTTGAAGGGGTATTCTATCAACCGACGATTTGAGCAGTTAGAGCAAAGAGTTAGCCGCACCGAAGAGAAGATAGACTTCTTTGTCCGCACTTCTCTGCCACCTCAGCAGGGCATATTCTTTGACGGTCAAATGTTTGATGCCTATCGCTTTGTGTCAGATCTGGTGCGCCAGGCGAAGCACACCATCATTCTTATAGATAATTACGTTGACGATACAGTATTGTCTTTACTTGACAAGCGCGCAACCGATGTCGATGCCATCATCTATACACAGCATATCAGTCAGCAGTTGAAGTTGGACATAGAGCGTCACAATACCCAGTATCTACCTATTAACGTGAAGCAGTTCAACAAGGCGCACGACCGTTTCCTGCTTATAGATGATGAAGTCTATCACATAGGTGCCAGTATCAAAGATTTAGGCAAGAAGTGGTTTGCCTTCACCCTGATGCGCGACATCACCTCCTCAATGCTCACAGAGCATCTAATTGGAAATAAAGAGCCTCGCAAACATGAGCGCCGCCCCATCGGTTTTATAGTACCTGATGAGAAGGAGGAGTAAAGCGCTTGTCAAGTCTATAGCGTTCAAGGCAGAAATTGAAAGATTTCCGCCTTTTTCTTTGTGGTTTCGGGAATAATGCTTAAATTTGCAGCGGAACAAAATAAGGAAAGAGCGTATGACCCACAGCCTCTTGTCTCAAGAATAGTTAAAGTTATTTAATATCCCAAGTTCTGCCACGATTTGACGTAGCCTTTGTGTATCTTTGTAGAAAAATTCAAACGGATATGGCAGACAACGACAGAGGACAAAGCCTGATTACAAAGTACGTCTGGGTGATAGAAACCATCTATCGGAGAAAGAAAATCACGTTCAGGGAACTGAATGAGTTGTGGCTTCGCGATGACATCAGCAGAGGTGTGGAGATTCCCAAACGTACCTTTGACAATTGGCGTTATGTCATTTGGGATATGTTTGGCATCAGCATTGCTAATGAAGGACGTGGCGAGTACCGTTACTACATCGAGAACGAGGAAGACATTAGCAAGAATGGTCTGCGCTCCTGGCTTTACAACACTTTCTGTGTGAGCAATGCTTTGGCGAACAGTCAAAGCATTAAAGACCGCATCATTTTAGAATATGTGCCGTCTGGTCAGAATTACCTTCAGTCCATTATTGATGCCATGAAAGAAAACCGGGTTCTTAACATGACTTACCATAGCTATTGGAAGGATGAGGAGAACAACTTCGACGTACAGCCATATTGTGTGAAGCTGTTCCGGCAGCGTTGGTACATGGTGGCTCGTAGCACCGATTCATATTATTATGAAAAAGGACCACGTGTCTATGCCTTAGACCGAATTAAATATCTTCATGCAACAGACGAGACTTTTGAAATGCCAAAGGGTTGGACGGCAAAGGATTTCTTTGATGGTTGTTTTGGCATCATAGCAGAACAGTCTGTGAAGATACAACCAGTCAAGCTGAAAGTATCAGCAGGACAAGCCAACTACATCCGTGATCTAATGATGCACGAGTCGCAGGAAGAGATAGAGCGCAACGAAGAGTACAGCATCTTTACTTTTAATCTCCGTCCAGAGTTTGACTTCCAGCAGGAACTTCTCTGGAGTGGTGAGGATATGGAAGTGTTAGAACCACTTTGGCTCCGCAAGGAAATTGCTGGTAAGATAAAGAGGATGTGGAACAAATATAATAAATAGTGGATATGGGCTTCAGTAAGTTCAGTTTTCGTGGCATACAGGATTTGTGTCGTGAGCATCATAGGAAAATCATGATGTCCCTTGACAGGGAAAGTCTAAAAGCAATTCTCGATAACAGGCGAGTGAGATTTGTAAATCCCTTAGGTAATTTTGACTATGCCTATTTCGGAGAGTTTACATTCGATGGCGATGTCATGATTCTTTGGACGAATAAAATGGAATACACAAGATTCCACAAACCCTTAGATACATTTTCTTTGTGGTCGCAGGTTCCAGTCGTCTTTGCTGGTGTGGATACCAGATACAGAGATGACCAGAATCAGGAAATCTTCACAGGCGATGTCGTTTCATACAAGGGTTATACTTCATTTGTGCGTTATTTCGGTGATTCTTCAGTTCCTGGGCTCGCCGGTGACAATTGTGATGTACAGTTTGAAAGAAACGGTGATATGCACAAAGATGGCACAGTGTTCTCAGGTATTGAGCCTACATTGTTCAAGGAGTTTGTTATAGAAAAGCTATATTGGCCGGTGACACAGTTCGTACCGCATGGTATCAGTCGTGACGAGACGATTGCAAGGGCATCTAAGTCGAAGAGCCAGCCACAATTTACAGATGACTTCAAGCCACAAAGAAGAGGTCGCCAGCTCATATATAATCAATTGTCCGAAGTTCTTCGCGAAGGCGATATCCTATGTTATATATCGAAAGAAATGGTAGAAGACGGAGAAACAATTGGTATCATTGAGTGTGCAGACAATATCCCTGACAATTATAGTGGAGAAGAACAATCTATCGAATTGGCGACCGACCAAAGCTTTTATGATTCAATACGAACAGCATTTCAGCAATTCCTGCAACATGCACATAACAATCCTGAGAAGACATACATCCTATGTGATTTTAGAGAAGCATTGGAGATTGCAAAATACGAGGAACAAAAGACCGCCTTGCAATTTTGGGACTGGTATGAGTACAAAATACCTAATGTCATTCTGCCTTTCTGGATTCTGAATAATATCGCTGGGTGGGATATGATAGGAAGAGACTAAAATAAATATCATAAAAATACCGTTTGATATGGATAAGAATTATATTATTAGCATTCAGGACTTATTGAAAGGCCGCAATCGGAATGCAGAATTTGACGCAGCTGACGAAAAACGAATAAAACTTGTAAGGCATAGTGGTAATGTCATGCCTGATAGCAATATCTACAAAGATTATGATGGGCCTGTCTATAAACTATATCTTACAAATTATGAATTATTCTTGAAATGGCAACAAGAACAGGCTGATTCCAAAATGAAGAATGTTGACTATTTGATTGTATTTCTTGCAGAGGAAGGTTGTGAATGCCGATTCATAGGTGTGTTCAAGAATAATGGGGTTGTCCATTCTACAATGGAAGGAGTTTCTATTTATGACATCCAAGAGGTAAAAGGATTTGAGGCTCTGAAAGACAAGGTGGTCATAGAATGGGGAAAGGGTACATTACAATGGATGCAGAATTGGATGACGGAGAAAGAAGTTAAACGTATAGAACAGAAAGGCGACATAGATGGAATTCCACCTTTTAGTCGTTACGAAGATGTTGTATTAACTTTTTCGCAGCTTAAGAAGGTTGTAAAGGACAAAGACTGGATGTTAAAACTTGAGAGTCTTAATTGTGTATATCTTATACTGGATAAGTCAAATGGCAAGCAGTATGTTGGGGTAACATATAAAGACATGAAACCAGGTGTTAAAAATGGTATTCTTGGACGATGGACTGAATATGCACAAACAGGTCATGGCAACAACAAACTACTTGTTGAACTGCTTGCGAGGGAAGGTAACAATTATGCAGAACAAAATTTTCAATGGACAATTCTCGAGACGCTTCCTCTAAATGTTACGCCAAAAGTTGCTATAGATAGAGAATCACTCTATAAAAAGAAGTTCGGAACAAGAGAACACGGATATAATGAGAACTGAACAAAAATGAAGGATTTTGCAGCTATAGATTTTGAAACGGCAAACAATGAGCGTAGCTCTGTTTGTTCCGTTGGAATAGTCATAGTTCGAGATGGTGAGATAGTGGATTCGTTCTATTCTCTCATCCAACCAGAGCCGAACTATTATAACTATTGGTGCTCTCAGGTGCATGGACTCTGTCATGAAGACACCGACGATGCCCCTGTGTTTCCCAAGGTATGGGCGCAGATTGAGCCTCTGATAGAAGGCCTGCCTCTTGTGGCCCATAACAAGCCTTTTGATGAAGGCTGTTTGAAAGCAGTGTTCCGTGTGTATCAAATGGACTACCCAGACTATGAGTTCTATGACACTCTTTGTGTTTCACGGCGAGTTCTTCCTGATTTAGAAAACCACCAACTTCAAACTGTAGCTGCAGCTTGTGGCTACTGTTTAGAGGATCATCACCACGCACTTGCTGATGCTGAAGCTTGTGCTTGGATAGCAAAAGAAATTTTGTAAAATTTTTAACTACTAATAGCTATGTATAGAATTCTTAATCCACAAGAAGAACCTAAAGGACAGATTTTAACTAGTGAACAGAAATCATCCTTTCGTCAAGAGGTTTATGCATATCGAAAACTAAGTCACGACATATACATATTCTCTCAAAAGACTGGATTACAAATTAAGAATGCAGTCAGAGTTGCAGAGAATGTGCCTGCATTTTTAGATTTGCTAAATGTTTTTTTCATCTCAAAAGCCTCACAATATGATTTACATCAAATGCTCATAGATGACCCAATTAGGTATATAAATGGCGACGATTTGTATGCATTTGCCAACAATTATATTGCTGATATTAATGAGACTGGACTATACTATGATTGGGGGAATGAACATTATCTTTGGGAATTTATTTGGGAAATGATTCGAAATTTTGAATTTCCTAATATGCCGTCAAGAATGGATTCGCTTTTCTTATTTGATAACAAGGAGAACGCAATGGAATTCAAAACTCAATTCCGTGATTCCAACTATCAGTTAGTTAACGTTAATCTATTAGGAGGTTCTACTCAATCTTTTGACATGAACTGGTTCACCAATGTGCCTTGTGATATTCCACTCTCTGAAGTGAAGGAATATGCCCGTAATTATTGGAAGCAAGTACATACGGAAAAACCTGTGATCGAAATCCTTTATCAGGGAGTATACTCATGGTAGTTCTTGTTCATATTTGCTGATTCGATTATGATTATTTAATTTAAAACTATAAAAATATGGAACTTAATAACGTTTTTCAAGATATCCATGCGAATGATGGATGGGGAATGGCTTACAAAAAATTTACTCCACGTTTCATAGATTATGCAAAAAATAAATTGCCTATTTCATCTTGGACGGATGAAGATCGCGATCAATTTCTTGCGTCTGACAACTGTGTATCTTCATTGATGCAAGGTAATTTCACTCATGATCAAAGAAAAGCTATTGTGGATAACTGGGAAGCATTTTTTTTAGAAGATTTATATCAGATTGTTACTTCTGAAAGTTTCCAATTGCAAACAAATAAAGAATTGTTTGATAAAATAATCAGTGTAACAACAAAAGTCGGGGGTAAAAGCATGAGAGCTGCAGCACTTCGATTCTTGGCTGCATTTCAGCCCACTCACTTATCAACAGTTGTAACAGGAAAAAACTTATGGGAACTATATCACATCTTGCGTCCATTTGGTCTCCCTAATTATATAGGCCAGTCAGATATTGAGTTAAGTCATCATTTACAAGTTTATATCAATAGTCAGTACTCGTCTGATGACATATATCTAAGAAGCACATATGCATGGAGATTTTATGATTTTGTGGAAGAATGGAAGGCGGCAAAAGGTATGGAACTGATTGAAAAATCCGTAAAACTATTAAAAGAAAAAAGAAACATAATACTTCAAGGAGCACCAGGAACGGGAAAAACATATACAACAGCTTCTATTATAGTAGAGATGAAGCGAGAGTATATGCCAGATATGTCTCGTCAAGAAATAATGGAAAAATATAACAACATGGTAAATAATGGGTTCGTAGAATTCACTACTTTCCATCAATCTTTAGATTATGAGGATTTCGTTGAGGGTTTAAAGCCGATTGTCAAGGATGGACATGTCACATACAATGTAGAACCAGGAATATTTAAAAAAATCTGTAATAAAGCTTCTAATGATTCTGACAATTACTATTTTCTCATTATAGATGAAATTAACCGTGGTAATGTTTCTAAAATTTTCGGAGAACTTATCACATTGCTTGAACCAGACAAGAGAAAAGGCAGTGTAAATTCTATTTCAGCGATTTTACCTTATAGCAAAGAATCTTTTAGCATCCCTGACAATCTCTATATTATTGGCACAATGAATACAACCGACAGAAGTGTAGGAACGATTGACTATGCTTTGCGTCGGAGATTTGCATTCCTTACGGTCAAAGCAAATGAAAGTATTGTTAGCAGACAGAATGGGGATGTCGGCAAAAAAGCTGTGGATTATTTCAGAAAAGTATACGAACATTTGAAGAAATATCCATCAGGTGACATTGACCTTGATGATTTAATGATTGGACATAGTTATTTTATTGCTGATTCAATACCACAACTGGAACTTAAATGGAAATACGAAGTTATACCTCTATTAGACGAATATTATAAAGATGGACTAATAAGCAAACCATTCAAAGAATGATTACATTACGAGAGCAAACTCAATTGTTAGATGATTATATAGATCAACTTGATCTGCGTGAAACCTATACATCGATGCCTGTTGAGCAACTTGCGCTTAACAGAGGTGATGATGGTTTTTGGTGGTCGAGTTACTATATCGGTTTAAGTGAGATAAACGGACAACATATTCAGGTTCTACCGAAATTGGAGAATTTAGACTTTATGTCTCTATTCTCCTTTGCACTATTGTATCAACCTTCATCTGAATATTTTTCATCTTGTTACGACATTAATTGGGAAAAGGAGATATATGCAAGTACAGAGTTGTATAATATACTTACGCCTCTTTTGGTAATGCAGTATTTAAACATCTTGGATAAGCTTGTAGGAAAAGGGTTAAAACGTGATTATATAACTATTGAAGAAAACCTTCATTCCAAAATTCGAGGGAAGTTAAAACCTATTGCTAATTGGAGAAAAAATGAAATTAAAAAGAAAGAAGATTATTTCTTTTGTCAGTATCAAGTTTTCTCTGCCAATATTCCTGTTAATCGATTATTGAAGAAAGCTTTAGACATTTCTATTCTTCTATTAGGAAATGTGCGTTCTCGTTCACGTAATATGACGGGCCTTGCTTTCCTATCATCAAAAATGAAGTTAATTGAAGCCTTTAAGAACATAGATAGCAATGTTCGTCTCGAATCTATAAGAAATTATAAATTTGACAAACTTAATATGTATTATTCCGAAGCCATAAAGTTAGCAAAATGTATTATCAGGCATCAAGACAATGCATTAACTGATGGTAGCGGGAAGAAAAAAGTTCCTCTATTCTGGATTGACATGTCTCGTCTCTATGAGGTTTATGTTTTAGGAATACTTCAAACTCATTATCCTAACAATATACTCTTTCAAGTAAAAGGTAGTTATGGTACACAATGTGACTATCTACATATTGGAGAAGGTATTGTTCTTGACGCAAAATATAAATTATGGTACTCTTCATATAATGGAAGGCGTAGCCATGTTGACTCGATGGTAGCTGACATAAGGGAAATTAGTGCTTATGCAAGGGACGAACGCTTTTTGAATCTTATGAATAATAATGTAAGTACTCCAAAATGTGTTATTATCCACCCAGACGAAGAAACAACAAATCTAGGAGCAGTACTATCTGATTCTGTAAAAAACAATAAAGTTGAAGGCTACAGAGATTTTTATCGTTTAAGTATAGATTTGCCAAGATTATAGTATATACAGATGTTCACATACATCTCCAATATCGAACACTATAAGAAAGTACTTTCACGGGTACAATCCGTGAAGCACATGCTTTGGATTGGTACTGCTGACATGAAAGACCTCTACGTGGAGATTGGTAAAGAGAAGAAGCCTTTTCTTGCTCTTATCGCCCAACTCATTCGGCGTGGAGTGGATGTGCGTCTTATTCATGCAAAAGAACCTGGTCTGAACTTTCGTGAAGATTTTGACAAGTACCCAGTGCTGTATGACCGCTTGGAACGTGTGCTTTGTCCGCGTGTTCATTTCAAGATGCTTGTGTTCGATGGGAAGGAGGTGTATGTAGGAAGTGCGAACCTCACGGGTGCTGGAATTGGCATGAAGGCTGAAACTACTCGCAACTTTGAGGCAGGCATATTAACTGATGACCCAGAAATCGTAGAACAAGCCATGAACCAATTCGATGAAGTATGGATGGGTAAATTATGTAAGACCTGCAAGCGTAGAGAGTTCTGTCCAGACCCAATAGCATAGTTTTTTTGTTAATAACAGCATTTTTCCAAGACCTCTGCCACCAGTTGGCGG
>CACYKX010000073.1 GCA_902775075.1 uncultured Prevotellaceae bacterium | reverse complement strand
CTCAGAGCCTTACCCACCATCGTGGATTTTAGGAGAACTGCTTACTATTGGAAACGTCAATGCCATTTATCGCAACATTAAACAAAATCGCATACGCAAACGCATAGCAAAACGTTTTGGGTTGCCTATCAATGTGTTTGAGTCATGGCTCACGGTTATTGCTGTTACTCGAAATGCCTGTGGCCATCATTCCAGAGTATGGAACAAACAGAATGCTATTCAGCCAGCAATTCCCAATAGTCCCGCAGGAGAATGGATAACGCAACCAACAGATTCCATGCGTGCTTACTTTGATCTTTGTATCATCAAGTACTTTCTTAATGTTATATCTCCCAATAATGATATGCAATCCAAACTAATATGGTTGTTCATTCGGTTTCCTGAAATTGATTTAAAAGCTCTCGGCTTTCCGCAGGGATGGGAAACGGAACCATTATGGAGGTAATAACATGTGGAATGACTACTGATAATTCACTCCCTTACATGGTCTTCTTTGTTTCCTTTTTATCATATTACGGGGTCGGTTCAAACGCCCCATCCAATCCATATCTATGTAATTTTGGTGTAACTGAAAGTTAAATACGTTAAATCTTCACCTTTTCGTATCTACACAGAATCCACATAGTCACTTTTCTACTGTTTAGAGCGTATGACATTGATAATCAACTAATAATAGATACTTGTATAGTAAGCATATTGGGGAACTCATACCGTTCCCGTGCGCCTTTAAAATCGAAGCCGCCGAGTGTCGTTATTTCTCCGTTTGTGCTGTAGCCTAATGCATTTGGAATATCCAAAAGTCTTTCTGTCAATGTACCTGCATTTAAGATATTAGTTATCTTATTATTTACATCATGGAAGTCTCTATTAAAAGGCTTTGAGATTCCATCTTCTGCTATAAGTTTATGAGGTAGGATTTCGATAGTATCGACGGATGCAATCTGAACTGTATTATCGCAATACCCTTGTATAGTCTTCGTTGTATTATTCTTAGGAATTGCGTTTCTCGACATGCTTTTGTTCGATTTATGGCGCACCTTCTTTCTAGAAGGCGATGATGTTTTGAATTGCACAATCCTTGTGTCATGCAATATGGATTGTGCAGAAACTCTTACTGCACTTGTCAGAGCAATAATCATCACAAATATAAATATTCTACTACATCGCATACAAAGTGAACTTACCTGTGTGAAATACATTTCTTTTCATAAATTATCTGCTTTATATTCTAAAATATCCCCGGGGGTGCAATCCAACGCCTTACAAATAGCATCAAGGGTGACAAACCTGATTGCCTTTGCCTTCCCTGTTTTTAATATCGAAAGGTTTGCAGTTGTAATGCCAACTATACTTGATAATTCATTCAATGAAATTTTCCGTTTAGCCATCATGACATCTAAATTTACTATAATCATATGGATAACATTTATATAATTAGTTCATTTTCTTCTGTGATACTTACAGCTACTTCATACATGAGTGTCATTATGAGAAATAACAATGGAGAAATTATCATCTCACTACCGAACTGTATTTCTCTCAGGCCGAAAAGTATATTAATGTTCAAAGAGAAAAATTTAAAGAAAAAATCTGCGATAGTTATACCCCATAAGAGTTTTGTATTTTGGCGGTTGAATAATCTTTTTATATCCAATTTGCCAAGACTGGTAATTATAAACTTTGAAGAAAGGAATATTAGAATTATCGTGGAAAACGAATAACATAACATATCTTAACCAAGTGTCTAAAAATATAACTTCTTTTAATACAACTGTTAACGGAAAAAGTTCTATATTTTTTCTTCATCTAGCGAATATATGGGCTCAAAAGGATGAAATAACAGTCTTCAAAAGCTTGTTTTCCAACCTTTAGCTATTGCGTCAACTTACGAAGTTAACTGCGTTAGCCGATGAAGTTAACTTCATCAGCCGTTGTGAATAGGTATATAGCCTCGCGCAGTTAACTGAATATGCCGAAATTTCTGGTATATATCGACAATAGAAACCGGCATAACTTTACAACCACCTGATTATCAAGCGATTATATCCTGCTTATATTTTAAATATTCGTAATCACCTTCTTTTAAATTTAGAATTTACGAATTATAAGCACCTTTTTGCAGTTGGGCATTAAGAAAATAAAATATTTGTTAACGTTATGATGCACATCTATCCCAATTAAAGAATAGCCTTTAAAATAAATACAGCATACAATCCTACAATCTCCTTTGGTAGTTTGCAATTTACATATAAAGTTTAATGAAGCTTTTCTTTGAAGTAGACAACATCGGTTCTGTTATCTCAATATCCTTTATAACTAATTTATATTTCCTAAGAATAGAGTTTCTGACGATGTAGGGCATGAGTTTAACCACAAAAAACTATAATTTATAACGATAGATTAGATTTGAAATAAAAAGACCGTTACTCACATATAAGTAACGGTCAAATACTTTTTTGTCTTGTTTCGCAAATTCAACGAGCAACAGATTAAATCAAAGGCATACCAGCCTCTTCGCATTCTTTACGCATCTCGTCAGACCAGATACTTGCCTGAATTTCACCGATATGCGCTTTATGAAGCATTACCATGCAGAGTCGGCTCTGGCCTATACCACCACCAATACTCAATGGTAACTTATCCTCAAGGAGTCGCTTATGGAAATAAAGACTTTCACGTTCTTCCTTACCCTCTATCTTCAACTGACGAAGCAGACTTTCCTTGTCAACACGAATACCCATAGAACTCAATTCGAAAGAGCGACCTAAAACAGGATACCAAATCAGAATATCACCATTCAAACCGGCTTTACCATTCTCGGAAACAGTACTCCAGTCATCGTAATCAGGAGCTCGGCCGTCATGCTTCTTACCATCGCTCAACTTGCCACCGATACCTTCTACGAAGACAGCACCGTATTTCTGACAAATGGCATCCTCACGCTCCTTCGGAGTCAGATCCGGATACATATCCAATAAATCCTGAGCATGTACGAAATGAATCTCCTCCGGCAAGAAAGGTTTGATCTGTGGATAGGTCTCACAAGTAAGATATTCAGTTCTGCGAATAGCAGCATAAATTCTACGAACGATATTCTCCAAATAATGAATCGTACGGTCCTTGCTGGTTATCACGGCCTCCCAGTCCCATTGATCGACATAGAGGGAATGAAGGTTATCCAACTCTTCGTCAGCACGAATCGCATTCATATCTGTATAGATACCATACCCAGGCTCTATCTCATACTCTGCCAAGGTCAATCTCTTCCATTTGGCAAGAGAATGTACGACCTCAGCCTGCGCTTCACCAAGATCTTTAATAGGGAAAGTCACAGGGCGCTCTACGCCATTCAAATCATCATTGATACCCAATCCCTTGAGTACAAAAAGTGGAGCTGTAACACGACGAAGTCTTAATTCTGTAGAAAGGTTCTGCTGAAAGAATTCCTTAATTAATTTAATACCCTGCTCAGTCTGACGCATATCAAGTAAGGCCTTATAACCGACAGGTTTTATCAATTTACTCATATGTTTGTATCATTAATTATCATTTTTCGCCACAAAGATACACATTAATTATTAAACTGCAAGAGATTTTATCGTTATTTCTACAAAATGAAAGAAAACTTTTCGGTTTTGTAACTTTCTGCGATTATAATAACATATTATTAAATATTGTATAAGGATTTGCTAGAATCAAGAAAATTCTGTATATTTGCACTCATGTAATAAATCAAGGCTTCGTAGCTTAGCTGAATAGAGCGTCAGATTCCGGTTCTGAAGGTCATGGGTTTGAATCCCATCGAAGTCACCCTTTACATATCATTAATAATTATAATAATATGGATCTTACCGAAAGGTTTATTAATTACACACAATTTGACACTCAATCGAGTGAAGACTCTGATAGTGTCCCGAGTACGGCGAAACAACTGGAGTTCGCCAAGTATCTAAAGAAAGAACTTGAAGATGAAGGGCTCAAGGATGTCGAGATGGACGAGATGGGCTACATCTATGCCACTCTCGAAGGCAATACTAAGAAAAAAACACCTACCATCGGTTTTATTTCACACTATGACACTAGTCCTGATGCCAGTGGTAAGGATATCAAACCACGTATCATTCGCAACTACGACGGTAATGATATAGAATTGTCTCCTGGTATCATTTCATCTACCAAGAAATTCCCTGAACTTTTAGCACATAAAGGAGAGGATTTGATTGTTACTGATGGTACTACTCTTCTTGGTGCTGACGATAAAGCTGGTATTGCGGAAATCGTTCAGGCTATGTGCTATCTCCGTGACCATAACGAGATTAAACATGGTGATATTCGCGTTGGTTTCAACCCTGACGAGGAAATCGGTATGGGTGCTCATCATTTTGATGTAGAGAAATTCGGATGCGAATGGGCTTACACCATTGATGGTGGTGACCTCGGAGACTTAGAATATGAAAATTTCAATGCCGCTGGTGCTAAAATACATATCAAAGGTGTCTCTGTTCACACTGGATATGCTAAGGGTAAAATGATTAACGCTAATCGTTTGGCCTGTGAGTTCAATAGCCATATTCCTGATACGGATATTCCTGAAACGACTGAGGGATATCAGGGATTCTATCATCTCTTGAGTATTGACAGTCATACCGAAGGGGCTACTCTTTCATATATCATCCGTGACCATGATCGCGATAAATTCGAAGACCGCAAGGACTTTATCGAGAAGATTGCAAAGGAGATGAATGACAAGTATGGTGAGGGTACTGTCACTGTGGATATGAAGGATCAATATTATAATATGAAGGAAAAGATTGATCCTAATATGCATGTCATCGACATTGTCGTGAAAGCTATGCAGGAGACGGGTGTGGCACCTAAGGTAGAACCTATCCGTGGTGGAACAGATGGTGCTCAGTTGAGTTTCCGTGGTTTACCTTGCCCTAATATCTTTGCGGGTGGCGTAAACTTCCATGGCCCTTATGAGTTTGTCAGCATCCAAGTAATGGAAAAGGCTGTAAGCACTATCGTCAAGATTTGTGAACTTACTGCTGAATATAATGACTAATTCGTATAAAACGAAATAAGAAGAAGGCTTTGATCAACCGATCAAAGCCTTTAAATTTTCTTCTTCTCCTACAATCCAAAGGACATTGCCTTTTTCCAATATCCAATTAGGATTGATCGCGGTAAGTCTTTCTTGTCCATTCTCTACACCTACAACCATACAGTTGTATTTATCGCGAATGCCACTGTCTTTCAGTGTTTTCCCTACGAATTCGCTATTACCGGATATGATCATCTGGCGTAATTTCATTTCCCGCTTTTCGATATCGGTATCTTCAGGAACCAAATCCGTCTTTATAGCGTTGTCCAACTTACTCAGTTGTTCGTCGTCGCCAATGGCTTCTATACGGTCACCAGGGAAAAGTATTGTATGACCATTGGGAATATTGATACGTTGTCTGCCTCGAAGGATACTACTTACGTGCACTCCGAAGAGTTTTCTTAATTGTAATTCTCGCAAACTTTTACCTGCCCAATTGGAATCTTCCGGTATCTCCAGATTACCAATATGCAAATCTCTATCTAACAGGCGACCTACAAAGAGCGGTTTCTTTCTACCCTTCACTTGTGCATCTATATCCCGGGAACGAAGATTTAAGATGAAGGTACGCTCCAAACTGATACTTCTCTTCTTTAGTCCACGCGACATGATCATAACGGCAATAACCAATAATGCTATTGTCATCATTAGGGCATTGCTAAACCTTGTAAGATAATTGCATATATAGAACACGAACATTGATGCGATGATGAGTCTCACAACAATGGTGAACAGCAATGGTAAACGAAAATATCTATTCTCGGTCCAAAGGGCCTTGAATTCTTCACTATGGTTTTTCTTGATGACCATGGCTCTTAATGCCGGAGCGATAAGCAGGACCGTGAGAATACCACATAATGCATTCCCTGGCCAATGTCCTAACATACTACGACTGAAAGGCAAGAAGAATGTCAGCATCAGGAAGATTCCGGCAACTGATAAGATGCTACATATAATAACATTCCATGCCATGGCACTAAGCAGTTTATTCCAATTTCCACGTTCCTTGGCTGTACCTTGTTTATCGCTCATCTCTAAATGATTCAATCGACGAATCCATTTCTTCGGTAATGACTTTTCTAGTTGTAGGTAACATGGTTCTGCAAAACGAATCATGTATGGTGTCAGGAAGGTGGTGATAACAGATACTGCTACAACAACAGGGTATAGAAATTTACCAATCACGCCAAGTGAAAGTCCTAGAGAGGCTATGATAAATGCAAATTCACCAATCTGTGACATGGAGAATCCACATTTCATCGCTGTCTTCAGTGGTTGTCCGCTCAGTAGGAAACCGGATGTTCCGAAAACGCTCTGACCTATGATGATAACCAATACCAAAGAGATGATCGGTAACGCATAGTCTACCAAAATATCCGGATCTACCAACATTCCCACTGAAACGAAGAATATTGCTCCAAATAGGTTCTTTACGGGTTCTACTAGTCGAATAATCTTTTCTGCTTCGATAGTCTCTGCTAGAATGCTTCCCATAATGAAAGCGCCAAAGGCGGAACTGAATCCTACCTTTGTGGATACGACTGCCATCAAACAGCATAAGCCTAAAGAGACAACAACAAGTGTCTCATTATTCATCAACTTTCTGGTCTTACGCAGGAAGAGGGGTATCAGGAACAAACCTACAACGAACCATAGTATCAGGAAAAAGACTATACTGAAAAGGCTCTTCAGCATCTGTTCTCCATCGGGACTTCCTCCACTGGCCATAGCAGAAAGCATCACCATGAGTACGATCGCCAAGACGTCCTCCAAGATAAGGACGCTCATCACCAAGCCTGCAAATCGCTGCTGACGTACATCTAAATCATCAAAAGCTTTATAGATAATTGTCGTTGATGACATCGCAAGCATACCTCCGAGGAAGATGCAATCCATCTTACCCCAATGGAACAGATATCCCGTAAGGATACCTAATGTCATCATGCAAAAGATAATTGTCAGGGCTGCTATCACAGGAGCTATTCCCATCTTCAAGATCTTCTTGAAAGAAAAATCAAGTCCTAAAGAGAATAAAAGGAATATAACACCAATATCTGCCCATGTCTGAACATCAGACTTATCTATCACAGACATGGTATAGGGCATATGTGGTGACACTAGAAAACCTGCCACTATATATCCCAAGACCAATGGCTGTTTGAGCTTCTTGAATAACAATGTAACGATGCCCGCAACCACGAGGATGAGAGCTAAGTCTTGTACGAGGTTTGGGATTTCTGCCATTGTATGTTCTCCTAATGATTAATACCACTGCACGGCATTTCCATAGCCAGAGCGCTTGTCATATTTCAAAGCATCTGTAAGTGTAGCTGCATTACAGCGGAAGGTGAAATTATAACTTGTATATGGAGCAAGTACTACTTGACAACTCATGTTAAAACAGTGTAAGTCACGCTGTAAACTGGCCGTTGTCATACTTACCTTATGAAAATCAAAATCATAACCTGAAGAGAAACTGATATTCCATCCATCACTAATACGTAGATTTCCACTGACATTCAGAGTCTGTGTAAACTTATATGGATAGCGCATCGTTTTATAATTAAACTTGTTGATATCCGTATTTTCACGCATCGTGATACCATAACCGAACGTTAACGACCAAGGCATAGAGAAAGCCATATATCCTTCATCGTCTGTCTTGGCTTTGCTATTTTTCTTTGCTCCGTGCTGAGCGTTAACCATCTCGTCATCAACATTGCTCTCGCGATCGGTATCTATTCCTTCATCGTCATCATCTTTATTATTCTTGTTCTCTGCCTTATCGTCGCTTTCTCCTGAGAAGAACTTCTTTATCTTTTCCGGAGTCAATGTATATGAGATATTCTGACTCATACCTTGGAATCGTCCAAACTTACCCATACCCCAGTATGTATGTGTACCAACATATGGTCTTCCGTTTTCATCAAGATCATAAGCATAAGAGGCAAAGACTGCATTCATGTTGAATGTGTAGTTCTTCCACCATTTCAGTCGGATATTCATACTCAAGTCACTCCATGGACGAGTTTTCGCTGCCATGTTATAACTCATATTCAATCCTAACTCATCGATCAAACTAATCTTTTTATATCCCGTAGAATCATTATCACTTTTTACCTTCATCTCAAGGTTATTGCCGAGACTAAAGGATACACTTCCGGTTTTTCCTCTACCCGGCACACCATACAGAGAATTTTGGAATGGTGAGTATTCTACTAAGGATACATTACCATTGGCATCTGTTTTCTGATAAGTTTCATAATAGCCATAACGTGATGCCCCGAAGTCTGGCGCAAAGCTAAAGCTAACTTGTGGTGTCACCACGTGACGGATGGTCTGTATCTTATCACCAAAAATCTTTCTACTTGGTGTCCAGAATCCATAAAGTTTGGTAGAAGCTCCAACACTAAAGTTCCAATTATATATATTATGGAAACCATAAGTAGTATCAGCGACTTCTTTCTGTGTATGTTCATCCCAAGAACGGTTCACCTTGCTCGTATACATACGATCGGTGAAATTGAAACTTGGATTTACATTGATGTATTTAAATAAGGTGAAACTTGCACTCACCGGAATATTATGCTGCCATCCATTTCGCCAATCACGAATCAGATTAGAATGCAACAATTTATCTTCATGTGTATTGATAGAATTGCTAATCTGACCGGTGTAGCTCATTGCAATCTTTTCGTACCAACGCTCTTTACCTACCATATGCTTACGACGGAATGGATAGAAACGAGCCAAACTAATATTCAAATCCGGCAAGGTCATCGCAATTGTAGAGTCGCGCATATTCTGACTCAAATTGGCTGTAGAACTCAAACTCAAGCCAATACTTGAGAATGTTGTACTCCAACTTACTGAAGAGGTTCGCGTACTCTGAGTCAGAGCCTGTGGATTATAAAGACTGGTGAGGTTGTTACGCTCATAACTTGATGTGGCAAAATTCACACTAGCACTCAAACTACTGTAAGGATTTGCTTTGCTATCCTGTCGATGACTCCACTGCACCTTGAAACTCTCTTGCTCTGCGAAGTCTGGCATACCTTTATCTCCGGTCTTTGTATCTTGATAACTGAAGAAGAAACTACCACTGTAACGATAACGCTTACGATAGTTGCTTGCTGCACTAATACCCCATGAGCCCTTGGTGTAAATCTCACCAAGAAGTTTCAAGTCCCATTTATCGCTCATCGCGAAATAATATCCACCATCACGCAGATAGAATCCTCGACTGGTTTCATCACCATACGTAGGCATGATAAAACCAGACGAATAGCTCTTGGTAAACGGGAAGAAGCCATAAGGTACTGCTATAGGAAGTGGCACATCGGCTACAACAAGATAAGCAGGGCCAAAGACTACATCCTTACCCGGACGAACCCTTGCACGTGACAAAGAAATATAGAAATCAGGATGTGGTTCATCACAAGTCGTATATCGACCATGTTCCAGATAAACAACACCACTAGAATCGCGCTTAGAATGTTCACCAGTCAGGAAACCTTCCTGTTGCTCTGTATACACATTATCTATATAAGCGCGCTTTGATTTATAATTAAAGGCAATCGTATCGGTCTTATACTCATCAGAACCCATCTTGAAAACAGGTTTATTCTTCACACCGCCTTCTGCTGTAGAATCTGTAGTACCATGTGCATGAATAATCGCATCATCCATGTTCATATTAATCTGATCACTTGTAAGATCGTAATTTTGGTACTTTACATTACTTGATCCATAAAGATAAGCAGTTTTACTGTCGGCATGATATACCAGCGAATCTTCGCCCTGATAATTGATCGGAGCTTCGATACTGCCTGATTTTTTCTTATTTATAGAGTCTAAACGAATAGAATCATCCACCTGCTTATTATGGTGATAAATAGCAAGCCCTATAGAATCAAGCTTTGTGGTATCAGTGACAGCCGTTGTATCAGCCTGAACAGCCTTCTTTTTATTTAAAATAGGCATACGCTCACTAGCCATCATGAAGATGACGACCAATAACAGCAGTGCTATGATTGTATTTCTTTTCATTTAGGATACATTCAATTTTATGTTTACTCGAACATTTGGGCCCACTCCTTGAACCTTACCAGTCCACCTTGTCCAAATTTCTCCAAACTCTTCAAAGCTTGTTCCATTGTTTTCTCCCTTTCCGGATGCGTTTTGCTATAAAATTTATCGGCATAGCAAATTACCTTCTCCTCTAATGTCTCTGGAAGAAAATCTTGATGAGGTAAAGGAAGATTTTGCAGGATGATTTCATCCTTTGTAATTCCAGCACCGGTATGACGCTCACACACACGTGCATGGCGAGGGTATCCCTCCTTTCTTAACATTTCGGCACCAATCCGTCCATGACAGATATAGGGTTGATCGCCAAAACATTGGATTCCCGAAGCATCACAACGACATATGCCAATATCATGAAGCATCGCAGCCTCCTCGATAAAGGTCTTATCCATGTGCAATTCAGGATGACGATTACAAATACTTACAGCACGCTTCATTACAAGCGTGCTGTGAGTGATAAGAATGGAGCGCAATTCTGCACTCTCATTCTCATAGTATTTACCAATAATTTCTAGATAATTCATTAATCTTCTTTTCTCTGGATATACGCGATGACATCACCCTTGCGAACCTTAGCGCCTTGATGAGCGTTGATTTCAACAAGTTGTCCACCCATTGCAGCTGGAATCATCTCGAACTCACCCCAAGAAGTGCAGATATAACAGAATGCTTCACCTTCTTTATATTCCTTACCGATGAATGGCTCTACTGCAGGTGCAGCTTCACCTTCGCCCTGGAATTCCCAGAAGATCTGACCCTTTACAGGAGCTACAATAGCATCTGCCTTGGCATGCTTGAATGCGATAGCCTCTTCTACGCTGACCTTAGCACCCAACTTAGCATCTTTAGCCTTTTGCAAGTCTGCCAACATATTCTTCTTAGCCTGACCGCTCTTATAGTTACGATACTGCTCTGGATGCATTGCAAGTTCCCAAAGTTCTTCATTGTCCTGACCGTAATCCCAGCCATTCTCGTCCATTTCTTTCTTGAAATCATCAAGAGCAGGAGTCAACAATGTATGAGGATCAGCATCAGTAAACTCACGTCCCTGAGCCTTTGCAAGTTCAACAATCTCAGGAGCCAACTCACCAGGAACCTTTCCTGATTTACCCAAGATCATACCCCACATAGAATCGTCCATATAAACATAACGACCCTTACCTTGCTCCAATGAGAGGAGGTTCATCAATGAGATATTCTTAACATACTGAGAGAATGGGGTTACCAATGGAGGATAACCAACACGTGGCCATACATAAGCAACCTCATTGAACAGTTTTACGAGCATATCGTCAACGCTCAATTCTGGTTCACCCTTCTTCTTACGAAGGTTATTGATCGTACCACGGATACCGCCAAGATCTGACATCATAGAACCCATCATACCACCAGGAAGACCACAGCCGAGGAGCAATGAGCTCATCATCTTATTACCTGGGTTAATGAAGTAGCCTAACCACTCATCGATGAATTCCTGTGTAAGGGCACGAGCCTTCATATAGGCGTCCATATTGATCTCCGGAACCTCGAAGCCGGCATGCTTCAACATGCTCTGAACAGAGATTACGTCTGGATGAACCTTACCCCATGACAATGGTTCGATAGCTGTATCGATGATGTCGGCACCATTCTTACAAACTTCCAAGATAGAGGCCATAGAAAGACCTGGACCTGAATGACCATGATATTCGATAATGATCTCTGGATGCTTGTCCTTGATCATCTTAGTGAGCTTGCCCAAGAATGCAGGCTGACCAATACCAGCCATATCCTTCAAACAGATTTCCTCTGCACCAGCTTCGATTTCCTTATCAGCCAACTCACTATAATATTCCAATGTATGAACAGGAGAAGTGGTGATACACAATGTACCCTGTGGTGTCATACCAGCCTCCTTAGCCCACTTGATAGAAGGGGCAATGTTACGGATATCATTCAATCCGTCGAAGATACGAGGAATATCTACACCCTGGGCATGCTTTACCTTATACATTAAGGCGCGCACGTCATCAGGAACTGGATACATACGCAATGCGTTCAGACCACGATCAAGCATATGAGTCTTGATACCAGCCTCATTGAATGGCTTACAGAAAGCACGAACAGCTTCATTTGGATTCTCGCCAGCAAGGAGTTGAACCTGCTCGAATGCACCACCATTAGTCTCTACACGAGAGAAACATCCCATATCAATAATGACTGGAGCAATACGCTCCAACTGGTCTTTGCGAGGCTGGAATTTACCAGAACTCTGCCACATATCTCTGTAAACGAGACTGAATTGAATTTTCTTTCCCATTATTTTGATTTTATATTTTATCCTAGTTCAATCAACGTGCAAAAATAGATAAAAATTTCCAAATATCGACCTAAACGCACCATTTTTTACAAATATTACATTATCTTTGTGGTCAAAATAAAACTGATGCGCACAAATATGAAAATCAAATCTATATCAGTATTAATACTTATCACCTTACTGGTAACAAGTTGCGGACACCGCACGAAGCCTTTACCTTCTTCTGCAGATACACAGATACCTATTAGTTTAAATACCAAAGCCGAAGGGGATTCTGCCATCTACGGGTTGGTATGTCCTTCATCGGCAGACTCTTTGATTTCTATTTTACCTTTTACGGGTGGCGATCCTGTCACTTATAATGTATTCTCGGCCATTAAGGAAAATAGAATATATGGTAATCCGGATACAGGTGACTGGATTTGTATCATGCCTTGTCACGATGATCCACATAAGGCTTATTCTATTATCGACCTTGATGAGATTAAAGGTACATGGACTTATCCTGTAATGCCACATCTACGCGATGTTTCTCATCTCACCAAGCGCCAACAGGAACGTATCCTTGCGAACATGCCCGACTCCATCATCAAGACCTATATGATTCCGCGACAATATGGATTCACGCTTCAGCGCATGAGTGTGGCCAAACCGGTGGGATTCGTTAATCAAACGAGTGATGTAGAAGATGACAGTCCTGTAGAATATCCTGCTGTTCCTTTCTTCACGGAATGGCATGCCTACAATGGCCGCATCATCCTCGTAAAAGGACAGCACAAATATCTGGATAAGTGGATTAACAAGACTACGGTTCGTGACACCTTCGATTTGGTTTACATGCAGAATGATTCACTTGTCATTCGGAATCACGAGGGGAAGGTATACAGTTTCCACCGTCAGAAGAATGCGCTCACAGCGAACGCGAAAGCCAATGCTATGGCTGAAAAGCAAGAAAAGAAGTTAAAAGACAGAATGGACAAGAACTCGAAATAAATTATACCATACGACCATGAAACTAAAGCCATTACATGCTATACTCATCTTTGTGTTTATGACATGTTGTTCCATTTGGGCAAGTTACAGTAGTTATCGTCATACCAAACAACGCATCGTCGATGACATGAATCAGGCATTAGCCCTGACTCTTGCGGAGAAAAGTTCCTGTTGGATTACTCCGGACACGATTCAAGATTATCGCAGTCAC
>CACYKX010000072.1 GCA_902775075.1 uncultured Prevotellaceae bacterium | reverse complement strand
TTAAATTATTATATCTGATATAGATCCTTAGATTAGGAATCGCAGTATGGAGCCTCATAGAGGAGAAGAGGCATCACGCTTTTCTTTAGGGGTCAGTTTTTAGGCAGATATGTTCGGGACAAGTTTGGGAGGATGTGATGGGAGGTGTGCACATGTACAATCCCATCGACTTTACCTTTTACCTTTTTACCTTTTTACCTTTTCTGGGAAATCGTCCGGTACTTCATTCTCTACAGACCATCCCCTCTCTGGGGAATCTTGCGTAACTCGTGTACCCCTCCGGGGTGCCGGCATGCTATCGTCTCCTTATCCGAGGGTCTGCTAACGCCCCCCCGGTTACCACAGAGGTATCCCCTTCGGGGAATATGCGGAGCACTCGGAGGGTAAAAAAGTAAAAGGTAAAAAGGTAAAACGATGGAATCGCATATGTGCATACCCCGAAGGGAGTGTCCGTCCTGCATTATACTCGTGTGCCCTTCTCGGGAATCTCGCATGATAGGTCAGGTGACGTTGAATAAGAAAAATATTAATCCGTATAGGAAATAACAAAAATAATCGATAAAATATTTGGAGACTTCGTGAAATTTTCGTACCTTTGCAAATGTTATCCATTAGGGGGCAATAAGACTCGTATAAGACACTTTTTGGAACACCTTAAGTCTAATGGCTCGTATAAACCTATGGGTTCGCTTCAAGTTGGGGAAAACTTTTGGGGGTGGATTTTGCCCCAGAAATAGTAGAAAAAACGGCAAAAACACCATTTGTCCACCATAAAGACGCATTTGTCCACCTCTAAAATGATAAGATTTTATACTTTTGTGCACGAAAAATCCTAATAACTATCGTGAGAACACTCTCATTCGGGATCGAAAACTTATATATGAAAAACTTCATTAATAACCTAAATTAAAAACACAATGAGAAAACAACTATTCTCAGCAATGCTATGCCTAGGGGCTATGGGCGCTTCGGTTACTATACCGGTTTCTACAATGGCCTCAGTAACGCAGTCGCAAATGATCAAGGTTAGCGGCAAGGTCGTTGACGAAAAGGGGGAACCTCTTGTAAGTGCGACGGTCAGAGTAAAGGGTGGTCAAGGTGGAACCGTTACCGACCTTGACGGACACTTCCAGTTAAACGTTCCTGCCAACGCCACACTTTTGGTGAGCTACATCGGTTACAAAGACCGAGAGATAGCAGTTCGTGGCAGAGCCATCATTGAGAAAATCCAGTTGGATGCCGATGATAGAGTCCTCGACCAAGTTGTCGTTGTGGGCTACGGAACCCAAAAGAAAGTAGATCTTACAGGTTCTGTGGCTATCGTTAACGCCGATGAGATGAAGAAAGTTTCCAACTCCAACATCTCGACGATGCTCGAAGGAAAGATAGCCGGTGTACAGATTACTTCCGACGGTCAGCCTGGTGCAGATCCTTCTGTCCGTATTCGTGGTATCGGTTCTTTCGGCAGTACAGCGCCACTCTATGTTATTGATGGTGTTCCTATGGGAACCACCATCCGCGACTTCTCGCCAAACGACATCGCCTCTGTGCAAGTGTTAAAGGATGCTGCGGCAGGAGCCATCTACGGTTCACGTGCAGCTAACGGCGTGGTTATCATCACCACCAAGGGCGGAAAGAAAGAACAACCCCTGAAGGTAGACTATTCCGGATATTTCGGTGTCGACAATATCTCGAAGAATGTCTATCATGTGATGAACGCCGACCAATACAGTCAGTATATCGGCGAGGCCTGTACCAATTCCGGAACACCTATCCCTGGCGGCTATAGCATGGGCGAAGACGGTAGATACAGATTCATGGACGCCACTAATACCGACTGGTTCGACGAAGTGTTCAAGACTGGAGTACGCCAAAATCACAACGTGAACCTGAGCGGAGGTGGTGCCAACAATACCTACAATATCGGTCTCGACTACTTTCAGCAGAAGGGAACTCTCCGGGGCGCCGGTCCTAACTATACTCGTTACACAGTTCGTGTGAACAATACCATGGACACCAAATTCATCAAGTTCCGCACCAGCGCCGTATATTCTCATTCCGACCAAGATAATATGGCCTTGTCTAATGCATCGGAATATGTACAAGGCCTCTATGGCGACGTAACCAATGTTTTGCGCGGAACGCTACTCATGCAACCTACGATCAAGGCTTATGATAATTCCACGTGGGTGCTCGACGACAAAGTAGGTTCGGCTAATGCTTATCGCTACGATGCCTACGGATATGGTGTCTATTATGACAATATCCATGGCGATATCTCTGCTTCCAATCCTTTACTCATAAACAATAAGCTCACTCGTAACACTCTGGTAAACAGATTCGTGGGTACGGGTTCGGCCGATGTCGACCTCCTCAAAATGGTGGGACTGACAAGCAAAAACCACAGTCTGCACTATAACATCAACCTTTCTTATAGTATGACTCATGCCACCGATAAGACGTGGATTCCGGCATGGATACAGAGTAATCGTGTGTATCTGGCTAAGGCCAATGAACGACTCACCAAGGCTTCGCGCGATTATACTGATGCGCTCATCGAGAACACGCTTACCTACGATGGCCATATCGGTAAGAATAATATCAACCTCGTTGTCGGTCAAACTTATGAGGAGGAACACACCAATACGCTTTCGGCTTGGGGCGTGGAATTCGCCGAACCTTATTTCTTGCAGATTCAGAATGCTGCCACACGAGATGCTAACTCATACGAGTATAAACATACTCTCGCTTCGTATATTGCTCGTCTCAACTACAACTTCGACGAGAAATATCTTCTTTCGGCTATCATCCGTCGTGATGGCAGTTCGCGCCTTACCAAAAACATTCGTTGGGGAACGTTCCCTTCTATCTCTGTGGGATGGCGTTTTGATAAGGAGAAATTCTTCCCGATAAGTCACGACATCGTAAACCTGTTCAAACTACGTGCTAGTTATGGTGAACTCGGTAACGAGAATATCGGCGAATACCAGTATATGGCTACGATGGCGCGCAACAACATGACTTATAGTTTTGGCAACACTCCTGTGACGGGTTCTGCTATCTCCACTTTCATCAACGAGAATATCTCTTGGGAGAAGAAGATTACCGCCAACATAGGTATCGATTTGGCTTTGTTCAATAATCGCCTTGAGTTTACCGCCGAGTGGTATAAGAACCGTTCTAAGGACTTGTTATATAGCGTGCCTGTCCCTGAGAACGCTGGTGTTTCTAACACATCAGTCACGATGAATGCTGCCACCATGGACAATAGCGGTTTGGAGTTTGCTGCCACTTATCGCAACCACGACCATCCTTTGAAGTATGACATTAGTGCCAACTTCAGTACACTTCGCAACCGTGTACGCTCATTGGGATTCGGTACCGATTCGTATATCTCGGGTGCCTACATCACTCAGGTGGGCCAGGAAATCGGTAAATTCTACGGTTGGGTGTACGAAGGTATCGCCCGTACACAGGCCGATATTGATGGCCATGCCACCCAGCAAGGTGCCAATGTGGGCGATTGTCTGTACAAAGACATTAGCGGTCCGAATGGTGAACCTGATGGCGTCATCGATGCCTACGACCAAACCGTATTGGGTAGTGGCTTACCAAAGATCAACTTCGGTATTAGCGCTCATTTGGAATACAAAAATTTTGATTTGAGTATTCAGAGTTTCGGAGCTTTGAACTATCATGTTTCCGACGATATCTATAATAGTTTGAACTCATGCTATGGCTATGGAAACAAGGATGTGGCGATGCTCGACGCCAATCGCTTCGACGCCGATGGTACTTATCTGTCTAATGTTCCTCGCACCTATGCATCGAATAATGCCACATTGGCATGGAACGACCTGTTTAGCTCTCGTAAGATTCAGAATGCAGCCTATTGGAAGATTGCCAATGTAGAACTGGGCTATAACATGCCAGATAGATGGTTTGGTGGGATGGTATCAGCTGTACGTGTCTATGTTTCTGCACAAAACCTCTTCACCTTTACCGGTTATAAGGGATACAACGTGGATTATGCCGGTGGCACTTTTACTCCTGGCTACAACTTCTGCTCATTCCCAACCCCACGTACGTTTATGGCTGGTGTTCATTTCACCTTCTAATGTAATGTAAAAAAAATAAAAAGAATCCTATGAAATTTTATTATATTTCCTTAGCCTTGTTGCTTGGTCTTGGCACGATGACTTCGTGCAACGACAAGCTGGATGTACAGAATCCTAATGAACAGACAACAGCAAACTTTGGTACGGCTGAATTGGAGGAAAACGTTATCGCTGCTTACAACCATATTCGTATGGAGGGCTCTTATGCTCGTGTGGGCTATACCATCGACCTGACCCGAGGCGATGAAGTGTGGAATTCTTCGCAGGTGTGGTACAAGGAGTTTGACGATTATAACTGTCCTGTTACCGGTGATATCTGCTGGTGGATTTGGCGTGAATGGTATTATACGATTAATGTATGTAACTTCGGATTGTCGAAACTTGGTGGCGACGATGCTCAACTCTCTGAGGCGATGAAGCGCATCAAGGGCCAATTCCTCTTCCTTCGTGGTTTGGCTTATTATAACCTGACGGGTTATTTTCAGAATGTGCCTCTGATTACCGATTATAGCGCATATTCTTCGCTCGACGGTCTATATGCTTCTACTAACAGCTATGATGAAGTACTCGATCAGGTGGAGAAGGATTTTGCCGAGGCCATCACGTTGCTTCCTTCTAAAGAGGTAGGCGGAGAATGGGCCAAGGGACGTGCCACCTCGGGGGCTGCTGCCGGTTATTATGCTCGTGCCTTGATGCAACGCCACAAATATAGTGAAGCTCTTGTTCAACTCAAGGATATCATGAGCGGTAAGTATGGCACATATAAGTTGATGGCCAACTATGGTGATAACTTCCGCGAAGGTGCTGAGTATGAGAATAATGCAGAGAGTTTGTTCGAGATACAGTTTCTTGACTATGGCTCACAGGGTACCGATGATGAGTGGACGCCTGTGAATACTTCGAAGAATGCTACTCAAGGCTCTGCCATCGAGAGCAACTTCTGTCCCGGTACTTATGGCGGTTGGGCTGACTTGTCGGCTTCTCCATGGCTCTACAATCTGTTTAAGTCAGAGCGCACAACAACGGGTAAACTCGATCCACGTCTATATTGGACCATCGGCACGTATGAACCAGACTGGGAAGGCTTTGAGTTTGGTAATGTAGGTTATACGTTACCGATGACGGCTGATAAACCTGTGGTTACGAACAATAACTATGGCGGTCTGCCGATCTGTAAGAACACGAATATGCGTACGGGACTTTATTCGAGTGTGGCAACTGGTCTTCATGATGGTATCAACTTGCGCATGATGCGTTATTCTGATGTTCTGCTGCGTGCGGCAGAGTGTGAGAATGAAATCAACGGACCTACTCAGCAAGCTATTGAATGGATTAACCAGGTGCGCCGTCGTGCCAAACTCGCAGACTTGAAACTTGCAGATTTCAATACGAAGGATAAGCTCTTTGAGCAGATTGCTAATGTGGAGCGTCCTAAAGAGTTTGGCTGTGAGTTCGGTCGTGGCTTCGACCTTATTCGTTGGGGGTTCTTCCTTACTGCCGACCGTCAGCAGCAACTTCGTCAGCATGAGGCTTTCCGCCGTTCGCTTCAGAACATCAAAGAACCTGTCGATGTGTCGCAGATAGGTGTCGACGCAGAACTCAAAAGCTCTTTCGATACTTATGTCGATGGCCATGAGTTCTTACCTATTGTTCAGACACTTACCAACAAGAACCCTAATCTTCATGGTAACTCGGCCAATAATAGTTCAAGCAACAAACCTTATTTCGACGAGAAAGGGTGGACGGTTCATCCTGTCGTTGATTTGAGTAAATAATCATAATAATCTTATAATTTGCTATATATGAAACATTTATATAAATCGGTAATGGATTTCTGTATGGCTATTTCTTCTGCTTTCCTCTTCATGGGATGCGAAGGCGGCGATGTCTATAAGATGGACAGTCCCGATTGGATACAGGAAAAAATAGATTCCATCAACAATACAAAGAATACTCAGGAGGAAGTGTTGGAGGGTATGCAAGAAGATGTGTATACCATCGGTAATACAGACTTTACTTCTGGCTTTTGGACGGCATGGTCGAAATATTATGTAATTCCTGATGGGCAGAAGTGGAATGCGCAGTTTAATCTGAATATCAACCCGTCTGACAATACTTATTATAAGAATTTTGCCCTTATCATCACCAATGATGACGTACGTGGTGGTGGCAACTATAAAGAGTATGGCGCCATACGATTCGATGCTACCGGCGATACGGCAAAGTATAACTCCCAATGGGGTGATTATCTCTATTTTAAGTATAGTGATTGTAATATGTTGCTCGATCCTGTAGACAATAAGGATGCTAATGTTCAGAAACTCGGCGGTAAGGTGACGCTTACGGTAGATCGCTCTCAGAGTGGTAAGTTTGTCGTTAAGATGACTAATGGTACTGTTACCAAGACCTTTACGCAACCTTATGCGCTTCCGAATCTTAATGCTGACGCTTCAGACACCAACATTCGATGCTTCTTGGTGCCAGAGGGATCGTATATCGACTTCCTGGCTACGAATATCGTACCTGAGGGCGGCCTCACTTCTGCTCTCGATAAGGCGCCTGTTTCTATGGTACTCAACAACGTGCCTGACGAAGTAGACTTGGGTAAATCTCTTGATGACGCGATGGCAAATGTTTCGGCCACGGTAACTTATGAGGAGGGTGTCACCAAGACAATACCGGCTTCGGAATTGATGTTTTCGGCTGTTCCAGACATGGATAAGGAGGGCGAAAAGACGCTTATCGTCATCTACAACAAAACTTTTAAGGGGGCTATCGCTGAAAAGCCTATTGTTGCGAATGGTAAGTTCCGTGTGGTTCAGGCTATTGCTTCTATCTCGGTGACGGCGCAACCTACGCGCAAAACTTATTATTTCTATAATTCTGCCGCAACGAGTGGAATGACGGATCGTACTATGGCTTTCGACCCAACGGGTATGCAGGTGACGGCGATGTATGCTTCTGGGGCTACTGGTGTGGTAAGCAACGACAAACTGAAGTTCTCTGAGGTGCCTGCCGAGGTGGGTAGCCATATCGTGACAATCACTACAAAGAATGGTAAGACGGCAAAGGTTAAAGTCAAGGTAGAAGCTTCTCATCTTACTGCTGTCACACCGTCACCAACAAAACTTGGTGCTGACGATAACTCTACAGCTTGGTGGACTGCCTTTACCAATGACATCAAGGTGCCGGTGGGCGAGACTTACGCTGCATCCTTCACCAATTATTGTGGTGGCAGCAACTGGAACAACTTTGTCGTTATCTTGCGTAATGCGGCTCTTGCAGAGTATGCTGTGGTACGAGCAGACAACTATGGCTGGGGCAATGGTTATTCTACGGCTCAACTTAGTGGGGCACAGGATTGGGCTACTTGGCTTGCCGCAATGTATGGTTCAAAGGTTACGGTATATATAACCAACTGTAACAATGGTACGGCTGATGTACAGGCTGTGATGACGGGTACTGACCATAACACGTATATGCAGTATTATCTCGGGTTGAGTACCGTTGACCCTTCCGATCTGCAGTCCGCTTTTACGGTAGACAGCAGTCATATAGTCTTCGACCAAACATCTTCAGCTAAGAGATTGCGTGCTCGTCGACGTTAAGTTACACAACAAATTCTTTATATAGCGGGGACAGACTTTCGGGTCTGTCCCTATTATCAAATCAAGTAAATCTCTTTTTATGATGCGTAAGTTTTTATATACGGCATTTACCCTTTTTTCATTCTCTTCTGCTTCTATGGCTCAGGGTGGAGTAGATTTCTTTTCTTTTGCGCGTACTTCTTATCATGAGGTTACCGTTCACGACCCATCTGTTGTTTATGATAATGCGGGAACTTATTATATCTTTGGTTCTCATCGAGCCGTTTCAAAAACTACAGATCTCGTCAACTGGACGCAATGTGCAGATAATATTAACAGTTATGGTGATTTTGGCTGGCAGAATGCTGGTTATACGATAGTGGGGAACGAGTGGGCGCCTGATGTGATATGGAATCCGATGATGAATAAGTGGTTGATGTATATGTCGTTGAATGGTGATAAATGGTGTTCTGCTATCGTTTGTCTTGCTGCAGATAAAATAGATGGACCTTATGTTTATCAAGGACCGGTAATTTTTTCAGGATTTCGTGGTCGAGTAAATCACGTAGGCTATAGTATGGTCGACGATTGGAAGCATACCGATCTTGGCAAGACCATCGGGGTGACATCTCTTCCAGAACGTTATGATGTTGAGAATTGGGGAAACTTTTGGCCTAATTGCATCGATCCTTGTGTGACATTCGACAATGGTAAGTTATATATGACTTATGGTTCTTGGTCAGGTGGCATCTTCCAAATTCAACTCGACCCTACAACGGGTTTGCGTGACTACAGCGTAAGTTATCCTTATGAGGTTAGTGGTCAACCGACTTCTCCGGGCGTAGCCAACGCAAACTGTACTTCTGACCCTTATTTTGGAAAAAAGCTTGCTGGTGGTTATTATGTATCAGGTGAAGGCGCTTATATCAAAAAGATAGGCAAATACTATTATCTGTTCTTGTCGTATGGTGGTCTGGAGTCAACGGGGGGATACGAGATGCGCGTCTTCCGTTCAGAACATATTGACGGACCATATGATTATGCTCTTTATGACAGTTATCGTCTAAACTATGGGCCGAATGCCAAGACAAACCGTGGTCAGCGTCTTTTGGGCGCCATGGGTGCATGGGGGGCTGTAGAAGAAGGTGAACTGGCACAGGGGCACAACTCGGTATTGGTCGATGAAAAGGGTGATGCTTTTGTGATTTATCACACGCGTTATCAGCACAAGGGTGAAACGCATAATGTGCGTGTCCGTCAACTTTTTGTCAACAAGAATGGTTTCCTTGTGGCTTCACCTTTCCGCTATACGGGTAAGCAGACTACGCAGTCTGATATCGAAAGTAAGCAACTTTTCACAGCCGAGCAGATTGCCGGTACTTATCAGATGATGATACATCCCTATAAACTTGACCATAAAAATAAGCAAGTTGCAGAAGCTCGTAGCGTTACACTTACTGCTGATGGTAAGGTGAAAGGCGAGGGGATAGCGGACGGTATCTGGGAATATACTGATCAAGGTAAGTCATTTGTTCATCTTGAAATAGACCTTGAAGATTATTATGGTGTCGTCCTTCGACAGAATGTTGACCATCTCGTAGATGCACCGGCAATCTGTTTCTCTGCTGTTAAGGAAAGCTATCAGTATGGTGGTGAAACGGTTTGGCTCTACAAACTCGAGAGTAGTACTACGGGAATAAGTAAGATTCATGGAAATGTACTCAACGAAAGGAAGACGATGTATAATATTAAGGGACAGCGTGTCGATAAGAATTACAAGGGTGTTGTTATTCAGAACGGTAAAAAGTTTATTAGAAAGTAAATATAATGTATATCATGAAAAGCTATTTTATATTCGCATGGGCTCTGCTCATGCTAGGAATTGATGCTTTTGCCCAAGTGCATAGTCGACAAAGAAGCGACGAGAAAACATTCCCAGCTCCCTTTGTCCATGACCCGGTAATGGCTGTGGAAAACGGAAGAACTTATCTTTTTGCTACGGGGATGGGCATCGATGAATTATCTTCCGCCGATGGCGTGAATTTTAAAGTTGAGGGTAGTGTGCTCAAGAACATTCCCAAGTGGACGCGCGATAGTGTTCCTGGCTTTGACAAGCATGTATGGGCTCCTGATATCATCAGTTATCATGGCAAATGGTACATGGCATACAGCTGCTCTACCTTTGGCAAGAACACATCAGTAATAGGTCTGTTGTCTAAAGACCGCCTTGTCGATAAAGACGGATGGAAAGACGAGGGCTGTATCATCTCTTCGCGGGGTGGTCGTGATGACTGGAATGCTATCGACCCTAATATCGCTATCGATGATAAAGACCATCCATGGCTGGTGTTTGGTTCGTTCTGGGACGGCATCCAATTAGTGAAACTTGATAATACCTTGCATGTGGAAAAGGGCGAGAGACCTCGAACCATAGCCCGTCGTTTCGCTTTTAACACGCGGGAAGTACCGGAATCAGAAGGTGGTCCCAAAAAGTTGACGCCTGGTAATTATAGTCTTAATGCCGGACAAAATGCCATCGAGGCGCCTTTCATTTTTAAGCATCATGGTTACTATTATCTCTTTGTGAGCTGGGATTATTGTTGTCAAGGTATGAAGAGTACCTATCGTGTGGTTGTAGGGCGCAGTAAGAATATCGAAGGCCCATATCTTGATAACCGAGGTATTGATATGCTCGATGGAGGAGGCGTACCATTCATAGAAGGAGACAAAAAAGAATTTGAAGCTGCAGGCCATTGTGCGGCTTATACCATAAGAGGTAAAGACATTTTTATCTGCCATGGCTATAGCGTAGCTTTGGATGGCGCTTCTGTTCTTGTCAAGAAAGAAATCAAATGGGACGACCAAGGATGGCCAACGCTTTCTTCGTGCGAGAAGAAGTAGGGTGATGCGCATACGGAAGGTGATGCACATCACCCTCCGTATTTTATCGATAGATATCAGATTTCTTAAGTTCAACGATCTTACCATAACTAGCGAGTTTCTGCATATCGAGTTTTCGCTTGTCACCCACGATGATGATGGATTTCGGTTGATGCTGAATATACAGATGATAGAAATCTGCCAAATCAGAGATCTGTAGTGGAGTTATCACAGAGACAGCCAGCTTTTCCGGGTCTTCATGGTAGCCAAGGGTTTCATAGTAAGCTATACTCCTAGCCTTGGCACGGAAATGAGGGTACAGATTGTTGATATCGTTGAGAATCTCTTGTTTGGTAGCTTTTATGGCCTTTTCCCTTATAGGCATATTGGAAATCAAACTGTCGAGGGTTTCAAGCGCCTTCATGGTTTTATCGTTCTGTGTTCCCAACCTGGTGATATAAGCACAATTATCGTTCAACTGATGTAGACGATCTGTAGGGAGATTTTGCCCGTTGGCATAATAAGCAAAAGAGCGGAATTCACGAATCTCCTGAAATAATATCGATTGCATATTACCGCCGAAATAACGTCCCCAAAGAGCAAACTTTCCACGTACGTCGCCATTGGTGAGAGGCGGCAGTTGCTGGTATGTACCGATGATGTTTTGACGCGCATCAGCATCATCGTAGAGGTAGACGGTAGGCTCGGAAACCTGTTGATATCGTGTAGCGACATATTCGAAAGGTTTGACGGCTTTGCGGTAAGGAAGATAAGCCTTTACCGCTTTCTCGACGCTATCGTCACTTAGTCTCCCGCTATAGGTGATACTCATCTGATACTGTTGCAACTCTTTGAAGATGTCTATGAGTTCTTCCCCAGTAATACCTTTGAGTTGTTTCGCATTCGTTTGCTTGAGATAGCTCGAAGCATCACCCAGTTCAACCTTCTCGAATACCGCCTTTGCAATACTGGCATCATCTTTGAAGAAACTTTTCTCACTAAGTTTGGTCGAAGCAATCAAGTCATGATACATTTTCTTATTTGATTTGACATGTTCCAAGAAATGTTGCATCAACTGTAACGATTGTTCCAGATGAGCATCCATGCCATCGAGAGTTATCACAAAGTCACGCGTGCTGACAGAAAAGTCCATCTTAGCGCCGATACGTTGCAGAGCCTTGGCAAAAGACTGTTTGTTCAGCGAATCGGTACCAAGTCCGTCAAGATATTGAGTCACCTTATCAAGTCTACTATCATTGAGCGTACCGCGATGATAGATGATTTGCAGTTTAAACAAATCGTTCATTGGGTTCTCTACCGTATATAATTTAGCGAGAGGTGACAGCTGTATCGTGTGCGCATCCTTTTCAAAATCGAGTAGTTTAGGTGTCATCTTCTGATAAGGCATCTTAGCCAGATTCTTGGCATATTCCGATTCTTCGCCAGAATGTTTTGGGGCTACAGGTTTATACCCCGGTTGAGAAACTCTGTCTTTCTTTTCCTTACCATATTTCTTGACCAGTTTAAGACAGTTATTTGTATTGAAATATTTTGAAGTAACGCGCATGATATCATCCTTAGTGATATGCTCGATATCAGAGATGCCGTTCAGATAGTCGTCCCACGACTCATGCCCTCCGATACATACCTTGATGATTTCTTGAGCTCGGTTGATAGGGCTCTCCAAATACTGCAGCTTGTCGCGTATCATCGCCTGTTTGATGGTGCAGAAAGTTTCATCGCCAAAGTTGCCTTTCTTCAGTTTGTCGATTTGTTTCAAGCACATCGCCTCAGCCTTTTTGAGCGAACCGAACGGCAACTTCGGTATGACGGCAAATCCCATGGCTGCAGCATCCTTCAAACTTTCACGAAGAGCGCTGGCTAATAACACCTTATTCGTGTTGGCTAAAGAATCGAGTAATCCCGTTTCGTTGCTGTTGGTAAGCAATTCTATGGCGACATCGAGGGCACGAGCATCATGAGTTCCGTCCAGAGGCGAATGATAAGCCATGAGCTCACCTTTTACCAATGGTATAGGAATCTTGATATCTGCCGTCTCACCAGTAAAGGTATGAGGAGCAGTATAGTTCCTTATCGGCTCAGATCCGTTCGGAATGCGTTCGAAATACTTTTCGACATCGGGCATGATAGAGTCGATATTAATATCACCCGAGAGCAACAATACCATATTGTTGGCAACATAATATTTATGATAGAAATCCAACATCTGTGCAATACTCGGGTTCTTCAGATTATCGGTACTACCGATGATTGGATATTGATAAGGAGAACCCTCAAAAATTTTTCCGAGAACTTTTTCTTGTGCGGAATTTGCGATATTGTCGGCATACATATTCTTTTCTTCATATACCGTTTCAAGTTCTCCTTGGAAGAGTCGGAAAACAGGATGTAAAAGTCGATGGCTATTGAGCTCAAGCCATTGAGAAATATATTGCGGAGAAAAGAAGTTTCCGTATACCGTCATATCCCACGATGTGAAGGCATTCAGTCCTGAACCGCCATATCGCGTGATAAGATTGCTGAATTCGTTAGGAATAGCATAGTCGCCAGCCTTGATACTTAATCGGTTGATATCCCGCTGGATGGCAGCACGTAGCGCGTCGTCCTTGGTGTGTCCAAGTTCTTCATATTTGTTTTGAATAGAGTCCAGATACACCTTCTCGGCGGCATAATCTACAGTTCCGATACTGTCAGTACCCTTGAACAGAAGATGTTCTAGATAATGAGCAATACCCGTATCAGGGCAATCTTTGGCGCCAGCCTTCACGATAACAACACCCAGTACGCGAGGTTGAGAATGATCTTCGTTTACCCAAACCTCCATACCATTTTTCAGTTTGTTCACTTTAATTTTTAATGCCTGAGGAATCTGCGCTTGAGCAGTTATCATCAGCATCAATGAAACGATAGTGGTTGTAAATCTCTTCATTATAAAATAATATGGGTTAATTTGTGATAACAAAGGTATTGATAAAAAACAGGAAAAGTGAAAATAGATATAATAATTATCAGAAATTAAACGAAATATACAAAATTTTAATGTGATATTCGTTTATTTGGAATTAAATAACTACCTTTGCAACCTCAAAATAGCAAGATGCTTACTTAATTTACTGAGGTACGAGAAAAA
>CACYKX010000071.1 GCA_902775075.1 uncultured Prevotellaceae bacterium | reverse complement strand
AGATGGAAAGTAAAATGAATTTTATACCTTTGCAAACGTGACCTGCAAGGGGGTCACTTTTAGATTAGCAAAGGGGTCACATCTCGACTCGCGCGCGCAACATTAGATCGCTGCAACTCTCAAAGTAGTTGCCGCAACGTTCACCATAACCGTTTTTGCTTTGAATCATATTTGTATCCGGCTTTTTCCAAGCGGAGTAATAAATTGTCTTTATCTTCATCAAAAGCAAAGCAAATTTGATCCAGCGAATCAAAGATTTCGTCTCTCAAGAGAAAATTAATTGCCGAAACAAGCATTGGGATCTCTTTGGGTAAATGGTCCATAATATACGTAAGAAAGATTATTATTCAAGTTAATAAGGTAAGAATCGCCTTAGCCTATTTACCATAACGGTGATAATCGACTTAAAAAGTCTGGAGAGGAAACTATGCTTTTTAGATCTCTCCAGACTTTATTCATGATTCGAATTATTGAAATTATTCTATTTGCAAATTGATTTATTGATGTTGATCTCTGAGCAAATCATTAACGGTCTTGACGGGATTGAATGTCGACAATGGAACCTCAACAAAGATCGTTGACCAATCGCTCATTGCGCCATTCCACAATCCAGGGAGTTCCAATGCTTTGAGCTCACGTCCATTCTTGCTCTTCGAAGAAATGAATCCTGTGGCATGGTCTACATAGTTAAGCAAATTGAATTTATTGCCTTTGTAATCTTTTGTCGCGCAGCAAAGATCTACCGGATTGAAATGCGTACCCTGTGTAAACATTTCAACATAATCCTTCTTTGACTTATCAATTTGGCTGCTTTCAAGGATCTGCAAACTCACTGTTCCATCCGCATTGTAGGCCAAGAACGGTCCACCGCCTGGCTCGCCAACATTCTTCACAACGCCGCAGACACGCATCGGTCGGTTGAGCTTTTTGCGAAGATATGCTGCCAATTCATCGGCATTCTTATCATCCATACCATCATGATTCACACACAGTGTTTCACGAACGAAATGAAGCATTTCCTTCAATTCATCAGGACTGCAGTTACCCTTGTCAAGCCGTTCAAGATAGGCAAAAGCCTGTTGCTGAGCTTTCACAAGAATACCAGCCAGGACATTCTTATAAGTTACCGTGTCGCCCTTCAGTCTGTCAGGAACTACGTTGTCTATATTCTTGATAAACACCACATCTGAGTCCAAATCATTCAAGTTCTCGATGAGGGCGCCATGTCCGCCTGGACGGAACAACAAAGTACCATCTTCATTACGGAATGGTGTATTGTCAAGATTTACAGCTATTGTGTCTGTACTGGGTTTCTGCTCCGAGAAAGAAATGTTGTATTTCACACCGAATTTCTTCTCATATGCATCCTTCTTTTCATTCACCATTTCCTCAAAAAGAGCCACATGATCATGAGAGACAGTAAAATGAACATTTGCCTCACCGTTGGAAGATGCGTATAAAGCAGCCTCTACAAGATGTTCTTCCATCGGTGTACGTACTCCGTCTTCATACTTGTGGAATAGCAGCAGGCCTTTTGGCAATTGTCCATAATTGAGACCTTTCTTTTCCAACAAATTGGCTGCAACTGCTTTGTAATTACCTTCTGCTATCAATTCCTTGATCGTCTTATGCTCGTTCTTCACACATTGCTCATCAAGAGCTTTGTAGAATCCGAATTTTTCAATATTATCGAAGAATTCTTTCTCAAAATCTGTTGTTGGAACATCATAGTCGGAAGAAAGAAAAGCGAACATATTCTTGAACATACGGCTCGCGGCGCCAGAGGCAGGTACGAATTTTGTCACGACATGGCCTTTCTCTCTCTTGTAGTTCGTCCAAAGGTCAACGTACTTATTTACATCTCCTTCAGCAACCACCAAGATACCTTTCTTTGTGGAAGCCGCTGACTCAAGTTTTAGATAAGGGAATCCATCTACAAACTGTTGCAGTTGCTTTTCAACTTGCTCCAGAGTCATTCCTCTTTTTTCAATTTGTTTTTTGTCTTGATCTGTAAACATATTCAAGGTGTTTAGTTGGTTTGTCTACAGCAAAAGTAATGAAATAATCTGATAATAGCTCTATTTAGGTCTTGTTTTTTACTATTTTATTAAATATTTCATATTGAGCATGGATATCACCCACACTTTGGCGAGGAGTTCATGAGATATATTTTCTTGAGATAGAATTCTGTGTTCACAAGAAAGAATTCTTACTGTGCAGTAAACTGTCATAAAATAAATAGCGGCAACCAGAATTGTTCCAGTTGCCGCTATAGATAGTTTTTCTATCAAACATTATTTGGTATTATTCACAATTTGCTGTGCCATATCATTAATCAAGCCATCAGCAAATCCCACATTTGGAACTCTGATTTTTTTAGCATTCACACTTTGAGCTATCATAATGAAAATTTCAGCAGCGGGAACAATAACGTCTGCCCGATCGGGTTTCATGTTGAAGACGTTCATTCGTTCGTCAATGCTCATCTTTGCCAAGCGGTCGCGAAGTTTTACAAGAGTTTCTACAGGGAGAACACTTTCCTGCTTGTCTCTCTTGTTGGCAATACGGTAGAGTTTGTTTATGTTGCCACCACTGCCAATGATGGTAATATCGCTATAACCGCTTGTGATTTCTTTCAACTCGTCTTTGACATGCTGCAATTCCTCCGTCTTTACGGCTTCATTAAGCACTCTTACAGTACCGATATTATAAGAATGGCTCATGATTCGCTGACCTTTAGAGATAAAAGTTATCTCCGTGCTACCGCCACCGACATCCACATAGAGATAATTATTATCATCCTGGATTTGAGATAGATGAATATCATAGATGATCTGAGATTCTTCATCACCAGATATAATTTCCATCTTCAATCCGGTCTCTTCGTTTATGTGTTTGAGCACCTGCTTGCCATTCTTTGCATCTCGCATAGCTGAAGTGGCACAGGCACGATAATCCTTCACATGGAAAACCTTCATCAATTGCTTGTAGGCCTTCATAGTTCTGACAAACTCATCTTCTTTTTCATCACTGATTTTGCCCTTTTTAAAGACCTCCATTCCTAATCGCAGAGGAACACGGAGAAACAAGGCCTTACGCATGGTTATTTTACTCTCCAAATCCAGGCAAATAGTCTTGATCAGTAATCGTGAAGCGTTGGAGCCTACATCAATGGCTGCAAGGTTGAATTCTTTGATATCAGTCAATTCCATCTTCTTGAGCTTCTTCATTTTCCTTCAAATAACAATTGTACAAAGCTTCCTGAGAACGGAAAGGCTCGCCCTCCACAAAGTTATTTGTACCAATACCGTCTATAATTCTTCCATTCTTTGTATCCTTCAAGCCATACTCTATTGTTCTAAGCAAATCAGCCTGAAGATCAGCATCATACACAGGTGTATATACTTCAACTCTGTTGATAAGATTGCGGGGCATCCAGTCGGCAGAACCAAGGTAGTATTTGTTTTTTCCTCCGTTACAGAAAATCAAAATTCGGGCGTGCTCCAAATATCTGTCGATTATACCTACACAGTGAATATTTTCACTAATTTTTGGAACATTGGGTACAAGAGAACAATTGCCACGAATAACGATGTCTATTCTCACCCCTGCTTGAGAAGCCTCATAGAGTTTCTTCACCATATCCACATCAGTGATATGGTTGATTTTCAATTTCACCCAGGCCTCTCTCCCCTCTTTTGCGTTCTTGATTTCATTATCAAGCATTCGCAACAGTCTGGACTTCATTGAATTGGGCGAAACCAAAAGTTCTTGGAAGCGAATAGGATTGAAAGGACGATTTATAAAATCAAATACTTTTGCCGCTTCATTGACGATGCGCGGACGGGCCGTCATCATCAGATAATCCGTATAGACTTTAGCATTACCTTCGTGAAAGTTACCTGTACCTATACATGCCAGATTACCTTTTTTCGTCTCAATAAGAAGTAATTTCGAATGAATCTTTAGCCCTTCTACACCAAAGATCACATTCACTCCTTCTTCCTGCATGCGCTTGCTCCACTTGATATTACTCTCTTCATCAAAGCGTGCCAGCAATTCGACAACAGCGGTCACTTTCTTTCCGTTTCTGGCGGCAGCAATCAGTGCTTTGACCACTTTAGAGTCTTTGGCTAAACGGTATAGTGTGGTCTTTATGCTCTTCACCTCTGGTTTAATGGCAGCTTCGCGAAGCAATCTGATATAGCCGTTGAAACTATGATAAGGTACATGGATGAAGCGATCCTTCTCGCGTATGGCATCAAAGATGCTTCTCGTTGAAAGAAATTCCGGTTTCATCAAGTGACGCCATTTAGGATACCTCAACTCGGTATGGCCACAATCCGGAAACGACATCAGATCTTTGTGGTTTTGGTATCTTCCGCCGGCCAATGATGTATCCAATTCTTTGACGTTGAGACGCTCGCGGATTTTTTTTAACATCTCCTTTGGCATTTCTCCGTCATAAACCACACGTACAGCCTCACCGCGTTTGCGACTGTTTACACCCGCAGCGATCTTCTCCATAGTACCATAATCGGCCTCGTTGTCGATTTCCATCTCGGCGTCTTTGGTAAACTTGAAAGAGTAGGCTTTGTATGTACTTTCCTTCATGCCTATTAAGACATAGGGCAAGCAGAACCTGACCACATCATCCAAGTACATGATATTCGAATAACTGTCACTCGAAGGTATCTTTATCCATCGGCCGTATGTTCTGTCTGGAATCTTAACTATGGCGTACTTTGGTTTGTCACTGTCTATATCTCGCTTTTCAACTATAAGATAGATACGATTGTCTTCCAGACTAGTGATTTCATCAACCTGATTAAGCCAAATGGGGTTAACGGCACCATTGAGTTCTTCATAGAAGAAATTTTTCAAGAATTGCTTTTGGTCATCGTTCAGCTGAGTCTCGTTCAACATTCTGATTCCGTGCTTCGTCAATTCAGACTCTACGCGGCTCACAGCTTCTGTATATTCTTTGCTGAACTGAGCATTAAGCTGATTGATGGTCTTCAGGCATTTCTTGATTTTCTTGTAGGTGTTTTTGTTTACATTCTTGTCATCGGCTATTCTGGAGAGCGAGGCTACGCGCACTCTAAAGAACTCATCCAGGTTGTTGGAATAAATGCCAAGAAAGGAGAGTCGTTCCAACAAGGGAACATACTCCTTCTCTGCTTCTTGAAGAATACGGTGATTGAAGTGCATCCAACTCACATCGCGTTCCACATAAGGAAAACTCTCTTTGTGCATAGGTTATTTGTTTATTTCAGATTTCTTTTCTGCAATTGTTGACTCTACTTTCGATGCAGATTTATTGCCATCAGCCTTTTTCTTGTTCTTTTTCATAGCCTTATCTTTCTTAGGCTTCTTCTCTTCTTTCTTGCCTTTGGCGATATCTTCGGCAGAGGCTTCTGCCCTACCCTCTTTCTTTCCATCAGCTTTGGCCTTGGATGCTTCAGATTTCTTACCTTCCGGCTTGAGATATTTCGTATTGTTAGCATCTTCAACGACTATGAAGTCCATGTCGCCGTCACTTAAATGCAGGGCTTTTCTAAATTCTTCAACCGTACCTGCAGGAACGACAATGTTGCGCAAATCATCACAGTCATCGAAGCAATGGCGGCTCAGATGTTTTGGTAAACCTTGGAAATACACGCTTTTCAGCTTGTCGCATTCAGCAAACGCATACGAGCGTATGGTTTTGACACTTGCGGGGATAACAACATCGTCCAAGTCATCACAATCGTAGAAGGCGTCGCGTTCTATAGCCTCTACGGTAGCTGGAATAGTGACTTTTTTAAGATGTTTCTTCTGTCTGAATGACATTTCGCCAATAATCGTTACCCCTTCTGGAATCACGAACGCTTCCTCGTTTACCATACAATATACAAGACAAGACTTATTTATGGAATAAAAAGCCTTTCCGTCGTATTCAAAACTGTCACTGTCTATTTTCTGCAAAGCCAGATTCAAGACAAGTGACTCAAATTTCAGATCTTTTGGATGTTCTTTTTTTAGAATGTCCAATACAGCTTTCTTACTCTCTTTCATTCTCTCTAATTTTAATTTCCGCACAAAAATACGTTCATAATATTTCAATCGTGTTAAAATTGTATTACAAACAGATTTTGTAATATGATGTTAACATGTATTTCAAAGAATACACCTATTAAATAGACCATGGTTCTTTCGCCAATAAAACTCGTTTTTTTATTGTATCTCAAAAAAATAGGATGAATGAATGGATGATACGTATTTTTTTAGTAACTTTGCACGTAATTTTAAGTTAGTCAAGAACCAACAAAAAATATATCATCGTGGCAGAAACTAAGTATATCTTCGTCACTGGCGGTGTGGTTTCTTCGCTTGGTAAAGGAATCATCTCGTCTTCTATCGGTAAGCTTCTGCAAGCCAGAGGCTACAACATCACCATCCAGAAGTTTGACCCGTACATCAACATCGACCCAGGCACGCTTAATCCTTATGAGCACGGGGAGTGCTATGTAACTGTGGACGGTATGGAAACAGACCTGGACCTTGGTCATTATGAGCGCTTCACGGGCATTCAGACCACCAAAGCCAACTCTCTCACAACAGGTCGTATCTATAAGTCGGTCATCGACAAGGAGCGCCGTGGCGACTATTTGGGCAAGACCATCCAAGTGGTACCTCATATAACCGACGAGATCAAGCGCAACGTAAAACTCCTAGGCCAGAAATATCATTACGATTTTGTGATCACAGAGATTGGCGGAACGATTGGCGATATCGAAAGTGCTCCTTTCATGGAAGCTATCCGACAGTTGAAATGGGAATTGGGCAAGAATGCCGTATGCGTTCACCTCACCTACGTTCCTTATCTCCGTGCAGCTGGTGAGCTGAAGACTAAGCCTACACAGCACAGTGTGAAGGAACTTCAGAGTGTAGGTATTCAGCCCGACATCTTGGTTTTAAGAACAGAAAAGCATCTCAACGATCAGATCCGTAAGAAGGTAGCTGCCTTCTGTAATGTTGATTTCGACTGCGTGATTCAGAGCGAGGATTTGCCCAGTATCTATGAGGTGCCGGTCAATATGCAGAACCAAGGATTGGATGCAGCGATTCTTAAGAAGGTAGGCGAGCCCATTGGACCGACTCCGGCATTAGGCCCTTGGAGAAGTTTTCTCGACCGCAGAAAGAAGGCTACTGCAGAAGTACACATCGGACTTGTCGGCAAGTATGATCTGCAGGATGCTTACAAAAGTATTCGCGAAAGCCTCTCGCAAGCAGGCACTTACAACGACCACAAGACGGTTATCACCTTCATCAACTCGGAATACATCACAGAAGACAATGTCGCCGAAAAACTGAAAGGTCAAGCTGGAATCGTTATCTGCCCTGGATTCGGACAGCGTGGCATCGAAGGCAAAATCGTTGCAGCCCACTACACCCGCACCCACAACATTCCCACCTTCGGTATCTGCCTCGGCATGCAGATGATGGTTATCGAGTTTGCACGCAATGTATTGGGATACGCCGACGCCAACTCAAGAGAGATGGACGAGAAGACTCCGCATAACGTCATTGACATCATGGAGGAGCAGAAGAATATCACCAACATGGGAGGCACGATGCGACTAGGAGCTTACGAATGTGTTCTGAAACAAGGTTCGCGTGTAATGGACATCTACAAGCAGGAGCATATTCAGGAGCGTCATCGTCATCGCTATGAGTTCAACAATGAATACGAACAGGAGTATGAGCGCAACGGCATGATTTGCTCCGGTCATAATCCTGAGAGCAATCTGGTTGAAATCGTTGAGATACCAAGCTTGAAATGGTACATCGGTACACAGTTCCACCCCGAATATCAGAGCACGGTTCTCAAGCCTCACCCTCTTTTTGTAAATTTCATCAAAACAGCAATAGAAAACCAGAAATAATCAATGGATCGCAACAATGTTATCGGTTTGCTGCTCATTGCCCTCGTGCTGATAGGATTCAGCTGGTGGTCTCAGCCCTCTGCTGAAGAGAAGCGACAAGCCGAAATTCAAGACTCTATCGCCTTGGTTCAACAAAAGAAGATTGCCAAGGCCAAAGCAGAATCGGAACAGGCGCATCGTAAAGCCGTCAAGCAGAAAGTGTTGGAGGACACCACAGCCTTGTTTCATTCAGCTCTTACAGGAAATGCCCAGAAAATCGTGCTGAAAAACAGCCGTGTAGAGCTCACTCTGAACTCTAAAGGTGCCTACGTAGAGAAGGCCGTCATTAAGGGTTATAAGTCGAGAGAACTGCAGATTAAGAGCCACAACTCAAAGGATGACTCAAATGAGCCCAATGAGATTACACTCTTTGATGAGAAAGACCAGCGCCTGAACTTCATTCTTACGGCAAAGGAGACTAACATCTATACTCAGGATCTCTTCTTTACGCCTGAAAACGTTACCGATTCTACAGTAGTGTTCACGGCGAATGCTGGTGAAGGTAAGCAGTTGTCCATCAGCTATAAGCTCGGAAAGGACTATATGCTCCATGCCCAATTGCAGATGAAGGGTCTCAGTGGACTGTTCTCTCCGCAAACCAACACCATGGATGTGGATTGGGAAGACAAATGCCGCCAACAAGAAATGGGCTTCACGTTTGAGAACCGATACGCTACTCTCACCTATCACAATGCTGATGGAGGTACCGATCAGTTGAGTGAGACCAAGTCGGTTCAAGACAAGGCTATCGATGATTCTATCGACTGGGTGGCTTTCAAGAATCAGTTCTTCTCAGCCGTGATGATCAGCAAGCACAATTTTGAAGCTGGATCGCAGATGACAAGTTTGCCTCAAGAGAAAGGTTCGGGCTACTTGAAGCATTATGGCGCCAAGATGAAGACATTCTTCGACCCTCAGGGTGCACAGCCGTCTGAGTTCGAGTTCTATTTCGGGCCAAATGACTTCCGCCTCTTGCAGAAAGTAGAGAAGGAATCGACCTTCGGAAAAGACCTGGAAATGCAGCATCTTGTTTACCTTGGTTGGCCTTTATTCCGACTCATCAACAGATGGTTCACGATCTACATCTTCGACTGGCTCTCTAAAGTGTTCCCCATGGGTGTAGTGCTGATTCTCATCACCATGTTGTTGAAGGTCATCACCTACCCAATGGTGAAGAAGAGCTATATGAGTTCGGCCAAGATGCGCGTGTTGAAGCCGAAGCTTGATGCGGCGACCGCCCAATATAATGCTCCCGACCAGCAGATGCAGAAGCAGCAAGCCATGATGGCCGAATACCAGAAGTATGGCGTCAGCCCCCTGTCTGGCTGTCTGCCGATGCTTATCCAGATGCCTATTTGGATTGCCATGTTCAACTTCGTGCCAAACGCTATCCAGCTTCGTGGACAGAGCTTTCTCTGGATGCACGACCTCAGTACTTACGACCCAATCTTCGAATGGTCTAAGAATCTGTGGCTCATCGGTGATCACCTGAGCTTAACCTGTATTCTTTTCTGCGTTGCCAACTTGCTCTACTCATGGATGACGATGCGTCAGCAGAAAGATCAGATGGTAGGTCAGCAGGCTGAACAGATGAAGATGATGCAGTGGATGATGTATCTCATGCCTTTGTTCTTCTTCTTTATCTTCAACGACTACAGTTCGGGACTTAACTTCTACTACTTTATATCGTTGTTCTTCTCTGCCGCAATCATGTGGATACTCCGCAAGACTACAAACGACGAGAAACTTCTGGCCATCCTTGAGGCCAAGTATAAGGATAACGAGACACATCCTAAGAAGATGACAGGTCTTGCCGCTCGCCTGCAGGCCATGCAGCAAGAGCAAATGGAGCTCCAGCGTAAGCGTGAAGAGTTGGAAAGAAAGAAGAAAAAACTTTGATATTCACCTCACAACAAGTGGTTACATTTTTTATGTAGCCACTTGTTTTCAACTTTTATAGAAACCCTATAACACTTAACACACTACTATGAATAAAGGACTTTTATTGGCTGCTGCCCTTTTGACCGGCAGCGTGCAATCAGAGGCACAAGACATGATTAGTAAGAATAACATTCAGTTGCAGTCCGACTGCATGACTCCTGAAGCCTTATGGGCCATGGGACGTATCGGTGGTTGTGCCGCCTCGCCCGATGGCAAGAAGGTTGCCTATCAGGTGGGCTACTACAGCGTGAAGGAAAACAAGGGGCATCAGATGCTATTCGTGATGGATGCTGATGGCAAGAACAAGCGCCAACTCACCCAGACAGCGAAGAGCGAGACCGATGTGGCTTGGATTGAAGGCGGAAAGAAACTGGCTTTCCTCTGCGACGGACAACTCTTCACGGAGAATCCTGACGGAACAGACAGAAAGCAGGTATCTAATTCCAAAATAGACATTGAAGGCTTCCGCTTCTCTCCTGACGGAAAGAAGGTGATTCTCATCAAGAGCCTGCCCTACTACGGCTCAATCAAGAAGAATCCCAGCGACCTTCCCAAGGCTACGGGCATGGTGATAACAGACTTGAACTATCGCCATTGGGACCACTATGTCACGTCTATGCTGCATCCCTTCGTGGCCAACGTCTCTGCAGAAGGAAAAGTAGACGATGGAAAGGATATCCTGGAAGGACAAAATTATGAATGCCCGACAGCTCCCTTTGGTGGAATAGAACAACTGGCATGGAGCAACGATAGCAAATCTGTGGCTTATACCTGCAGAAAGAAAGAAGGCGTTGAGTATGCTACGTCCACGGATACCGACATTTTCCTTTATCACGTCGAGACGGGAAGTACCCGTAATCTCTGCAAGAGTGGCATCGCACTGCCCAAGAGTGATCCCACGAAGACCATGAAATATCAGGCTATTGATTCTGAGCAATTCAAGAATGAGAACGTTGGCTATGATGTCAATCCCAAGTTTTCGCCCGATGGAAACTACGTGGCATGGCAGAGCATGGCACGCGACGGCTATGAGAGCGATCGCAACCGACTCTGCGTATACAACCTCAAGACCGGCGAGAAGAAGTACGTCACGGAGAGCTTCGACAGCAACGTCGACGACTACTGCTGGTCGAATGATTCCAAGAATCTCTATTTCCTTGGCTGCTGGCATGCCTGCGTGATGGTCTATCAGGCCGACCTGAACGGGAATGTGATGCAGCTCACCGATGGCTGGTATGATTTCGGTTCAGTTCAGACCCTCGGTTCTACCAGGAATCTTCTTGTGACCCGCCATTCAATGAGTCATCCCGACGATATCTTTGTTCTCACTCCTTCCAAGAAAGAGAAGAAGAGCGAGGTAAAGCAGATTACCGATGAGAACGCAGAGATTTTCGCCCAACTGGAGATGGGTAAGATTCAACAGCGCTGGGTGAAGACAACCGACGGCAAGGACATGCTTGTTTGGATTATCCTTCCACCCCACTTTGATGCCAACAAGAAGTATCCTACCCTACTCTATTGTGAAGGAGGTCCGCAGAGTCCGGTATCTCAATTCTGGAGCTATCGTTGGAACTTCCAGATCATGGCTGCTCACGGCTATGTGATTGTTGCTCCAAACCGTCGCGGTCTGCCGGGCTTTGGCAGCGAGTGGAACGAGGAGATCTCTGGCGACTGGACAGGACAGTGCATGAAAGATTACTTGAGTGCAATCGATGATGCGGCACAGAATTTGCCTTTTGTTGATAAGGATCGTCTTGGTGCCGTCGGAGCATCATTCGGAGGCTTCTCCGTATACTATCTGGCAGGTCACCACAACAAGCGCTTCAAGTGCTTCATCGCCCACGATGGTGCCTTCAACCTCGAGTCTATGTATACGGATACCGAAGAGGACTGGTTCTCCAACTGGGAGTACGACGATGCCTACTGGAACAAGGATATGACAGAGAATGCCCGCAGAACGTATGAGAACAGTCCGCATAAGGCCGTAGACAACTGGGACACGCCAATTCTCTGCATCCACGGCGAAAAAGACTACAGAATCAACTATAATCAGGGCATGGGAGCCTTCAACGCAGCCCGCATGAAGGGCATTCCCGCCGAACTGCTGCTCTTCCCTGATGAGAATCACTGGGTGCTGAAACCCCAGAACGGCATTCTGTGGCAGCGTACATTCTTCGAGTGGCTCGACAGATGGCTTAAGAAATAAATTTGATAGAAGGAGTTATAAACATTAAATGAATAAGATCAATGAAATTCCTGTCCTGTTGCTGACAGGTTATCTCGGCAGTGGAAAGACCACCTTGCTGAATCGCATCTTGGCTAACGAGAAAGGCATCAGATTTGCTGTCATCGTCAACGATATTGGCGAGGTGAACATAGATGCCAGCCTTATAGAATCGGGCGGAATCGTTGGACAGGGCGACGACAGTCTGGTGGCTCTTCAGAACGGCTGCATCTGCTGTACGCTGAAGATGGATTTGGTGAAGCAGTTGAGCGACATTGCCAACATGGAGCGCTTCGACTATATCGTTATCGAGGCCAGTGGAATCTGCGAACCGGCTCCTATCGCCCAAACCATCTGCGCTTATCCGCAGATGTATCCTGAATATGCCAAGAAGGCTATTGCCAAACTAGACGCTATCGTCACCGTCGTGGATGCCAAGCGCATGAAAGACGAATTTGCTAATGGCAACAACCTGCTGAAACAGAATATTGAGGAAGACGACTTGGAAAATCTCGTTATCCAGCAACTCGAATTCTGCAACATCATTCTTTTGAACAAGGCCGATGAGCTTACACGAGATGAGATGATGGAGCTGAAAGGCATTGTGAAATCCATTCAACCCCACGCCCAAATACTTGAATGTAATTATGGCGATGTAGAATTAGACAAGATCATCAATACCCACTTGTTCGATTTCAACAAAGTCGCAACCTCAGCCGCTTGGATCAGCGCCATAGAAGAAGATGAGGACTTGGAGAATGAAGAGAGCGGCGAAGCTCTGGAATACGGAATACAGACGTTCGTCTATCAGCGCAGAAAAGCTTTCGACCTGAACTTCTTTGATGATTTCATCAGCCGCAAATGGCCGAAGGAGATCATCCGCTGCAAGGGTATCTGCTGGTTTAAGGATGAACCGGACATCTGCTATGTATTCGAGCAAGCTGGCAAGCAGGTTGGTCTGAGAAATGCTGGCCAATGGTACGCCACCATGCCAAAGGATGAACTTCAGAAAATGCTGGATGACAATCCAGGACTGCGTCGGGATTGGGATGAGAAATATGGAGACCGCATGGAGAAGCTCGTCTTCATCGGGCAGCATCTTGACAAGGATGCAATCATCAAGAATCTTGATATTTGCCTGACAGATTAATAAGAATTATTTCTTGACACGATGAGAGAAGATGCTTAGCAATAAGCATCTTCTCTTTTTTGTCTACAGCAAACCATTTCTACATCGATTCCTTGATTATTAGTCTTGACACATTGGGTATTTCCAGAATCAGGGAAAGCATTCATTGAATCTCTGTCAGCAGAAGGCTATAATGCAAAACTTTGAAATAACGAAACTCTTGCGGAAAACTGAGAGCAAACAAGCTAATAACTAAAAGCGCAAATGATGAAAACTGAGAGCAAACGGGCGGAAAACATAAGGTAACCATGCGGAAAACTGAGAGGGAATTTGCGGAAAAATGAGAGAGCAATAGCGCTGACAATTGAGAGCAGATCTGCGGACAGCTGAGAGCAGAACTGCTGACAGCTGAGAGCAGAACTGCTGACAGCTGGATAAAGCGGAGCATGCCCACCCACTTCACAACGGTGATTATCCACCCAATTTGGGGTGAAAACAGGCTTAAAACAGCCTGAAAACGGTCTGAAA
>CACYKX010000070.1 GCA_902775075.1 uncultured Prevotellaceae bacterium | reverse complement strand
CGATATGCATTGACATCCGGTGTACCACTGGAGAATTCATTATAGAGTTCATCTGCTGCTACGATGTTCACACTCAAGGAGTCATGACTTTCGTGGAAAGCCTTGAGACGTTGTGCCTGCGTCAAGAGTTTCTGCGAAGTCGGAATGATGATGACCATATTAGCTTGGGCATCGGCATGATGATTTTGATTGGTTATATTATAAACGTATTCTGGAGTTGACCGGACAGATGACAGATTCGGTGCCGGCAGGGGCTTGTCCACAGACATACTCACATAGTCAAGACGGATAGGACCGCCCGACTCGTTTTTGATAAGTATCGTATCACTAGTCGACAAACGGTCTATATCATAGATTGCAGAGGCTTCATTAGCCTTATCATAAGAAGACAGTTTTATCTTCAACTGGCCTCGGCACGTACCATTCACCCAAACAGAGGATGTATTCTCCGAACTGGCTGTAATCTTCACATATAGTTTACCGCTATTAGCACCTTGGGGATTAGCAAAGACAATTTGCTTGCTCCGTCCACTGATAATTTCTTCTGGGTCGAAGAGATTTCTTCCACCATGATACCAACTATACCCATCTACTTCATACAAATGATGATAATCATTCGGGGATGGATAGAAACTTTGCAGAAAGTCTACAGAATCGATCTTCAGAGAGGGTTCTTCGCTTTGTGTAATCAGATAGTAACCATAGTTTGAATATGGGTTTCGTGTTCTTATGGTTGTCGTATAGTCCGACCAACTTACAGGTCCTTGGGCATAAAATAGATGTTTACCTCCTATCACACACTGTGCAACTTCTTTCAGGTCATCATGACTTGCGAGATAATCTCCGTCTAGTTTTTCCGGTTGCAGTGCGCCACCATATCCATAGATCTTCACCTTATTTATATCTGTGAAACCAGCCCGTCGGATGATATTCTCCGTCAACTGAAACACGCCAGTAGACGGCACACGAATCTTGGCCCAGTTTCCTGTAGCCAGAACCGAGGATTGTGCATAACGCTGCTGCAAAGACGAAGTACGGGTAACAGAACACAACTTTCTAGCAAATCGAGATTTCATCTTAGCTTCTATACGAAGCATAAAGCTGACAAGAATCTGATATCTGTTATCACGGAATACATAGGGACAAAAACTGACAACAAGTGAACCTTGTTGTCGATTTGTAGCCAACTGGGGTACAACAGTTGGTAACTCGGGCAAAGGTGCACCCGATATATGGTTATAAGCGACAATATCCGAAGCATCCATCTCAATGAATTCCGGATAAGCCAAGCTCACCGTATAAATAGAATCCCTCCAATCACCGGTAAGCGGAAGGGAATAGGTAAACTGAGGCAGAATGGAGTCTACTTTAACTTGACTTGCTGTCAAGTTAAAGAACACCTTCCTCTCCGCATGAGCAGAGACACTAAGAAGCAGAAGGAATGTTATACAACTCCAAAGTAGCCTCCTTACCATATTTTATTTACATTCAAAGTCAAGAACCTTTTGGTTACCCAGATAGCCCTCTAGATGGTCATCGATCTGCACAGGTCCACACCCCGTAGGGCATCCCGTATAGAGCAAGTCACCCGTTTTCAACGTGAAGAAACGACTGATATATTCGATGATCTCATCAATCTTGAAAAGCATATCAGCAGTACATCCTGTCTGCACGGTCTTTCCATTGATATCCAGATGGAAGTTGAGAGCCTGTACATCGCGTATCTTTTCCACCTCTATCCAGTCACCTATCGCCGCAGAATTATCAAATCCCTTGGCGACCTCCCATGGACGACCAGCGGCTTTAAATTTAGCCTGCATTTCTCGGGCTGTAAAATCAATTCCCACAGTGACAGCATCATAATAACGCGACGCAAAGCGTGCAGGCACCGACTTACCAAGTTTATTAATTCGCACCACCACCTCAGTCTCATACTCGATGCGTCCCATATCATCAGGGATAAAGAACGGATGATGATCTTTGAGCAGTGCCGTTTCCGGTTTCATGAAAATTACCGGTTCTTCTGGTTTTAATAACGAACCATGGAGCGCTTTATTGTGCTCCAAATAGTTCAATCCAATAGCAAAGATTTTCATATTAAAAAAATGAGCGTCTGCTCTTCTTGCGAAAAACAGACGCCCCTATTTTGTTTTTTTACTAATTCTAAAAATTAGTCAGCAGAGAGGCTGAAACGCTTGTAAGCAACAACCTTCAAATCCTTACTCTGCTCCTGAAGCCACTGAGCAACAGTCTTCTTGTCGCCGTCGCCAAACTGGAACTCCTGATCAACAAGGCAGTTCTCCTTGAAGAACTTAGCCATACGACCCTTAGCGATATTCTGGATCATCTGCTCAGGAAGATTTGCAGCCTTCTCAGCAGCAACAGTCTTTCTGATCTCGCGAGCCTGCTCAGCCTGCTCAGCAGTAATCCAACCCTTCTTCATGTTAGACTCGATATGATCGTCAGAGTCTACGTGAGCTGGGTTGATACCAGCCTTACGGATAGCAGCAACAACTGCCTTCTCAACCTGCTCTTCCTTAGTCTTCTCGATAGCGACACGAAGTTCCTCGTCCTTTACAGACTGAGCAACAGAAGCCTCATCAAGAGCAACTGGTTTCATAGCAGCAACCTGCATAGCTACCTTATGAGCAGCCTCCTCGTTATTCTCGTTCAAAAGAACCATAGTAGCGAGAGTGTGCTTACCCATGTGATCGTATACAGATACGTTCTCACCCTCCAAGAAGTTGTAGCCATCAAGTTCCATCTTCTCACCAGTAACACCAGAGCGATGCTTTACAGCAGTCTCAGCGTCGTCACCGTTAGCGAGCTTAAGAGCCTTAACCTCGTCAAGAGTCTGGCACTTGTTAGCGATAGCAGCGTCAAGGATTTCCTGAACCATTGCGATGAAATCTTTACCAGCAGCAACGAAGTCAGTCTCACACTTAACAGCAACCATTGCTGCGAAATTGTCTACCTTCTTTACGAGGACACAACCATTAGAAGTCTCACGGTCAGAACGCTTTGCAGCGATAGCAAGACCACGCTCACGAACGAGCTCGATTGCCTTATTAATATCACCATCAGCCTCAGTCAGCGCCTTCTTACAGTCAGCAAGACCAGCACCTGTCATCTTACGAAGCTTCTGGATATCAGCTATAGATACAGCCATAATATAGTTTCCTTATTTTTTATTAATTAAAAATTACTCAGCAGTAGCCTCTGCCTGTGCAGCCTTGCGAGCACGCTTAGGTTTTGCGTCAGCAGCAACTTCCTTCTGCTCAGCAGCAGCCTTCTCATCAGCCTTCTCAGCCTTACGCTCCTCGAGGCCCTCAGCGATTGCACCGCAAACAGCAGAAAGGATAACCTCGATAGAATCCTTAGCGTCATCGTTAGCAGGGATGATGTAATCTACGTTCTTAGGATCAGAGTTTGTATCTACGATAGCAAATACAGGGATACCAAGACGATTAGCCTCCTTAACAGCGATGTGCTCCTTCATTACGTCGATAACGAAGAGTGCGCTTGGAAGACGAGTAAGGTCAGCGATAGAACCAAGGTTCTTCTCCAACTTAGCACGCTGACGGCTGATCTGAAGCAGCTCGCGCTTAGAAAGGTTAGAGAATGTACCGTCATTCATCAGCTTATCGATGTTTGCCATTTTCTTAACAGCCTTACGAATAGTAGGGAAGTTAGTGAGCATACCACCTGGCCAGCGCTCAATAACATAAGGCATATTAACAGAAGCAGCCTTTTCAGCTACAACGTCCTTAGCCTGTTTTTTAGTAGCGACAAACAATACCTTTTTGCCTGACTTTGCGATACCCTTAAGAGCCTCAGCAGCCTCGTCAATCTTAGCTACAGTCTTGTTAAGGTCGATAATATGAATACCATTACGCTCCATGAAGATGTAAGGAGCCATTGCTGGATTCCATTTACGCTTGAGGTGACCGAAGTGGCAACCTGCCTGCAATAATTGGTCAAAATTTGTTCTTGACATTTCTTTTTCTTTTTTAAATTGTTTACTTTCTTTTTAATTCTTGTTAGAATCAGCCCATAAGTAATCCCATCAGGAAGTCTTATAGGTTTAGATACTAAACTGGTAGTCCAGTGATTAACGCTTACTGAACTGGAAGCGACGACGAGCCTTAGGCTGACCTGGTTTCTTACGCTCAACAGCACGGCTATCACGGGTCAGGAATCCTGCATCCTTAAGAGCCTTCTTGTCTTCAGCGTTGATCTTAACGAGTGCACGAGCGATAGCAAGGCGAAGAGCCTGGCTCTGACCTGTGAAACCACCACCGTCAAGGTTAGCCTTAATATCATACTTACCCTCAGCCTCGAGCAACTGTAATGGCTGCTTTACAACATAGCGAAGAATTGCTGATGGGAAGAATGTCTCGATATCTTTTTTATTAATTGTGATCTTGCCGGTACCCTCTGTCAGGTATACACGAGCTACAGCGCTCTTACGGCGACCAATTGCATTAATTACTTCCATTTCTAAAATTACTTATACTGGTTAATATCAATTGACTTTGGCTTCTGAGCTTCCTTATTGTGCTCAGCACCATCGAAAACATAAAGGTTGTTCATCAAAGAACGACCCAGAGGGCCCTTTGGCAACATACCCTTAACAGCGTGACGAATAATCTTGTCGATACCGTTCTTGCGAGTACGGAGCTCAGCAGGAGTATTGAAACGCTGACCACCTGGATAACCAGTATAACGTGTGTAAACCTTATCTGTTTCCTTCTTACCTGAGAAAACTACCTTAGCGGCATTGATAATGATTACATTGTCTCCACAATCTACGTTAGGTGTGAAGTTTGGTTTGTACTTTCCGCGGAGCAGCTTTGCAACTTTTGAGCAGAGGCGACCTACAATCTGATCGCTGGCGTCAACTACGACCCACTCTTTCTGAGCTGTTTCCTTGTTTGCGGAAATAGTCTTGTAACTTAAAGTGTCCATTTTAAAATTTAATTTTACTACTAAAAAACTAATTGATTACTTTCTGTCGAATCTTACAGAGACCTCGCGGCGCCTCCAGTCTAAAAGAGACCATCCACAGCATTACTCTCTGTAGCCTCACCGATTCACTAACCACACTTCTCGGCCAGAAGAAGTACTATTAACACGGCTCAGCGCGAAGGCTTCTAAGCGTAGACCTTCACAATTCGGTGTGCAAAGGTACATATTTTATTTAAAACGAGCATCATCACAGTCCTCTCAGAATGACCATTTTATAGATTATTAACTATATTACAAATTATTAACTGTCAGATTTCAACAATAATTAAACTTTACCACGGAATTGTTAAAGAGGAAATGTTTCTATTATTACTCCATCTAGCACAAATAAGAGTCGCTATACCCCTCAAAGATATGAAAAATCATCCTCCAAAAGATTAGATTTCTGAACGAAGTTAACTTCATCAGCTTACGCAGTTAACTTCGTAAGCTGATGTGAATAGATATGTAGCCTTACACTGTTAACTTCACAAGGCTACAAATTCGACAATATCGAAGACAAAGTCATTCAGCAAATTCGTAACTACCTGATAATCTGACCATTATATTTTTTCATAATTCTAATATTTGAAAATAATCCATCATTAATTCTGAATTTGCGAATTATGGGCCTCTTTTATCGGTTGGGAATTAAGGAATATAAACCTATCTTAACTATTCACGAACTCAACTTACGCAATGATTCCTTTCTACTTCCTGAGCCAATAATTAATAATGTATGGCGATTGGTCAAGATATATATGCAAAAGGTAATTTTAAGACAAAGATATCAAATAATGTATCTACAGGATTAAGTTTATTATAAAACATGATTTACTCTCAAAAAAGTAGTCTTATTTTGACATCGCCACAAGTCGCCACATCATCACTACAACTTCGCTACACTTTTTAAGGGTGTTTTTTTTGAGGTTGAATCGTTGATTATCAGCGTCGATACATTCCGCTACAGGTTTAAGGTCATGTAAAGGGGGCTGAGATTCTTGAAAAATTGAGACAGAAGAAGTTTAAAGAGAAAATAGCTCTGAATATCGGTTGCTAAATGCCACTGAAATAAGAGGTCGAGAGAACGTGTTCGGATCCCGCTGGGAGGCAAGGAATCACCATAGAAAATTTCTCTCATCTATTATCCTTTCATTCTATACTTTCTATTCGTTTACTTTTTCCCACTCATCAATCTTAAAGCAATAACTTTCCCGGGTCTTGCTCTCGAAGAACTGGTTCTGATATGAATAGGAGTTTTCGTAGACTGCTTCTGTCTGCCAGCTTCCCTGAGTGAACTTGAAGTACACTGGCAACTGTACATCCACATCAATCACGCGAAGCGTATCACTAACCTGCTTCATCTTGACACCCTTAGGATTCCAGTTCTTAAGGCAGGTCTGATTGCCGGTAATATATACCTCTCCTGACCCCTTGGGAACAATGAGTTCTAGATGCTTATGATAAGTCTCCTTGGTCTGACTCTGACCGGCAGACAAGGAATCCCTGTAAGCATAATAGCGAGAGAGTGCATCCCTCAGAGCCGGTACAAAACTGCTCATATGGTCATAGTCAAGATATGACCTGCGGGTATAGACCGTACTCTTCGGGATACCACCTTTTGCAACAAACTCATCAATGGTCTCCCTAGCAGGCTTCCAGTCACTCCATCCCTGGATCCGCTCTTCTCCTGCGTCACTGATAAAGAGAAACTTAGGCGCCTTTTTCTGGTTGAAGTCATAACCTATGAACTCCTTAGCCAGATACTGATTACCGAAGGCAAAGTTTGGAGAGAGGGCTATAATGTGATCAAAGATATTTCGAGTCACCATATTATGGAGCAGAAAAGATGCGCCAAGAGAATGACCGATGGCAAGATTATGACCGTTGGTATGATAGTGGCTGTTGATATAGGGAAAGAGCTCTTCTGATACGAATCGTCCAAGGGCATCAGCATAACCGCCATGACCATGATAACGTGCCTTCGTGGTCTCATCATCAGGGAGAAAGTCATCCTGTCTAGAATATATTGAGGAAGAAGGACTGTGCACTGCCACGATTATGGACTTATCGCCATATTTCAAGTTGACAAAGGCTGGCATCGCGTACGCCATCATAGGATACTCGCGTGTCTGACCATCAAATACATAGATCACGTTGAAGTCCTGTGTTTCCTCTAACAGATCATATCCTGTAGGTAAGATTACGTCAATCTTTCGATCGAAAGGAAAGTACCTAGAGGGAAGAAGGAAAGTCTCAATCTTGGAACTTAGATAGAGCTCTGACGCCGTCTGTGCATGGATGATACCAGGGGACGGCAGACAGAAAAAAAAGGAAAATACGGCTATTATTTTCTTAAAGTTTCTCATATTATGAAGTATTTTTTCAATGATAGTACAAAAGTACATATATTTTAGTACAGTTGCAAACATCCGTAAAATAATTTTAGATTTTAAATCTCAATTTTACACATATATAGATAATATCTTACCCTATTTTTCATTCATCATGATGCCATATTCTTGACATAGAGCAAGAAAAAGCGGAATTTTACACTAAAAACAAGATTTTTCTTGCTGTGTTCGTACACAATGCGTACCTTTGCAGCAGTTAAAGGATAATTCAAGGATAAAAAGATTGTTTAATGAGCCTGAGGCTCTAAATTAGGAAAGGAAACAAATTATGATGACATTAATGATTGTATTAGCAGTTGTTGTAGCAGTAAGTGCAAACGTAGTAAACGTTAACAACAAAATGTCGATGGGCAAGTAAGCCCTTTACTTCGAGTATTAAATAATTTATCGATATAGTGTAATAGTGAGAGTGACATCTTTTGGGATGCCACTTTTTTGTATCTCGATATACAATCTATCCATTGCCGTGGCATCACCCCATCGGAATAATTGTATCAATCGCTGCTCTCTATTTTCGCCTAGCCTATTCATTTTCACATTAAAAAGTGCTAAGACTTTCCTATTTCCCATCTATTAACATCGTTTAACATATATATAAGCATGTATTTCCTTACATTTGCATTTCGTAGTTGTAAGTGATAACTAAATAGATTAATAAAAAATAAAAGATGAAACAATTTAAGATCTCAACCTTAGTGATGTGTTGCTTAGCAGCCATGAGTTTTACTCTCCTTGTTTCGACTGTACTCTGTTCCTGCTCAAAAGATGAGGAATACAATCCACAACCTTCATCTACTATTTTAAACTCACTTTTGGTCTCTATATCAGAAAGCGGAAAGCCTATAAACTATGAAGAGATGCTTGCTAACAAAGAGTTCTCTGTTATAGAAAAAGTATCAAAGCGAGAAGCGAAAATAGACATTACCGATTACGAGGGAACAAAAGTATTTCGCTTTAGCGTCGATCTTCCAGATATTAATTCTATGGTTTTTAATAAGGACAGAACAGAAGCTTCAGGAAAAGTAAGTCTAGCAATGAATATCAAAGGGACAAAGCTACCAATGCATGTGAACTTTAGTTTCACTTCATCTAAGGACGCTATGCATATGTATGGTGGAAATTGTATTCGCATTAAGTCTATAGAATATGACAATAAAACAATTTATCCTACAGAAAAAATGGGCATCAATTCAATTAAAATTAAATATGATGGTAATAATACCATAATAGAACCTTTGTTTTGATAGAATCGTGTAATATTTATATAAAATCTAGAAGAATATAAATATTGCAAAAAATGCACTTCTAATACCTATTATAATATAAAAAACAAAGGGCTTAAACTTGTTTTCACCAAAAAATGCTACTTTTGCAGCCAAAAATAATATCAAATGAATCCAATCACTCAAACGATAATACTAACAGCCTCATCGCTGAGGATGATTCCTCATATAGGGCATTATATTTTCCACCATAAGGACTTCGACGATGACTTACGAAAAGTACAAGACCATAAAGCTACGGTCTTGAACTTTATCAAAGCGATGACGCGCGAGAAAACCTTTCGCAACCTTTTCTATTATCGCTTGGGAGAATATCTGAGTGTATTCATCCGATGGATGTGCCCCGGTGACCCGACACTCCATATCTGGTGTCCGAGCATCGGGAAAGGAGCACACTTTGAGCACAACTATTCCACTTATCTCAATGCCGAGAGTATCGGGGAAAATTTCTATTGTCTGCAACTCGTCACTATCGGTACGGGACACGGGCATCATGGTGAAACCGGACGACCAATAATCGGTGATAACGTGAAGATCATGACAGGTGCAACTGTCTTTGGTCCAATACATATCGGCAACAACGTAACCATCGGCGCCAACACCGTGGTATTCACAGATGTACCAGACGGTGCAACCGTTGTTGGGAACCCAGGAAGAATTATAGAACGTGCTAAGATATAATCTGTACAAAAAAATATATTCGACAATTATTATATAGTTTGCAAATGAATTACGCTTTGATCATCGCTGGTGGATCCGGCAATAGAATGGGACAAGATATCCCTAAGCAGTTTATGCATATCGACAATTGTCCGGTAATCATCCATACTATGATGGCTTTTTAGAAGCATCCTAATATCGATGGTATCGCTGTCGTGTGCCTTGAAGGATGGGAAACGGTACTTCGCTCATATGCCAACCAGTTTTGCATTACAAAACTGAAATGGATATTCCCCGGAGGACAAAACGGTCAAGAGAGTATTCATAACGGAATATACGGACTAAAAGAACAAGGATGCGGAGACGAAGACTTGATACTCATCCACGATGCCGTAAGACCACTTGTTTCACAGGATATCATTTCGTCAAACATTGCAATCTGTGAAAAATATGGATATGCCATCACGGGTATACAATGCCGTGAGGCTATATTGGTAAGCGAGGATGGATTCAAAGCAACAAAGAGCATCCCGAGGGATACCTTGATCCGTACACAGACTCCTCAGACTTTCCGACTGAGAAATCTAATCGCCGCTCACGAAGAAGCAAAGAAAAAAGGTATTACCAATTCCGTGGCTTCTTGTACGCTGATGGCTGAACTCGGCAACAGGGAGATGCATATCGTACCTGGATCTGAGAAGAACGTGAAGATTACCACTGTAGAAGATCTTGAAATCGTAAAATCATTACTGCATGTGCAGAAGGATTCATGGCTGAAATAAAAACTTATCCACAATATATCGACGATGTATGCAACGACAGTTTGCCTTGGGAGAAACTGGAAAATTGCAACATTCTCATCACTGGTGCTACGGGACTTATAGGTTCTGCACTTGTTGACGTGCTGATGCGGAAGCATATAGCGGGACTTCACATCTATGCCGCAGGAAGAAACGAGAAGAGAGCCCAAAAGAGATTCCAAAATTATATTGATTGTGATCATTTTCATCTGATCAGGTATGATGTGACTGAGCCTTTGGAAAGTGATATCAACTATCATTATATCATCCATGCGGCAAGCAATGCCAGTCCTAACTTCTTTATGCAGAAACCCGTAGAGGTGATGAAAGCTAATCTTTTCGGGACATCAAACTTGATAGAATATGGCCTGAAGCATCATATGATGCGTATGCTTTATGTTTCTACGGGAGAAATATATGGAGAAGGGGATGGCAGAGTTTTTACCGAAGATTATAGTGGATACGTGGATTGTACCAAACCACGCTCTTGTTATCCTTCATCCAAACGAGCAGCAGAGACTCTATGCGCCTCTTATATCGCTGAATATCAAGCCAATATCGTCATAGCCCGTCCAGGCCATGTATATGGTCCACATTTTACAGAGTCTGACAATCGGGTGTATGCGCAATTTATCCGAAACATACTCAACGACGAGGATATCGTCCTTAAGAGTAAGGGAGAGGCCTTTCGTTCCTGGACTTTTGTTGTAGACTGCGCCAGCGCTTTGCTATATATCTTACTAAAAGGAGGCAGCGGCGAAGCCTATAACATTGCCGACGACCTGTCTAATATCACAATTCGAGAATTAGCAGAAATCATTGCGGAAATAGGCCATAAACAGGTCATCTTTGACATTCCAAGCGATGCAAAGAAAGGAAGAACCAATCCTATAACGAAATCAATATTCTCTAATCAGAAATTAAAGGAACTCGGCTGGAATGTAAAAGGTAGCCTAAGAGAATATCTGCAAGCTACCATCGAAGAAAGTATGGAAAGCCGATAAAGTTACTTGATCTTGGCAAGAGCTTCACGAAGTGTTATTCTCTTCGTTAAATCAAAATATGCCTTAAAATGATGACTTTGTCGTTTCTCCACAGGTGGTAACTGCATATAATCACCATACAATTGCTTAAGGTATTTATCGTATCCAGAGAAAAGATTGACTTCCAAAGTCTCAAAAGGACATTTCACAATACCTTCGAGCCATTCTTTAGGAAATACTTCTCTTTCACCATAACTTCCACTATAGGCCATAACCTGCTTAGAAGTAGAGAAGTCATATCTACGACTGATTGTATCCATTTGTCGGATCAAAGAACGACGATAGTTTTCCCTGTTGAAGAAAGCATAAGTCTTACGCAGGAAGCGTCCCCAGTCCTTAGGTGTTGCCAGCAAAGAGATATATTTCCAGAATGTATTATGAGAGGAAGCTGCCTCCAACTTATTCATGATATGACGGAATTCTGCCTGTTGCTGCTTAGCTTCTTCTATGGAATTCGAAGCACCATCTAGTGGAAATATGTCGATATAAAGTCCCATCAAGAAAGGATGTTCGGCTATCTCGATCAATGAGGTTTCCTTATTACACAACTTGGAAAAATAAAGCGGGTAATCAGCCGTATTATACGGAGAAACGACCTCATATTTGCCCAGATCCTCTTTCTCTGCCAATTTCAAGAACTTATCATAATCCGGACGAGGCATAAACACATCTATATCATCATCCCAAGGGATAATACCATGATGACGTACGGCACCAATAGCGGTACCACCACAACAATAATAGGTGAGATTATTTCTCTGACAGATATCTATGAATTCTCTAAAGACATCTGTGATTATGGCATTCCATACAGGTTGCTGTTCTTGGGTTACTAACATATCTTTTGAAACTTTATTATTGCAAAAGTAAAAAGAATATTTTGAAAATCAATCATGATTTGCTATTTTTGCAAAGAATATGAAAAGAATAGCTTATCTGATATCTGCCCACACGGATGCTCCACATCTAAACAGATTGATTCAAGCATTGCCAAGCAATGCCGAATTCTTCATACATGTGGATGCTAAAGCCGACATCAATACATTCAAAAGATGTGTTACGAATCCTCATGCTCACTTTATTGAGGATAGGATCAATGTGATGTGGGGAAGTTTCGGACAGGTGAGATACCAGATGGCATTAATCAAGGCTGCCCTAGCCTTTCCTGAACCTTTCGATTATCTATTCTCTATCAGTGGATTGGATTATCCACTATGGAGTAATGATAAAATCATGAGATATATCGATTCGGTACAAGGAAAGAACTTTCTAAGGGCAACTTGCTTGACCAACAATAAAGAAGATGCCAGGCTCTATCGGGAATATCGATTTCTGAACACCAAGCCTTGGAAATATGGTACTATCAAAAGTAAATTTAGAGTGGCTATCAGAAAAATTCTTACGGGAATGAATATTCACAAGCCACTAACGGTTCCTTTGGGAAACAGAAGAGTGCCTCTATATAAAGGTGGTTCTTGGTGGGGCATCACACGAGAGCTGGCACAATATGCACTATCTATATACGAGAAGCATCCTGAATTTACAAATTATTTCAAGACTTCATTCGGACCCGACGAGACTTTCATCCATACAATAGCATTAAACTCGAAATTTGCGAAATACTGTAAACTTATAGAAGGTAAGGAACTGGAACTGGAGGAACTATCACCACTCACCTATATAGAATATGGTGAAGAAATCAAGGTCTTCCAAGAAGAAGACTTCAAGACTTTGATAGATTCGGGTAAAATGTTCTGCAGAAAAACAAAAACAGGAGAAAGCGATAAGTTACTAGACAAGATTGATATATACAGGAAATAAATGACAATATGGTAGAAACGCTAAAAGAAAAAACAGCAAAAGGCCTTTTTTGGGGTGCCATGAATAGTGGTACCACGCAGATACTCAATATCGTCATTGGTATATTTCTTGGCCGCTTACTATCTCCGACTGAGACGGGTATCGTAGGTGTTCTTACCATCTTCACTCTGATTGCAGGTAATATACAGAGCAGTGGATTCACTCAGGGACTTATCAACCTGAAACACCCTACGGGAAATGACTACAATTCGGTATTCTGGTTCAATATCATTGCTGGTATCAGCATGTATTGTATTCTTTTCTTCTGTGCTCCCGCCATCGCTTGGTATTTCCATCAACCTTGTTTGGTGGAGGTTTCCCGTTTCGTATTTCTTGGCTTCGTCTTTTCTTCACTGGGAATAGCACAGGGTGCCTATATGACGAAGAATATGATGAACAAAGAAATCGCAATATGCGGATTTATAGCCTTAATATGTTCTGGCATTGTTGGTATCACAATGGCTTCCATGGGGATGAGCTATTGGAGTCTGGCCTGGCAACAAATCATCTATATCTGTGTATTGAACATCGGAAGATATTACTATACGGGATGGCGCCCTAACCTGCATATCGACTTCGGTCCGGTAAAGAGGATGTTCAACTTTAGTGTAAAGATTTTATTTACAAACATTATCAACACCATCAGCAACAATATTCTGACACTTATCTTCGGTCGATTATATACGATCCATGATGTGGGCAACTATACTCAAGCCTACAACTGGGATAGTAAAGCCAACTCGTTTGTAGCCAATGCTATCGGACAAATTGCGCAACCCGTTTTGGCTGCAGTAAATGAAAATAAGGATAAAGA
>CACYKX010000069.1 GCA_902775075.1 uncultured Prevotellaceae bacterium | reverse complement strand
TCTGCAAAGCCTTTAATGCTTCCTCCGCCCTTATCTTTCATTTGCGTCTCCGTCAATTCAACTACACTCATACCACATCTAAGAACGCTACACTCGTCAAGTTTAATAGCATTCGTTACGTCTTCCTTAACAGGTGACTTGAGGAGATATCTGTTGGCATATCTAATAGGTTTATACCTAGACCACGAATTAATCTTATCCGATCTACAAAGCACAGCTAAGTCTCCAGAAGAGACCCCGAGTATCTGTTGCACATCTTGAATGCTTATTTCTGTTGATTCGTTGCTCATATTTATTTTCCTTTAAGTTTCTTTATTTCTTCCTTGAGCTTCTTATTCTCATCTTCAAGTTTTTTGATTCTATTCTCGTGATTTTTCACCCTCTTAGTCGCTGTGATGACACCAAGCAATGCTGCGACATCATATTGTAGCGCAAAGTATCCATTAGGGAGTTCATGTACAACCTCAGGTAAGTTGGCTTGCCAATATTGTGCTATTGTTCCCACCTGTTCACCAAGGCTGAACTTATTTTTCCATCTAAAGCGAATAGACGGTGCATTAGCAAACATATCTATAGATAAGTTGAGATCATCTATCTTGTCCTTTAGTCGAAGGTCTGATGATGTACTCTGTCTAAGAGATGAAACGCCACCATCAGCAGTAATGTCCCCCGTTGTATGGATTGTGCCGTGAAATGTACTTGTTGCGCCAAGCTCTACAAGAAGAGTATTCTCCGATTCCGTAAGCCTACGGAATCGCCATTTACCGCCATATTCAGCAAAGGTTGTAACGTCACCAGTTGTGTATGAATTTTGAGCAGTCGTTGTAACATCACCACGGAGGATGAATTTGTGGTAGTTATCTGGTACACTAATTACAGAGTACATATTTCTTGATACGCTCTCGTGGTAACCGCCAGTGCTTATATATAGTGTTCCTCCTATTAGTGCATTTCCGTTCACGTCAAGTTCTGCCTGTGGTGTTGTCTTTATGCCTACAAAATTGTTAGCACTATTCACATATACCGTAGGGTTCTGCCAGTCGCCGAGAGATACGATAGGAGACTGCAAATTCAGCGTGTTTGCAGAAGGATTGTTCCACATATCTGCGTGGAAATAGTGTATCGCAGCCTTGTCCGTGCCTGTGCTATCGGCAAATTTAATCACATTGTATGTTCCATCTAGATTCTTAATTCTAAGACCTTCACCTTCATTGCAAGACACGCGGACATTACCAACCACATCTAACTTCTCTGTTGGGTTACTAGTTCCGATACCAACATTGCCGTCATCCTTGATAGTTAATCTTGGCTGACCTTCGGTATAGATAGACAAGTCCCAATGCCCCGACTGATTAGGAACTATTCCGTACATACCGTTACTTCCTGTCATGAAAGTGAGGTTACCGCTTACATTGTCAGTTCCATCGAAGCTTTGACCCCATAAGGTTCTTGCAGTCTGGAGTTTAGTGGCAGATGCTACATTGTCAGAAGTTAAAGCTAAAGTTCCTGTTGCTTTTGGCACAGAAACACTATACGTGGGATTGATTGTAGATGTTGTCGGATAGTAATTGAACTGAATAGTCTCGCCTGCACCAGAATCATCCCAAGTGCCAATCTCGCATACAACATTGTTCTCAGTAGTGCCTCTTACACGGAAGAATCCTCCATCATTAGTATTATCCATCTGATAAGGAATAAGGAATCCATTACGATAGAATTTAATAGAGTGCACAGAAGCATATTTCAGAAGATTACCTGATACTTCTGGAATATCAGAACCACCAATAATAAGGTTTCCACTTAGTTTTCCTCCACTCAAAGGAAGATATTTTTGGCTTACCCATGTTTCTGTCGCATAACCTGCCAATGATGTGATAGGTGTGATGGTATTAGTTCCGAGGGTTATGGCACCGTTGGAGATGTAAGCATCCGTGATGCCATAGCCACTAAGGGTAGTAGGCTTACCTATAATATCACTCCACGCGTGTGTATGTACTTTAGATGCAAAATTATTATTAGTCCAAGCCTTTGTAGCATAATCAAGTAAAGACTGGTGACTTGTTAAGTACCCTTGCTGCTGGACCCAATTTTGAGTGGCATAACCAGCTAAAGACTGATGAGCTGTTAGATAGCCTTGCTTTATAACCCAGTCCTCCGTGGCCACACCCTCTATAACGCCATTTTCTAATGCCGTTATTCTTGTGTTCAATTCATATCCTAGTCCTGCAGCCAACACATATCCAGCCTTACTTGCATCATAGTCTTGCCATGCATCGAGACGGTCATAATTCATTTCTCCTTTACCCTTATCAGAATACTGTCCTAGAGCAGCAATACCACCAAATGCATAGAAGTTCATGGTCGAGCCATTCTTATCGGATACATATAGGGCTTTATTGGTTCCGTCATAACGTAGATATGCATCACCGATATTTATGCTTTTGACAGAAAGCTCCGGCGGAATATAAGCAGGAGTATATGTATTCGTCCCATTGGCGGAACCTCCTTCTTCCTTATCTTTTGCTAAAATCTTAACATCTATCATAATTCTTTCAATATTAATGTAGCCGATGCATTATCTAGATTTCTACTAACACCTTCAACAAAGAAAGTTTTCCCAATCGCAGGATGATAATATAGATTGAATGGGGACACTATATTATCTCTATCTTCAAGAGTCGTCTCTAAAGAGACCCTTGGGAGATGATATTCGCTATAATAAGCATCAACATACAGTTTTTCTGCCTTATTCGTAATTTGCTTTAGATGGTCTGTTATCATTACCACGCCTTTGCCCTCATTGTCCATAGGCGAGCTCATCTTAACACTATTCGACACTTCCAGTTCTCTACATTCTTCACTGGTAAGTGATGAGTTGATCTTAAAATGTATATCATCCTTCTTATTAACGAATTGTTCGAAGGTATCACTTACATACACAAGGTCTTTCTTCGTGCTGTTGTTAACGAAAGCATTGTTTGAGTATACTTTCATTTCCAGTTCCTTGATTACTATCGAACTCACATGTGCGAGCAAAGGAATCTGATTCTCTCCCCATTTAGTATGTCGGAAGAATGTTGGGTGTCTTCGTGTTACTTCACTCCATACTGTATTGACAGGTCCAAGAATCTTGAATTGTACTTTTCCGTTCACACAATCACTCTTCTTGATAGGGATAGCAATTCCTTCCGCATCTATTCCGAGTGTATAACTAATATTGTTCTGTATATCGAACATCGAACCAATCAGCTTATCGCCAATCTTTGGATTGAAACCTATATAGAAACATTGTTGATAATATTCATCCTCACTGGAACAGTTTTCTAAAGCTTTATAAGTCTGCCACTCAAAATCATCGATCTGTCCACTCGTTCCTTTCTCCACAACACATTTATCACCGATTACCAGCATACAAGCCAGTACGGCAACTTTACTTACATGATCCGTCGAATCTCCTATCGCAGAGTATTTAAACTCATATTCCTCCGGACCGTCTTCGACAAACGGAACAAGTCTCGGAGTATTACTTTCGTCACTCTCTGCTACTGACGATGGCGTTTCCGCACGCCACCATTGCTGCGTATAATATCTGCCATCACCATGTTTTCTTGTTGGTACAGTTCCGTGCCATGGTACGCCTTCGGTAGAGATCATATTAAACTCCTTCGATACAGTCAATACAGGGTTCAGTCCAATTTTTCCAGACAACACGATATAATTTACGGTTTCCTCATCGACAGGTGAAAATACACCTCCGGATATATTACCTGTATATGTGGCATACGGAATATTTGCCTTTATATCTGCAGGTTGCGGATATGTAGTATCGCTAGAATCTATACCATTTCCGTTTACAGACACGATCAGGTAGTCTGACATATCCACTTTAGATACAGGAGAGTCGTCTCCTGCAACGGATTTCTTCTCTATACTTCCGAAGCTGATTATTGCAGCACCAGAATTCTGTCTTAAAGCATTTGGTAATTCATGTTGCCTTGTGTTATTACTACAATATGTGGCAATAGCATCTTGCCCAGCAATATTGAACCTCCAATGCATATTGTTCTTGACCTGCATAAACCATTCTGTGACTTTTGCATCACCATAATCCGTATTACCTCCATTCACAATTGTTCCGAACGCGTCATACGCAGTTCGACCTTCACCCAGAGAAGAATACTCCGTCAGATACTTTTGCTTGTTGCGGTATGGTGAAACCAATTTTTTTGAATCGAGAGGACTTTCCATTACCTCATCAATACTCTTTACATCACATTCCAATCTTATCTGATTGTATGTTTCTCCGATGGTCAGTTTATGATCATCGCCTACCGCAATATGACTCTCTATGGTCACATCATCACCACCGAAATATTTGTTCTTAAGCGACTCCCAATCAAATACATACAGATCCGTCCCTACTTGCATCATGTGTAGATTCAGATACTGTAGCATCTGTGTCATTACTTCCTCGTTAGTCCAAACGTCATCCTCTGTATCTCCTAAGAACAACAGTTCACTTATCTTCAAGTCACTGAACAATGTCTGTGCTGTTCGTGAGGGTAACGACTTCGAATTATCATAATGAATGGCCAGCGGTTCTCCAAGTTTGGCAGATATATCAGTAACGATTTCATCGATAATATCTTGGAATGATATTCTTGTTGCATCCATCTTTACTTGCTTATAGCTATTCTTAGAACCGATAGCTTTATACTTGGAATACTGAAAAGCCGATACCACATCGATACAACTTAGTTCTACTGAGTCGAGCTCATCATTGTAGTCCTGCGAATAAGCCTGTGGCTCAACGAATCCAGCAAACACACACTTGCCAGCCTTCTTAATCACTACGGATATATCAGTTGCGTTGCTTGCAAAGAAATTAGGTACATAGTTCCGACAGAGCAATGTGATCGTCGCAGAAGTCCTTACCAGTACATCAAAGGTGTCATTGAACTGTGATTGTGTCACTACGGCTTCGTCTCCGGCAAAGTAAATACCGCTCACATTGTCTCCAATCACTCCGTTTATCCCGGATACACCGATGGTGACCTCTATTTTTTGGTCAAGTCTGTTATAATAACTACCTTCTAACATCGTTCGAACACTTTTAGATGATTACTTTTTTACCGCTTTTACGACTTGCCCTAGCTTCATTACTTATTGCAATAAGTATATCGCGGGCCCTGAGCCTTGTATATCCATGTGCACCGGATTCCTGTCTACCACTGCCTACGATCTGTTGCAATTTGGATAGAGGAGAGATTACTTCCGGGTCCGTACTTGCATTAGCATATTCACCCATCAGTGCCAAAGTTGGTCCATATACCATACCACCATCGGCAAATTTTCCCATGCCTTTCACACTACTTACCATGGCACCAAGCTGAGCAAGACCTGTTGCGGCAAAGGTTATCCATGCCCATGGCCCCATATCTGCAGCCTGTGCCGTTGCCTTTCCATATCCGTCAACCATTGTCGCTATAGCCTGTGCCATCGTCCCTGCTACGTTTAGTTCCGGAACACCTATTGCATCACCAAGACTTCCCAAACCACTTCCCAACTCTTTCACACTTTCACAGGCATCTTTTAGGTGGTCCTTTGTTTCTCCTATCTTATTAGTATTGATGTTCAATTTTAGAGGTGGCATTTTCAGGAACTTTTCCATATCCTGGGAAAAACTTTTTTGTATATGATCTTTGTAGTTAGCCAACTCCTTCTTAGAAGGTTCTTCCAACCAAATCTTTAGCTTTTTGGAATTCAATTCCGTTTCCAAAGCCCTGTATTGCTTTACAAGTTTATTGGCAAAGTCCGCATTTCCGGTAGCTTCTATCTGCTTTCTCAGATTGGTCATCTGTTCTTGCAGTCTCTCAATGCTGCCTTCAGCGGCTTTTGTTTTCTTTTCATCTACTACGTTCTTCCCATGTTTTGGTGTTGTTCCTTTTCCACTTTTACCTCCACTATGCGGTCTCGCTGATCCCATTACAGGCATTTTTATCTTTGCGCCTCTCTTGGCAAGTCCTTCCATCTCCTTGCGGGCCGCAGCGCCCTCTTTCTTCAGTTTCTTTATGTTGGCTGTAACTTTATCAAGTTGGCTACTTCCTTCGACATCATGCACACCTGTAATGATTCGGTTGCCATACCGATCTACACCCTCTGTATATTTTTTATCCCTTCGTGTCGAATATTTTTTCTTGCTTCCATCCTTGTTATATACCAAGTCGTGTATTTTCCCTTCAGTCTGAGCTGCCTGATTAGCGACTTCTCGCATTCGCGTTTCAACGATCATCTGTTCACAGTAAGCAGCACTATTCTTAGTCAAAGCTTTATACCATTCAGCGACAGAAGAATAATATCCCATGCTCTCACCATAGGTATTGTTCATCTTCTCCACCAAGTTCTTCTCCTGTTCCTTAGAACCGTTGAAGTTCTTTAGCGTCTGAATATTCAGTTCAAGACTTACACGCGTTGTATCCTGTGTGCGCTGCACCTCGTTCTCGGCATTATTCAGATTCTCCAGTTCTTTTGTGGCTTTATCGCTTGTACCCACCAATGCACCTATTGCTTCTGTCAGAGCCCAAATAGCAATACCTACACCTGTCGAAATTAGTAATCCTCTGATTGCTACTTTCAGCACACCCGCAGCCACCGTCCCAGCCCCCATGGCCCCAGTCATACCGTTCACCGATGTCGTTACTGCCGCATTCGATGCTACACATATACGGCCTACTGTGGCTATTGAATGAAAGGCTGCAGCCAGTCCTCTTGCACCCTGAGTCAAGGAAACAATTCCCTGAACACCCATACCCAATTCACCAACTGTTTTCAAAACAGGTTCCAGTCTCGATAAGCAACTGCCAAGCACTTCTTTTATGTCACCAAACGTATTGCTTAGCTGTTTCGCTCGACCAGCATCTGTTTCTGCAAGTCGAGCATTCATGTTGCCAACATTGTCCGTTATCACCTGGGCAAGTGTAGCTGCTTTCTGTTCCTCAGTACCATATTTCAATATCTGCTCCTGAGCATCCGTAAACGTGATACCCACACGCTGCAGTACTTGGGTCTGTCCTTGCATGGCCTTTCCCATCATGTTACCTATGCTTACGGCATCTTGCTCCGTGGCATTCAGTCCCTTCTGTTGGGCGAGTAAGTTGTTCATGGCAGGTATCAATTCCTCCAATGCCTGGCGTGAGTTCAAGAACGTAGCCATCTGCTGGGCACCACTCAGCTGTACCTCATCTCCGATCACACCCAGTTCCTGTTGTGCAGAAGCAAGTCTTTTGATAGCCTCAGTGTCTTCATCCGTAGCACCCATTCGCTGACGCATGATTGTATCCAATTTCACTTCAGCCATCTCCTGTACCGTGTAGGCCTCTGTCAGTTTGCTCACTTCTTCAGCTATCTGTCCGAAACCTTCTGCTGCATTTTGTATCGCCTGCTGTGCCTGGTTAATGTCAAGCAGTTTGGTATTCAACTTTCCCTGCTCGTCATTCACCTCTTTCACCACGCGACCAAGTTCTGCTGCATCCATGGTCACTTGCCTCACTGTTTCTTCGCCAGAAGTCAAAATTTTTATTAAAAAAGATACTTCGTTTGCCATTTTTTATTATCTTTACACCGGATTTCAAAACATTTTCTTATGATAAGAAACAAAATACAGAATACTGCATACTACACTATGATTGCCAGTCTCACGGCATCTATCCTGTTTGCCATAAGTTGGTCAGCGCTTCCATTCTTCGTTGGAATACACATAACAGCCATGGCATTCCTCGTATGGTTCATTTCTGGTACCCATAAGTCCTAAGCTAGTCCACGCGCCTTTTTCACCTTTTCGAAGTGGCGTGCCTCTGCTTCAAGTTCCTCATGGGTCTTTTCTTTCTTAACGATGGCTTCGTCATCGTTTTTTTTGTCCCATGCGAAGATCATTACATCTTCCTCCTTCAAAGCCCTTTGAGCATATGGCTGCAGCATACACATTGCAAGTTGCCTGGTTTGTTCCCAACTATTCTGCCTCTTTTGTTGTTGTTTCTTTTGCCATTTTTCATAGATCTTCTCAAATTCCAATGGGGTGCATTGGTCAAAGTCTTGAAGGCTCATTCCTATACACCCCATCGCGATACCTAGAAGTTCTTCAACGGTCACCCGCTCATTTACTTCTTCGTTTTTTTTTCGCTGCTGGTGATTGCCTTCCCAAAGGTTTCAGCTGCGCCTATATCTAATCTATCACAAAAGTCATCAATGCCATAGTTAAACTCTATGCCGTCGGCTCTACATGCTGAAATACAGCAGCACCACATGAATACGGCCATATCTGCCACGCCCTCTATCTTGTCTGCTTCTTTTCCGGTTTCCGTTTTGAAGCGGCGCATGGCACCAAGGGTGACTCGGCACGGATACTCTTTGCCGTCACTCGTTGTTATCATCATTGTCTTACCCATAGTCTTTCTCTTTTATTCTGGATTACTTGCGGGGATTGGAGCTACAGCACCGCTATTCTCTAATGTTATGCTGTATGTCTCATCGTCACCGGCCTTACCGGTTTCCTCAAGGGCTGTAATGATAAATTTACCACCATACGTAGTGCCTGGTTCATCACGGTAACACCAAGAAGCGTCTACAGGCTGACCTGCCAGAAATAAACTTCTCAGACTTGGGAGACCATTTTCAGCATCACCGCTATGCACGAATCCGCTTGCGCTGACTGTACAACCAAGAGTCTTCACATATTTCTCTTGGAATTTACCCATACGTGCTTCCTTGGTCTTGCGTGTTCCGCTCTCAGCCTTAAAGGCAATTTTACACTCGGTACTATGTCCAAGAGCTTTGAGAACAACCGACACTATCAGGTCGGTGCCATCTCTGTAATCATTGTTATTCATAAAACTTTCTTTATAATTGTTATTACTATTGTCATTATCATCAATATACCAACAGTCCAGCATAATATCCTCAGCCACGAGCATTCATCTTTGTTATGATTTTCGACCTTCGCCTGTTCAACCGTTCTAACCGGTTTGTTTACTGTTGCCTTCGAGATACCTTCGAGATCCGTTCGGGTCGTTATCTTATGCGCCAGTCTTGGAGTTTCCGCCGTCAGTAACAATCCCTGTTGGGTCTTCTTTGCGCTTATTCTCATCGTCCCTTTTTCGGCTGCATATTCTGCGCCGATTGGTAGTCCCTCTAGCTGGCTTGGTTGCAGCAACAGCGTTGCGCTGTCCATATTTTCTGTCTGAAAGTCTATCTGTACTGCCATTCTTGAGTGTTGTTCCACCTGTACACTGTCTCTTGTCGGCTGATTCAACAGGCTCGCCCTCGATTTGCAACCTGTCACGAACAGGACATTCACGCTTATAAGGACAATCATTGATACTTTCGATAGCCCTTCTAAGCCCATTGATAGCCCGTTTAAGGCTACCGTTTTCAGTCTTGACAGTATTGAGTGATTTTGATAATTCATCATAGTTCTTCTGTAGCTTTAATAGAACGTCACTGATATCCTGGTACATCTGTTTGTAGGTATCATGTACCTCGCGAGCAGATTTTGCCTTGTTCACGTTTCTATTTGCTATCCATGCAATAGCTGCTCCTATTCCTCCTGAAGGAATGGCCCATTGCAGTATCTGTAGAATAGTATCCATCTCATCATCTTATATCGATTCCGCTTCCATCCATCTTCTTACATCGAAAGAAGGACATTCCTTCTGTACTCCCGGTAGATCACGGTGCCCGCACACCGCTGCATGAGGGTGTTCGCGCAGAAATGCGCGAACATATTTCCCCATAGCAGCTTTCTGTGCGGCGGTGCGAGTGTCCTTGGCATTACCACTTTTGTCCAATCCGCCGACATATACCACGTGGCGTGAGTTGGAGTTGTAGCCTTTGGCACCATTGGTTACTTCCCAAGGATCCACCTCATCATCCTCATCATATTTCACCAGATTCTCTATATCTCCGTTCAGATGGATCATATCGGCATATCCAACCTGCTTCCACCCACGACCTCCTTTACTCTCCGGATCGCAATGCCAATGCCTTATCTCAGCACTTGTCACTTCTCGTCCTTCAGGTGTAGCTGTGCAGTGTATGACAAGTCGTTTCAATTCTCCCATAATTCCGATCTTTATCAGAGTTCACTTTTATTCACCTCAATTGCCGGTTGGAGCAGTATAGTCGCTCATCATTACGACTCCGGCATCCTTCTTCTTAGGCATTGCCACGAAGTAATGTCTGAAGTTGACTAGGTTCTGCTGATTCTGTGGGTCGTTCTCTGCAAGACTGTAATACATCTTCAGCGAACCACTAGCCTTGAACACACGTTTGTTATAGAAAGCGAACGATGCCTGATACTCACCTACATCGGTTATATCACCCACATTTTTCTTGTTGCCAGCTTTGGTATAGGCCGGACAGTTGTCAAATTCATATATGTCAAAGCCATACAATCTGCCGACAGTACCGTCTTCACGATTAATGTTATATTGCTCACGGAAACTCTGTTCTGTACCAAGCAAGTCATTTACATGATCCTGGCACAACACAAGTGTACGACCATCTGTAGGCACGTGCAGCTCATCCATCTTGCGCTTCATAGCAATAACATCATCAAGAGTCATCTTATGACGGCCATCTTTCTCTGCAGCTCCGCTGGTCTTCAGCACAGGAGTCTTCTTTGTATTACTATTTGCACATAAGGCATGTGCAGCCTTTTGCAGTTCCGCAATCGTGATAGAGTCACGGTGACCGTCAAGAACACGGGCCATCTTGTCATAGCTTATAGCAAACAACTCATCATCCTTGATAGGAGTAGCCTTTGTCTGGAACTTATCAAGATTGATTGCTATATCACCATCCGACAACTCCTGAGTATCTATAGGGTATGTAGTATTGTTTATCAAGACATCAGGTTCAGCCTCTACATCAACCAAGTGGATTACGTCATTATCCACAGCCGAAGAACTATCAGGAACACTCTGCAACCAAGCTCCGTTCAGGCCTGCACGCAAACCCTTTACCATTTCACCGGTCCAGATCTCTTTAAGCACGCCATCAAAGGCTGCACCTGCCGGCATGAAGTTTCCTACCGCGAACGCAAGAACGTTAGCACCAATGGCTCCGTATGCCGGAGTAATACCAAGCACGAATGCCACTGCCATTCCCATCACACAGTTAAACAACACCGCACTAAGGCTTTTCATCATCTCTTTTTTCATAATCTTTTATTGCTTTAAAGTATATTTAATCCTCTAAATCCATACCGTATTCGGCCTTATATAAGGCTGCGTATGTCTTGTAATCATCTTTTTTCAACTGAAGGAGCTTCTCTGCAGGCACATCACTTAGTTTCTTGTACGGAGAATTCTTTCCTTCATCATCATTGCTCAGTTGTAACTGTGCCGTCAGTTTCTGAGCGCCAGTCATTGCTGAGAATATTTCCTGCAGTTCCGTATCACCGATCTTCTTGCCTAGTTCAATGTAGTGGTCTTTCTTTCCCGCATTGATCTTCTTCTCTGCGATGGCATCCTCTACGATCTTGGTGATACGACCAAGCGTCAGAGTCTCTTTTTCTTCTTTAAGTTCCTTCAATTCATTCTGCAAACTTTCAATCTTTGTTGCATTCTCCTTCTTGAATTTTACAAGACCCTTGATAGAGTCTGTCACTTGTTCCTCTGTGGCTGTTGCCTCAAGTCCAAGTGCCAATGCTAAAGTTTTAATTTCCATTTCCTTTTCTATTTTATGGTTAAAATTTTCGAGTTTTGGTAGGGGTGATTCAGCCCCCATGCCCAATTCTAGTACCTTTCCGTCTTTCTTTAGTACGATAGCATTATCGTTGGCTCCGATATCAACCATCGACACTTCAAACAAACGCCACTTCGTAATGGTCGGGCAGGTCTGACCTGGTAATAGTAAGGCTGGATCATCTGATAGTTCTAGGATGTCCGCGCCAACAGAACACATTCTTATCGAACCCTTTTCGAACTGTGTCTTAATCTGTTTCGATAGCTCAGTGGCTTCGTCGAAGACTGGTTCACCAGTTATCTCATCACCTTCGATTCTTATATCTTTGATATATCCAATCACAGTTCCACGTTGATGCATATAAAGTAGAACAGGATTCTTCTCATATTGGCTAATATCGCCACCCTGCGTTATCAATCTCGATCCGTACGAGTTCACACTGCTGTCACTGAGTCTTAGTCTTTTCATCTTATTTTCTTGCGTCTATTTTCGTTAAACATTGGCAAAATAAACTCCTTTTGGGGATATTTCCAAATAACTGCGCAGCACCTGCATACTTATCTGCAACCGTTGCGTACTTTCTTGTTTTTCATGTGCAAATTCACTTATTTTGCAACTGTTTTAAACTAAATTTCTTATGAAGAAAGCAGAAATAGAAAAGAAGAAATCGATAGCACGATCGCTATATATGGCTGGAAAGGGACAATCCGAAATCGCTGAGGTCATTGGCGTACATATTAACACCATTTCTAAATGGGTCAACAATGAATGTTGGAAGGAACAGCGGGCCGCGGCTACGGTGACCCGTCCAGAACTTGTCAACAAACTCCTTGCATCCATCAACGACCTTGTTGAAACTGTCAATTCGTCTAAAGACCCGGAACTTATTGCCAAACTTCCCGATCGTATGGCCAAGATGGCGGCTACGATACAGAAACTAGACAAGAAAGCCTCTGTAGTTGATTTCATAGAGACGTTCATGGCTTTTTCTAAATGGTTGGAATATCGTGCTCAGACAGATCCGAAAATTACGCCGGAACTTATCAAGGCCATCAACAAATACCAGGACAGATTTATTATCGAGACTCTCGGTAATGGTGGTCAACCAATAATCTAGGCTTATGAATACCGAACAGAAAAAAGCATATGAGATATGGAAGGAACATTGTCAGCATATCCAGTCGCTCACGGAAATCATCAACGTCAGCGAAAGTGATGATGAGCGGGCCAAAAGGATAGCTAGACTACTAAGAAACTATCAGCAGTTCTGCGAATACTACTTTCCACACTGGGTACAACTGCGTGATAAAACGACCGGTGAGGTCATCAAGACCATCAAGAATGCACCTTTCCACAATCAGGCTGCCGGTAAGGTCAAGAACACTCCTAACCTGAAAGCCGTCTTCATGTGGCCGCGTGGGCATGCCAAATCAACACATTTCGATGTCATGATACCTCTGTGGCTTATGTTCCAGCCGAAAAGGCTCATCAATGTCATGGTCGTTGTAGGAAAGTCAGAAGATTCTGCACGCACACTTCTTGGTGACATACAGGCTGAACTGGAGTTCAATCAGCGTATTATCAATGATTTTGGTGAGCAGAAAAATCTTGGAGAATGGCAAGAAGGCGAATTCGTCACCAATTCCGGGGTCGCTTTCTTTGCGCGTGGTCGTGGGCAGTCCCCTCGTGGTCTTCGTTATAAGGAAGCGCGACCGGACTACATTGTCATTGATGACCTTGATGATGATGAACTTTGTCGCAATGAGCGTCGTGTCCGTGAGCTTACAGAATGGGTAAAGGAAGCACTCTTCGGATCTCTGGATGTCGGTCGCGGCCGTTTCATCATGGTCGGCAATCTCATATCCAAGAACTCTGTTCTATACAACATTGCACACACAGATGGTGTCTATCTTTCTAAGGTTAAGGCTATTGATGACAAGGGGGAACCGATATGGAAAGATAAGTGGACCAAAGTGGAAGCACAGGAATACCGTGATTTTGTTGGTTACAAAGCCTGGGAAAAGGAAATGATGCATAACCCGATCACCGTTGGTTCAATCTTCCGCGAGAATTGGATAAAGTATAAGAATCTCCCGCCACTCACCAAGTATGATGCACTTGTGTGCTACACAGACCCATCACTCAAGCCAAAGACCACAAACGACTACAA
>CACYKX010000068.1 GCA_902775075.1 uncultured Prevotellaceae bacterium | reverse complement strand
AGTTCTGATTATCATGGAACCGACAATAGTCGTTCGTTCATCGGTATCAACCCGATCGCTCAGATTGCTGTGGGACATGGCAAGATCACAATGCAGTTCCCTGACCGTAGGGTGGAGGAACGTGAGGTGATACATCAGCGTAAAGGTGAGGCCAAAGATATTGTGGCACAAGCCATTAACGACTTCCTCGCTAGTTTTAAGGTACAAGGTGAGGGGGCAGACTTCTGTGGACTCTATGGGTATACCACCTTTAATGCCGTGAGATATTTTGAGGATATCGAAGTCAAAGATACCACAATGGCGAAGAATGACGCTCCCGACATCCTCTATATTCTTTATCGTGACCTCATCGTATTCGACCATTTCAATAACACGATCGAGTTTGTCACCCTCCTTGATCCTTCCGCTGATTCGCAGGAAGGCGAGGCACGCATCGAACAACTCTATCGTGCCATCAACCGTCAGAATGTGAAACCATACGATTTCCATCCGGTGGGCGAGAGTTTCAGCACGTTGACCGATGAGGAGCATAAGGCCAACATTCGTAAATGTGTGAAACATTGTCTGCGAGGTGATGTCTTCCAAATTGTTATCTCACGCCGTTTCTGTCAGAAATATGAGGGCGATGACTTCAAACTCTATCGTGCGTTGCGAAGTATCAATCCGAGTCCTTACCTTTTCTATTTCGATTTCGGTGGATTCCGTATCTTCGGTTCTTCGCCCGAAACCCACAACCGAATCGTTGGCGAAACTGCCTTCATCGACCCGATAGCCGGTACCACTCGTCGAACGGGAAAGCCGGAGGAGGACAGAAAGAATGCCGAGTTCCTGCGTAACGACCCGAAGGAGAATGCCGAACATGTGATGCTTGTCGACTTGGCGCGTAACGACCTGTCTCGCAACTGTTCAGGCGTAAAGGTCGACTTCTATAAGGATATGCAATTCTATAGTCATGTGATTCATCTTGTGAGTAGAGTAAGTGGAAAGCTCGCCCCCGATGCCGACCATATTCGTGAGTTCATCGATACATTTCCAGCGGGAACCTTGAGCGGAGCCCCGAAGGTTCGAGCCATGCAGATCATTAGTGAACTGGAGCCTCACAACCGTGGCGCTTATGGCGGGTGTATCGGCTTCCTTGGCTTCAACGGAGACTTGAATCAAGCCATCGTCATCCGTACTTTTATCTCGCGCAATGGTGAACTGTGGTTCCAGGCCGGTAGTGGTATCGTGGCCAAGAGCAACGACGATTATGAACTGGAGGAAAGTAATAACAAACTGGGTGCTTTGGTCAAGGCCATCCATATCGCGGAATCGCTCTGATAACCTTGGAACATCGCATATTCATAAGAAAAGTGCAAATTCCTAATCTTACGAGAATGTTATTCAGAAAAGATATCGTACATTTGCACCTGTTTTGAGGATATACGAGCATGACTATAGAAAATAAAAACAAGAAATATGAAAATAGTAATCATTGACAATTACGACAGTTTTACATATAACCTGGTTCATCTCGTCCGAGAGTTAGGAGCCGAGGTAACGGTTTATCGCAACGACCAGTTCCAGTTGAATCAGCTCGAGGTCTTCGACAAGATCATCCTTTCGCCAGGACCGGGCATTCCGAGCGAGGCAGGCCTTCTTCTCGATGTCATCAGCCATTATGCAGGCCGTATCCCGATGCTCGGCGTCTGTCTAGGTCATCAAGCCATTGGCGAAGTCTTCGGTGCCCATCTTACCAACCTTAGCAAGGTATATCATGGCGTCTCAACGCCGATCACACAGTATGGCAACGACGAAATCTTTGCCGGACTATCCCGACGTTTCGAGGTAGGCCGCTATCATAGTTGGGTCGTTGATAAGACCGACTTCCCCGATTGTCTTGAGATTACCGCCGAAAGCGATGACGGAAGTATCATGGCCCTGAAACATAAAAGCTACGATATCCGTGGCATTCAGTTTCATCCGGAAAGCATTCTCACCCCGAATGGGCGACGGATACTCGAAAACTGGCTGAATATGTAAACGATAGATACACAAAAGAAAGGTGACTCCCAAATACGGGAGCCACCTTATTTTAATTATGTAATCATGAATCTGCTTGATATCACATCAAGCATTTTTTTTTAAATCTTTGCAAGAGCCTGTTTGATATCATCCAAAATATCATCTACATCCTCGATACCCACGGACAGACGAATCAAATCCGGAGCAATGCCAGCCTCCTTGAGCTGCTCATCCGTAAGTTGACGATGTGTATGACTGGCTGGATGAAGTACACACGTGCGGACATCAGCCACATGCGTCACGATGTTGATCATATCGAGAGAATCCATAAACTTGATTGCCGTGTCTCGATTACCCTTCAATCCGAAGGCGATGACGCCACAAGTACCATTAGGTAGATATTTCTCAGCCTTAGCATGGTTCGGGTCGCTTGCCAATCCTGCAAAATGAACCCACGCCACCTTCTCGTTTTTCTCCAAGAATTCAGCCACCTTCTGCGCATTCTTACAATGTTGGGCCATACGGAGATGCAAACTCTGCAACCCTAAGTTGAGAATGAAAGAATTCATCGGCGCAGGAATAGAACCGAGGTCGCGCATCAACTGTGAGATAATCTTCGTGATGTATCCTATTTTGCCAAACTGCTTCGCATAGATGATGCCATGATAACTCTCGTCAGGCGTACAAAGGCCAGGGAATTTATCCGCATGTTCCATCCAGTCGAAGTTGCCACTGTCCACGACGACGCCACCGACCTGAGAAGCCGTACCGTCCATATATTTCGTTGTAGAGTGGGTTACGATGTCTGCGCCCCATTCAAAAGGACGACAGTTGATTGGCGTGGCAAAAGTATTGTCCACGATGAGTGGCACATTGTTGCGATGAGCGATGTGAGCGAATCTCTCGATGTCGAGAATCTGACATCCCGGGTTACTTATTGTCTCGCCGAACAAAGCTTTTGTGTTAGGGCGGAATGCAGCCTGAATTTCCTCATCACTAGCCTCCGGGCTCACGAAAGTGCACTCGATACCGAGTTTTTTGAGTGTTACGCCAAACAGATTATACGTGCCACCATAGATTTCGTTAGAAGCCACGATATGGTCGCCCGTCTCGCAGATGTTGAATACAGCATAGAAGTTGGCAGCCTGTCCACTCGATGTAAGAACAGCTCCGACGCCGCCCTCCAGTTGTGCGATCTTCTCAGCCACAGCATCATTTGTAGGATTCTGCAATCTACTATAGAAATAGCCCTCCTTCTTCAAGTCGAAGAGCATAGCCATCTCCTCAGAATTGTCATATTTAAAAGTAGTACTCTGAACGATAGGAACCTCAATAGGTTCGCCATTCTTAGGCTTATAGCCACCCTGTACGCATAGAGTCGCGGTTTTCAGTTTTTTCGTCATGTCACAATTTGATGGTTTATATTTATCGGCAAAGATACTAAAAATCATTGTTTTATAATCTTTTTGCACAAAAAAATGTACTTATAGTCAAAAATAAGACATATATGTTTACATATTTCACTAAAAAATATTATTTTTGCTTCGAAAATGATAATTTGTTTGTAACTCTTACCCTAAGTATGTTTTTAGATGATAAAATGAAGAAAGTATTCATGCTGTTTATGCTGAATGTCATGGTCATGACGGTATGGGCGGGCCATCCTGCGAAGATGAACCTATGGCTTAATCAATTGTCGGATGAAGCAAAGCGACAAGATGCCACCAGAGCCAAAGGAACAAGCTCAGAGAAAGTCGGCGTCTTCACCCTTGTGCGTATGGCTAAAGGCGGTTCGGAGAATGCTATTACCAATCATGGCGGTTTCGTTGTGAAGCAACTCACAGGTGACCTAGTCATCGCTTTGCTCCCAGTAAATCAACTCGAAGCCATCGCCGTAGAACCGAGCATTCGTCGACTTTCAGCCAATTCGTTGGCCAAGGCCTTGATGGATAGCGTGCGATACAAGGTGAATGCTGATAAAGCATATATTCCAAGCGCAGCCACCCAGCAGACAGCTTTCACCGGAAAAGGCGTGGTCACAGGCGTGTGCGATTCAGGTTTTGACTTTACACATCCCATGTTCCAAGACGAGTTTGGCAACTCTCGTATCAAGTCTTTCTACGACCAAATCAAGCAGAGTTCCACAGCCAACTACTATGGTGTAGGTACCGTATATAACGATATTGAGCAAATCTTTGAACAAGGAGGTTCTTCCGATAAGAATTTAGAAGTCCATGGCTCCCATGTGTTGGGCATCATGGCCGGCTCACCATGTGACGGTCCACAACACAAAGGTTATAGCGGTATCGCTTATGAATCTGATATCGTGCCCGTATGTATCGATTTCGCATGCAATAATAGTAATAAGATCAATTATACTGGTTTTGATGCGTTCTCGTCGATTGCGGCTTCTGACGTGGAATACCTCTTGGCTAATCTCTATGTGATGGAGTATGCCGAGGCTCATAATCAGCCATGTGTCGTCAACAACAGTTGGGGTGGTCCGATGTCGTTTGATGAAAACGATGAAGACTATAACGATGCTTATGCCTCTATACAAGGGCCAGGGCGTATCGTCACATTTGCAGCCGGAAATAGCGGCGACCAGTATCTTTATCACAAGTGGACGGCCAACACACCAGACACCTTGGCATTTACGATGAGCCAGAATGCCGACTTTGGGTTTATTACTTTCCGCAGCAAGCGACCTTTTACCCTCACCCGACTGGTCGATACGTATAGAGAGGTTGGTGGTAAATTGAAGTCGAAGACGGATACCGTTCGTTATGATTTCTCAAAGGTGGACGCATCAAAAGATACTGTCTATTATACAGAGAAAACCTCTTTTATCTATAGTCGAAAAAACAAAGATCGATACTCTTTTTATGCCGAGATTATGAAGCGAGGCAATGAGTATATCATGGCTCTTGTAGATAATCGCGAAAGTGGTAAGATGGGAACAACTCATTATATAGCCCTCGAAGGCGATGATGATATTGAAGCTCTAGGTAGTGTTGACTGTATAACCTTTGTTCCTGATGACGATAACGACTCTAACAATGAAGAGCCAAAAGGTGCTTATCCATATTCGATATGTTCACCAGGTTGTTATAATTCCGTAATCTCTGTTGGCGCCATCAATACCCGCACATGGTTCAAGAATATTGATGGCTATGGCGTAAGTTATGATGGAAATATCAAAGAGACAGGAAAGTTGACCTACTGGTCATCTTGTGGCCCAAACCTATCGGGTGAGATCGTCCCTACGGTCGTGGCACCGGGTCATAACATCCTATCAGCTCTCAACCATTACGCAGAGAACACATATGAGGGTGATCTGATTGCTGATACCCTCCTTACCACTTCCAGCGTTTCCGATCAGCATTACAAGATGGCAGCTATGTCGGGTACATCTATGTCTACCCCAGTGGTATCGGGCATCATCGCCCTCTGGTTGCAAGCCAACCCTACACTTACCACAGCGCAAGTTAAGGACGTATTGGCCAAGACCAGTCGTCATACAAATGACGAAGAAGTATGGCCAAACAACGAATATGGCTATGGTGTTATCGACGCCTATGCTGGTCTGTTGGAAGTTCTCCAGTTGCCGAGCAAGATACAGGACATTTCCACCTCGCAACCTGCACAAACCAAGATAGCTATCTCTGATAAGACCCTTACCATCTCTACCGTAGAGGGTGCCGGTCCACTTCGTGTACGTATCTATAGCACCAACGGCGTCCTTGTTGGTGAGTTTACCACCGATCGTGCGCAGAGTACTTTCGACCTAGGGCATCTGCCTTCAGGCGTCTATGCCGTACAGGTCAATGGTAATAAGAAATCCGTAACGGGTTCTACGTTGATTCGTCTGTAGTTCCGTAATATTAATCACACATACAAGGGGGATGTCTTGATACATCCCCCTTTTCGTTTTTGGGAGGCTAAAGACAAACCAAAGAAAAAAACGAAATACGCTCGATCATGTATTCCGTTTTCTGTATATTAGGTTCTCACACCTATTTGCTTCTGTACTTTTTGTTCTTTTTAGGTAGAATGACAAGTCCTGTAATTAATACTATTAATATTAGAATTCCAGAAATGTTAACATAAACAGATGAAGACATACATTTTATCCAATTGATGAAGAAACGACCGACATGTATCTCTAGTGCAATATTCCATAACGGCATGCCTTGTTCTTTCAATATTCTAGGCGTTTTCTTAATCCCCTTAGAAACCCTCTTTCCTTCAAGATCTAAAGCACCTTTCCGTTTATCAAAGATAACAAGACGATTTTCACACAAGTCTTTGGAGAATCCCATGACAGCAATATTTTTCCCTATCTTTTTGACCTTATCACTTTCAGGATTGAAAATATAAGAACCTCGAAGGCTACCGATAATCCATCGGGTACTATCAATAGGTTCAAAAACATGAATTCCCATATTCGTTAATTTCAGATTCCTTCCCATTTTTGTAACAGTACCGTCTAGATGATTTAGCCAGAACATCTCCTTCTGGGTGATAAGCATCCATCTCTTAGTATGAGAATTCCATCTAATAGCTTTCAGGCCATCGATATGGTTGACATGAGAATCATAAGTTATCTTTTTTAGTATACCGGAGAGTGGGTCGCGTAAACATATACCCGTAACAGTTATTCCAATGGTAAAAACAATAAGCCAATATCCAAGTATGTTATGACATTTCATGGCTATCTTTGCTTTTTTCTTGTAGAATGTAAATATAGCACCTGTAATTGTGAGAATAAGCAAAGTGATAGCAATACCGTCTACAAAGAGAATGCCGGGAAGGCCGAATAGTTCTCCCGAGTGTAAACTCATGATGGTATGAAATATATTCTTTTTGTGCGTTTTCCCTTTGATATAATGAGGCGTGAAATGTTTAAAAGGAGCAACACTTGTAAGTATTGCTTGATTTGTTACGACGACAAGAGTATCCCCCTTTATTGTTATGTCTTGGATAGGACGTTCAAATTGTTTTTTCCATCCCTTTTTCCATAAGTATAATGCCCATGGAGAAGCTGTCCACAATTGTCCTTTTGAATCTTGTACTACAGCAATAATATTTCTATTGTCAGCCCCTTCGGGTATACCATTCATCATAGGGCGGAATTTAGAGAAACTAGAATCCGTTGACCAAATTCCTGCATTTCCCCAAATGATAAGATGATGGTTATCCAAGGCTTTAGTGCCTCGGATAATCCCATTATTATAATTTTCAATATGATAACTCTTCGGTAATGATTCGCGACAGATGTCTATTCCGGCGATAGCCTTACGATGGTTAAGGATGATACCCGTTATACTGAAAAATAATATTATTATTCCAATGATGAGCCCCATCCACTTATGACTCTTTCTCAGAAATCGTTTCATCTTAGTTAAATTTTACTTTGACTCCAAAGACGACAGCTGTACCAGGATTATAGTTGGCATAACGTCTATTAGTCCAATCTATACGCCTATCTACTTGATTGAAGATGTTATCAATACCAAGGCTTGGTTCTATCTGAAGATACTTTGTTATGACGAAGTTATGACTCGTATTCAGATTCCACATTCCATATCCCGGGGCATTCTCGTAACCAGGATAGTAAGTTTTGCTTTGTAGGCGCCCGTTTATATTTATATTCATGGTATATTTATTCCACCATGTATGATTATAGTTTGCGGCTATAGTCAAAGTGTTCTTTACTGTACGTTCCAAAGGTATCCATGTACCATTAGTTTTTGTTTTTGCATGGGTATAAGCATAATTAGCTGTAAGAGTAAATCCATTAAACGGATAAACATTTGCATTAACGTTAAAGCCACGTATCAAACCCTTGTCGCTATTTATATAGCGATTATAAGTCTTTAGATTCTTGAAAGAACTTTCTGTGATATCATTAGGGAATTCCTCGATAAGTTTCTTCTTCATATCATCATCAATGTCTACAACATCCTTGACGATCATATCATTTACTGCATTAATATATCCGGTAATATCTATTGAGAAGATATGGTTTCCATACTCTATCGAGAGATTGGTATAGTTACTACTCTCCGGAGTTAAGTCTTTGTTTCCTATGGTTACCACAGGTTTTCCTCTCATATTACTTTTATAGTAATGATAATAGAGTTCATCGAGTCCAGGAGCACGGAATCCCATCGCATAGTTGGCACGAAATCTAAGGTTTCCGAGTTTATAGAGTACAGAAACCTTGGGAGTGAAATGATTACCGAAAGCTTCATTATAATCATATCGTGCTCCTAATGTTGTTGTGAGATTATTCCATATCCTTGTATCGTGTTGAACATATCCCGAGATGTTGTATACATGTTTGTTGATATCTCCGGATGTCGTGTTCATGAAGTCATTCTTCCATTCGGTACCAAAGATAGTGGTACTTCCTGTATAGAAGTTGTTAATACTTTTCAGTTCTAGATCATAAAGTTTTTGCTTCTTGCTTTGTGTGTAGTCTCCTATATGATTCGTTATCTTTCCCTTTTTGATTACATTTGTATCATATTCATCACCATAACGGAAGTTATGACTAAGAAAATTCAACTGTAAAAGATGATTTGTATCGAAATTATACTTGGCACCGGCAGACCACCTAGAGGTCTTGAATCTTAATTCATAGTCATATCCGCTAAGCCATCCTTCACGTTTTTGTGGGCGGTCTGTTTTCTTATAGTTATGACTACCTTCTGCATAGAACATTATTCTTTTCGAAGGATGGAATTCCAAACGCTGGTTGATCATGTTTTGATTGAAACCTACAACAAGGGGTTGCAGACTAAGACTTGTCTCTCCTTCAGGAGAATTACCGGTGTATTCATACAAATTATTTCGCCAACTGTTCAACTCATTGTGAGAGAAAGAAGTATAGCTGTCTATCCAACGACTATGGATGTTGAGATTTACGTTCTGGGTGAGAGCGCCTTTGGCTCCGATATGAGTATCCGATGTGGCACTTATCATATCTTCTTTAGGTTGACTTGTAATGATATTGATGACGCCACCGATAGCATCACTTCCATATAGAGCCGAAGCAGCACCATCCAATACTTCTATACGCTTGATCTGTCCCATGTTAATTTGGTTCAGGTCTACATTACCGGCGATATCTCCTATCACCTTCTGTCCATTTATCAAGATCAATATATATTTATTTCCTAAACCATTTAATCGGATATAACTTCCCATCGATGATGGCGCAAACTGAACATTTGGCAGCATCCTTGTCAGAGCATTCTGAAAGTCGGTAATTCCACTTTTTGCGATATCCGTAGCTGTCATAACATGAACGGGGGTTGTCGAATTCTTCTTGAGTTCATGATGTCCGTTACCTGTTATTACAACTTGTTCCAGTTGGTGGATACCACCAAGACTTGTTGTGTCTTGCTTGTTTTCCTGTAATGCCATAGCATTTACACTACCTGTACATAATGCGAGAGCTACTGTGTAATAAAATTTCTTCGTTTCCATGAAGTTTTTCTTTAATATGTTAGGTTATCTATTTCTTTCTCTATATTTCCGATGATACGTTGTTGAACCTCTGTTAATTCGAGTAAACCTTCTTGTGCAACAGTCACCTTATATCCTTCTTTCTCCAATTCACTTTTCCATGTACCATTAATATCTTGTAGAGCGTGATTTCCTGCAATTAGGAGTAATGGGAAAAGTATTACTTTCTGTGCTTTCCTCTTTTTCAGAATCTGCTTGATTGCATTAAGATCCGGATACCCTTCAATGGTTCCCACGTGGAAGTTTTCCTTGCCTTCTTGTTGCATGATATAATCCACGAGAGCATATGTTGCATTAGCAGAATCATCAGAACCATGTCCTACCAAAACGATTTCTGTATCATGGTCTGCCTTGATGTGTTGACTTAGAACATTGGCCAACCATTTACAATCATCACTATTGTATAGTAGAGGTTTTGTCATGGAGATACTGTCGAGATTGATCTTTGACTCTCTCACAGCATCCTTCAACTTGTCGGTCATCACGCCATCCAATAATTGTACGTTTGCGATGACGATAGGTTGCTTTCTGCTTCGCAAATTCTGTAAAGCTTCTCCTATGCTCTGTTTCTTGATTCCCCGTTTCTTTAGAGCCTTAATGACCATATCCGATGTGTAAGCCTCCGCGCATTTCAGATTGTTGAATCGTTGTGCCACAATCTGATTCAGTTTGTCTATGTTATTCTCTCGTGCGGCATCATTGGCTGTACCATAATACGACATAAGGACAGACTGGGCTCTTGTTGATAACATGATTAAAAACAATCCTGTAAATAAAACTAATACTCTTCTCATTTTTTTGGACGCAAAGGTAAAACTTTCGTCAGGGATGTACAATACCTAAAATTTATGATTTTTACAACTCTCCTTTCAGAGGATACCTCAAGAGTTTCAGAATATGATAATATCGTTTTTTAATAGCACGATTTCGATAATAATTATATTTTTTACACTTATTTTCTTCCTGTTCTATGTTTTTTTATTACCTTTGCCGCAAAAGAGAATAATAATAAGAGAGTTTCTCACTTTAATTATCACACATGAAAACCTATAAAATCTATTTAACCTTGATGTTACTTTTGGGCTGTATGGCGACATATGGCCGGAGCATCAATAAAAATTTGTTGAAATCTTCTGCTGTTACCCGTCAGATCGGTGACGTGAAGGTTTCTATTCAGTTCTATTCTCCGTCTATTGTGAGAATCGTGAAATATCCAGCCTCTGATGCTTGTCCACAGAAGAAAAGTTATTCTGTGATCATGAAACGGGAGGCGGTACGTGTTACCGGTAATGAGTCTAACGGTTGTCTTACGCTGGCGTCATCCCAAATGCGTGTGTCACTAGACTTGAAGACGGGACGGGTAAACTATTCTACCGCAGAAGGAAAACCGTTGATGCAGGAATCTCGTTTCGCCTTTGAACGCCGCCAAGGTGATAAAGATGCGGGAAAATATAAAGTCAGTCAGACTTGGCAGATTGCTAAGGACGAGAATATCTTTGGCTTGGGACAACTCCGTGATACGCTTATGGTTCAACGTAATCGCCATGCTGACATCTGGAATGGTAATACTTATACTTCTATCCCTTACATCACTAGTGAACGTGGATGGGGGCTCTATTGGGACAATGCGGGTAGAAGTTATTATGAAGATAATGCTCAGGGAACAACTTTTACTTCTGAGGTCGGTCTCTGTAGCGATTATTATTTTATCTATCGGGATGGTACACAGGATGGCGTCATCGCTTCTATCCGTGATCTTACCGGTCAGGCTACGATGTTCCCGCTTTGGACTATGGGATATTGGCAATGTCGTGAACGCTATAAGACCAGCGATGAGTTGGCTACCGTACTCGATAAATATCGAGAACTGCAGATACCGCTCGATGGTATCGTTCAGGATTGGCAATATTGGGGATGTGACAGCAACTGGAATGCCATGCGCTTTATGAATCCCTATTATATTAATAAGGTGGGCGACCCAGCATGGGATAAATATCTCCCTGGTGATATGCGCAAGATGAAACCTCAGCAGCCTCGTATCAAGTCGCCTGACGAGATGGTTGGATATGTTCATCAGAATCATGCGCATCTGATGATCAGTATATGGCCTGACTTCGGGCCTTGGACGCAACCTTATGCTGATCTCAAGGCTGTCAACGCGTTGCTGCCTTTCGATACATGGCCTCGTAATAATGGTGTTCTCGTGTACGATGTGTTCAATCCTAAGGCTCGCGATATCTATTGGAAACATCTTACCAACCTCTACAAGATGGGCTTTGACGCGTGGTGGACAGATTCTTCTGAACCTGATCATTTCGAGAAACCTGGTGATGATGATTATCTTACCTTCGATGGCACTTGGCGGAGCGTGAAGAATGCTTTCCCTATCGTGCATAACCGGGGTATCTATGAGCATCAGCGTGCGATGAAGGACAACGTGAAGCGCTCGGTACAGATGACTCGTAGTGGTGCTTTCGGCATTCAGCATTATGGCACTTTCTCTTGGAGTGGAGATATCTTGGCCTCTTGGCAGGAGATGAAGAAACAAATTCCGTCCGGGCTCAACTATTCGCTTTGTGGCATTCCTTTCTGGAATACTGACCTTGGTGGTTTCTTCTATTGGGAGTTTGAACAGAATCCGAAGAATCCGGCCATCCAGGAATTGCAGACGCGCTGGATGGAGTGGGGCGCCTTTATGCCTTTGATGCGCAACCATTGTTCTTCGCCGATGGTGAGCGAGCTCTATCTCTTCGGCCAGGAAGGCGATTGGGCTTATGATGCGATCAAGAAGTTCATCCAGTTGCGTTATCGTCTGTTGCCTTACATCTATAGTAATGCCGGAGCTTGTACGCAACATGGCAATACGATGATGCGTGCGCTTGTGATGGACTATGCCAACGATAGTAATGCCGTGGCCCGTAATGATGAGTATATGTTTGGGCGCAATCTTCTCGTAAAACCTGTTACCGATCCGATGTATACCTATAAGGATCAACAGAAACGGGGTCATCTCATCTTCCCTGATGTCAAGAAGGCTGCCGCTCCTGTTGATGTCTATCTGCCTGCGGGAAATGATTGGTACGACTTCTGGACGGGTTCTCGTCATACCGGTGGTATGACCATTCAGCGCCTTTGTCCGATAGACATCATTCCTGTTTTTGTGAAGGCTGGCACGATCCTCCCTTGGGGACCAGCTGTACAGTATTCCTCGGAGAAACCTTGGAACGATCTTGAAATTCGTATCTATCCCGGTGCTGACGGTACCTTTACCCTATACGAAGACGAGGGTGACAACTATAATTATGAGAAGGGTGCCTTCACGGAGATTCCTTTCTCATGGAATGAGTCAACGCATGAACTTACCATAGGGACCCGTCGAGGCCATTATCGCGGTATGCTCAAGAATCGACAGTTCCGTGTTGTCGTCATTGGTCAACAAGGGGAACATACGGTAAGATATAAAGGCAACTCTGTCAAAGTACAATTGTAGTTGTTCCGAACATGATCTGAAAAGAATAGAAATCAAGCCCTTGTGGCAATATAAATAATATATGGATAAAAATATTAAGACTTTGGCGGCAGTATCGGTTCTTGCCGCTCTACCGGAGATGAGTATGGCACAGAGCCAACTCTATCCACATCATTTCGACCTTAGTGAGGTTACCCTCCTCGACAGTCCCTATAAACAGGCTATGGATTTGAATTTCCATACGCTTCTTTCTTATGATGTCGACCGATTGCTTACGCCATTCGTTCGCCAGTCGGGTCTCTCTTCTGGGGTATATGCAAATTGGGTGAAGGATCATCCTAACTTCCGCAACTGGGGTGGCGATGGTTTCGACCTTTCCGGTCATGTCGGAGGACATTATCTCTCAGCCCTTGCGCTGGGTTATGCCGCTTGCAAGGAACCGGGAATGAAAGCTCAACTGAAGCAACGTCTCGACTATATGATTCGTGTACTCAAGGATTGTCAGGATGCTTACGATCATGATACGACGGGAATGTATGGTTTCATTGGCGGTCAACCGATCAACGAGGCTTGGCAGGGTATGTTCCGTGGCGACCTCACACAATGGAATAAAATCAAATGGTGGGTTCCGTTCTATTGTGAACATAAGGTGCTGGCAGGTTTGCGAGATGCTTATCTTTATGCTGGTGACAAGACCGCTCTGGGGATGTTCCGCAAGTTGGCAGACTGGAGTCGCCGCGTCGTGGATCGCCTCTCTGACGAACAGTTGCAGGCCGTTCTCGATATCGAGCATGGTGGCATCAACGAGAGCCTTGCCGATGCTTATACGCTCTTCCATGATCCGGAATATCTCAAGGCTGCCCAGCGTTTCTCTCATCAGGTGATGGTCAAGGGGATGCAGAAGTTGAATCCATCGTTTCTCGACAATCGCCATGCTAACACTCAGGTGCCTAAATATATTGGTTTTAGCCGTATCGGAGAGGAACTCTCTATGGGTGAGGCATATTCTCGTGCTGCTCGTAACTTCTGGACCGATGTCACGCAGAATCGTACGGTTTGCAT
>CACYKX010000067.1 GCA_902775075.1 uncultured Prevotellaceae bacterium | reverse complement strand
ATAGTTACCTCGTTGTTAACCTGTGATACCGAAGAACAGAGGCAGTGCGTTGGCGGCTGCAATCAGGAAGATGCAGGCACCTACCACCATCATGATCTTTTTCTTGAGAATCTGTCAAATTTTCATAAGTAGCTGATACACAGTATGGTTTCTTTGAGAAAATTGACAGAAGAAACAAACTGGAAACAAAAATTTCAAAAACCCTAAAATGAAAACATCTGCTTAACAAATCTTAACGTGGAAAACAACGGCAATTTTCCGATTTTGGCATTTTGAGGTTACGCCGAAAGTGCTCTTAAGTTAAAGAACGAACATTATCATAGCGTTTAGTCATGATGCCAATTATAGATGCCAAAATCCATAAAAAATCGTAAATCTAGTTGTTTTGCTATAAAGTTTTGTCTAAAAATGCGAGAAAGTGAAATAAATTCACTACCTTTGCAATATTAAAAAGAGATATATGGAAGATGTTAATCGTATCAAGTTGGTATTGGTTGAAAAGAAACGAACCAACAAATGGTTATCTGAGCAGATGGGGGTGACACCTTCTACTGTTTCCAAATGGTGTACCAATTCTTCTCAGCCCGACCTTCCAAGTCTGTTGAAGATTGCAGACTTGCTTGAAGTTGATATTAAAGAATTGATAGTACGCGAGTATAAACAGTTTCTTATTTCGACAAGTTCTAAATGACCTACATGACTCAGTGTATTACCTCATATCAAGCAAAATATTTTGCACACTCGTTGACAAGGAGACTTCCTGCCAATGATGGTGCAAAATTTACTGCTACCTTACAGGATGCACGTGTTGACCTTACTCCACACCAGATAGATGCTGCCTTGTTTGCATTCAAATCTCCATTGTCAAAAGGGGCGATACTTGCAGATGAGGTAGGACTTGGCAAAACAATAGAAGCAGGAATCATATTATCTCAAAACTGGGCAGAACACAAGAGAAAGCTTATGGTTATCTGTCCAGCAAACCTTAGGATGCAATGGTGCGAAGAACTCCAATCAAAATTCCACTTGCCAACAATACTTCTGGAGAGTAAAAGTTTTAATGCCATCATCAATGAAGGAAATTTTAATCCTTTCAATCAGGAAAAGATAGTCATCTGTTCCTATCAGTTTGCTAAGGCAAAAGCAGCATACCTTCGACAAACCGAATGGGATTTAGTCGTAATAGATGAAGCCCATCGTCTAAGGAATGTTTATCGTCCGACAAATAAAATTTCAAACATCATCAAGGACGCATTAGAAAGTAGAAAAAAAATCTTGATGACTGCCACACCACTTCAAAACTCGATTTTGGAAATGTATGGTCTTGTATCGATTATTGATGCATATCTTTTCGGAGACCTAAAAAGCTTCAAAGAAAGATATAGTCACAATCTTGATGATGCCGCTTATCTTGAATTAAGGAACCGACTTAAACCAGTATGTAAACGCACGCTTCGTAGGCAGGTTCTCGAATACATACGATACACTAAACGTATAGCTATACTCGAAGAATTTTTTCCTACAGCTGATGAACAGGCACTTTATGAGTTAGTTTCTGATTATCTTCAGAGACCAACTCTTTATGCTCTCCCCAATAGTCAGCGTCAGTTGATGACCATGATTCTTCGTAAGTTGTTGGCATCATCAACATATGCGATATATGGTACGTTCTGTACTCTTATTGATAGATTAAAGCTTGTCTTGCAAAAAAACAATGTTGATTTTTCGACAGACTCATTCTCTCTGGATTACGAATCGATTGATGACGAACGTGATGAATGGATTGATGACGATGAAGAGTTTAGTGAAATGTGTAGCGAACCACTTTCACCATATCAACTTGAAGGCATTCAAAAAGAGATTGACGAACTTGAAGCTTTTCGAGATTTAGCCAAAAGAATCAAGAAGAACAGCAAAGCAGAACATCTGTTTCAAGCACTTGACAAAGGCTTTGAGCAGCTGGCGAAGCTCGGTGCAGGTAGAAAAGCTTTGATTTTTACAGAATCCCGCAGAACACAAGAATTTCTCTTTGAACTTCTTGAAGAAAGGGGATATAAAGGTGAGGTTGTATTGTTCAATGGTTCAAATTCTGACAAGTTATCAACCGCCATTTATAACAAATGGAAAGAAAAATATTCTGGTACTGATAAGGTAACAGGTTCTGCAACAGCAGACAAACGACAGGCTCTTGTCGATTATTTCCGAGAAGAAGCCACCATTATGATTGCAACTGAAGCAGCAGCCGAAGGTATCAACCTTCAGTTCTGTTCTCTTATTGTAAATTATGATATGCCTTGGAATCCACAACGCATAGAACAGCGTATAGGTCGATGTCATCGATATGGTCAACAGTTCGATGTTGTTGTTATAAACTTCTTGAATAAGGCAAACGAAGCAGATATTCGTGTTTATGAATTACTTGATCAGAAGTTCCAGCTCTTTAATGGTATTTTCGGAACAAGTGATGAGGTTCTTGGCAGCATTGGCAATGGAGTGGATTTTGAGAAGCGTATAGCAGAAATCTATAATTCTTGCCGTACAAAAGAAGAAATCACCAAAGCTTTTGACAACCTGCAATCTGAACTACAATCACAGATTTCAGATAAGATGATTGCAGCCCGTTCAACCCTCCTTGAAAACTTTGATACAGATGTTGCTGATAAATTGCGCGTTAATCTCGCAAATACGATTAGTAATCTTGGTACCTTTGAACGGCAAATGTGGCTTCTCATGAAGTATGCTCTTTCAAATGAAGCCCTCTTTGATGAGGATAAAAAAACGCTTAGCCTACCTCAGAACCATCCTTTTTCTGGAACATATTATCTTTCCAAGAATGAAAATGGCAAAAGGATTTCATCTAACGATGGGAAGGGTGTTCTACTTCGAGTTGGGCATCCTCTTACGCAACAAATCATTAGTAAAGTTAAGAATAACACTTCCCTGAATCATGAGGTTGTATTTAATTATACTGATTCTGCCGACAAATCAGCCTATATTGAAGAAAAGCTCATTGGCAAAAGTGGCTGGATGCACGTTGAAAAAGTATCTATAGATTCTTTTGAAGCAGAGGACCACCTTTTGATAAGTTGCTTTACTGAGGATTGTGAGACTGTGCCAACAGATATTGCAGAACGCTTGCTGTGGTTAAAAGCATCAGAGGGAAAAGACATTATTAAGATTCCATCGTTTGCGATTAGCCAATACAACAAAGAAATCAATGAACAACGCGGTTGTATCATTGAAGAAAGTAGCCTACGGAATCAGAACTTCTTCGATGATGAAATGGATAAGCTTGACACTTGGGCTGATGACATGAAACTTAGCCTTGAAAGAGAAATCAAAGATCTCGATGCAGAGATAAAGCTTAAAAAAGGTGAAGCAAAGAAACTCACAGCATTAGCAGAAAAAGTCGCCATACAGCGTAAAATAAAAGATCTTGAAGCCAAACGTAAAGAAAAGCGTCAAAATCTATTTGAAGCCCAAGACGAAGTAGATAATAGAAAAGAAAAGTTAATATCAAAAGTGGAAAGAATGCTTGACCAGAAAGTTGAGCAAATTTCTCTTTTTACATTTAAATGGACAATTAAATAACTCATTATATGCAGCAGAAACTTGAACTTACATGGGTCGGCAAAAATGACCCGAGGGAGCATATCGAGCCAAGAATCCTCATCGAGGATCCTTCGCGTAGTTATGGAGATAAGAATACCGAGAATATGATTATTCACGGTGATAACCTTCTTGCTTTAAAAGCGTTGGAGGATAAATACACAAATAGCATCAAGTGTATGTATCTTGACCCTCCATATAATACTGGCAATGCTTTTGAGTTCTATGATGACGGATTGGAGCATTCAATTTGGCTTGACCTTATGCGTTCACGTCTTGAAATTCTACGCAAGTTGCTTCGTGAAGACGGCACAATGTGGATTCAGATAGATGATGACGAACAAGCATATCTGAAAGTCCTTTGTGACGAAATCTTTGGCAGAAGTAATTTTGTCAATATGGTTTCTGTAAATATGAAAAATATCGCTGGGGCTTCTGGTGGCGGTGAAGACAAACGCATGAAAAAGAATTGTGAGTATATTCTTGTATATGCCAAGAATTACTCTCTTTTGCCTTTGTTTAATGGACCTTATGAATATACGGAAATGTCAGAGTTGATTCAACAATATATTGATGAAGGTAAAAGTTGGAAATACACTACAGTTCTTGTAAATCCAGGAACTAAAGAGTACATCGGTTCAACAGTGGATGGTGATGGAAATGAAATTAAGGTTTATGCAAGACGTAATCCTGAAATGGTTTCGATTAAGCAGATGGCTAAACGTGACAATATTACAGAGAAAGAGGCTTATCAAAAGTATGGAATCTCTATTTTCCAGACCACAAATGCCCAAACTTCTATTCGTACCCGTATAATAGATTTCCGTTCTGAAAATTCGGTTACAGAGGATTTGCTTTCAATAGAATATATCCCCAAAACAGGCAAGAACAAAGGCAAGGTCTATGAGCAATTCTACAAGGGTGATAAGTGCCGTCTGTTTGTATGGTTGAGAGACACCGCAGAAGTGAAGGATGGAGAGTTGTTTAAGAAAGACTTACAGGGAACTTATTGGGACATGAACGCTTGGATGAAAAACCTCACAAAAGAAGGACAAGTTGCATTCCCAAATGGGAAAAAACCGGAAAAACTTGTGAGCCAGATATTGAGCATGACTACAGAACCAGGCGATATTGTATTTGACAGTTTCCTTGGTAGTGGCACAACAGCAGCTGTTGCTCATAAAATGGGAAGAACGTATATTGGAATAGAACTTGGAGATCAAGCATATACACATTGTTGTCCTCGCTTGCAACATGTTATAGATGGTGAGGATCAAGGTGGAATCACCATATCTGAGAAATGGGAAGGTGGTGGCGGTTTCAAGTTTTACGAATTAGCTCCGAGCCTCTTACAAAAAGACTCCCATGGTCAGCTTGTAATCAACAAGGAGTATAATGCTAATATGCTAGCAGCCGCAATGGCAAAGCATGAAGGGTTTGATTATGATCCTTCTTCTGAATTCTATTGGAAACAAGGAAAGAGTTCAGAAAATGATTATATCTACACAACAACTCAATTTTTAACCAAGCAATCACTGGAAAAAATCCATGACGAAATGACCGAAGAAGAGTCTCTTCTGATTTGTTGTAAAGCATTCCAGCCAGAGTGTGAATCTGCATTTAAGAATATCGCCATAAAGAAGATTCCAAAGATGCTTCTCGGCAGATGTGAGTTTGACAAGAATAATTATAACCTCAACATCATTTCTCTCCCCGAGATTGATGATTGTGAAGAAAATGAAGATTAACATGAATAAAAACTGTTCATATATAAATCAGCGGCTGTCATTGCGCAAGCCTTTGGGCGAAGCACTTGAAATGGTAGAACGAATTACAGATGTTATGCCATTGGAGAAGCCGGATGTCAATAATTTGCAGGGCTTTCTTGCTAAGAAATTGGCTGAAGTTAAAGGCATTTGTCCCCAATGTAAAGATTTTGAACGAGATTTCCCTTCGCTGTCTTTCTCTATTGCTACAGGTATTGGCAAAACAAGATTGATGGCAGCTATCATCACATATTTGTATTTACAACATAAGGTGCGACATTTCTTCATTCTTGCTCCCAACCTACCAATTTATCAGAAGTTGAACAAGGATTTTGGAGATTCTTCGTATGTCAAATATGTATTCAAGGGAATTGCTGAGTTTGTGACACACCAACCTTACATTGTAAACGGTGAAAACTATAATCAGCAGGGTAACCGACTCATCTTTGATGAGGATGAGATTGAAATTAACATTTTCAATATCTCAAAATTTAACACAGACAATAAGACAACCAAAAAGGATGGCAAATCTTTAGCACCAAAGATGAAACGACTTTCCGAATATCTTGGTCAGTCTTACTATGAGTACTTGGCAGGGCTTGATGATCTTGTTGTCTTAATGGACGAAGCACACCGTTATCATGCAGATGCTTCCAAGAAAGCTATCAACGAATTAAGACCTGTCCTTGGTCTTGAAATGACAGCCACTCCTTTTGATGAAAATGGAAGGGCTTTCCAAAACATTGTCTATGAATACAACCTTGCACAAGCTTTGGAAGACGGTTTGTATGTTAAGAATCCAACTGTAGCAAGCAGAAGGAACTTCGAGAAGGGGAATCTTACAGAAGAAGAACTTGATATTCTAAAACTGGAGGATGCTGTTAGTATTCATGAGCAGACAAAGATACATTTGGAATTGTACGCAAAAAACAACAATGTCCAGATGGTCAGACCGTTTATACTCGTTATCTGTAAGAATATCAATCACGCGCAAGAAACAAAGGAAAGGATTGAGAGTAGCAATTTTTTTGAAGGACGCTATCAAGGAAAAGTTTTGCAAATTGACAGTTCCACAAAGAAAGATGAGGAGGTCGAAGAACTCTTTATGTCTCTCGATACACCTGATAATGAGATTGAAGTTGTAATTCATGTTAACATGCTCAAAGAAGGATGGGACGTAAGTAATCTCTATACGATTGTACCTTTACGTGCTGCTGATGCCCCAATCCTGGTTGAACAGTCAATAGGTCGTGGTCTTCGTCTTCCTTATGGTGGCAGAAGAACAGGCGAGCCAGAAGTTGATAAACTTACAGTCATAGCACATGAAAATTTCAAAAAGGTAATAGAGGCGGCAAAGGATCCTAATTCTGTCCTTAATAAAGTTAGTTTTGTTGAATATGACCCTGCTACAACTAAAGAGAAAGTAAAAGTTGTAACCGCAGTAACACAACAAGAGCAGAAAATTCAGCAGCAGCAGGCACAAGCACAGACTCAAAATTTGTCTATTGAGAAACAAAAGGAGTCACAGGCTAACATTGATGCCCAAAAGGCTGTTTGGGCTGTGTTGCCTAAACTCAACACAAAAGTTGATTCACAACAGCAACTAACTCAAAATGAGAATATTGAAAAAGTAAAGGAAGCAGCCATTACTTTCATTAAACAGAAAGCGAAGGAAGCCAATACTTTGTTTGCAGAACAAGAAGCAGAGGAACAGATTGCACAAGTTGAGAAAGTTGTGCAAATGGTTGTAAAGGATTATGTTCAAAATGTGATACCGATACCTCGTATGACCATTCAACAGGGTGAAACTCATATTGTTTACAATGATTTTGACCTTGATACAAGATCTGGTTTCTCACTTCCATACCTTAATGAGGAAATTGTTCGTATTGGGCTTGTTGATAATAGTTATGAAATCATTCAGGCTCAGTCAAGTGGCGCATTCGGCAATCCTGTAGAGCAATTAGTCAGCGAACTCATAAACTACGATGATATTGATTATGATTTATGCTCTGAATTACTCTTCAAACTGAGTGGGCAAGCAGTTACAGCTGTTCAAAGTCAATTATCTGCTGATGTTGACATTACACGTGTCATTCACCAATTCAAGAAAATACTTGGGCAAAGAATACACGATCAGATAGTAAAGTATATTATGTTAGAGTCGGATGGTTTTGCAGTTCCTAATATACTTCCTTTTGTCGAGATATTACCACAACACATGACGGAAACGGAAGGTTATGGAAGGAAAGACTACAGAGAAGTAATTACTCCTAAGAGTGCTGTATCTAAATACATCTTCACAGGATTTATGAAATCATACTATGTCGAGAATAAGTTTGACAGCACAACGGAGCAGGATTTTGCCTTTGTTCTCGAAAACGACAAAGATGTATTGAAATGGTTACGTCCAGTGACAAATCAGTTCAATATCTATTGGGGAAACGGAGCGCATAAATACGAGCCAGACTTCATTGTGGAAACTTCTGACTCAATCTATATGATTGAAACCAAAAAAGCTAAAGATGTGAATGATGCAGATGTTCAATCTAAAAAAGCAGCTGCAGAAGAGTATTGTAAGTACGCTACAGAATATAATAGTCAGCACGGAGGAAAACAATGGAAGTATGTTCTGTTACCTCACGATTCTGTAGAACGTAGTTACTCCTTTATGTATGTCATTCATTTAGGTAGAATTTAAACACTAGCTCAATGGTAAGACAAGAGATTTGGGAAGAAATGAAGAAGGCTAAGACCTATCAGCTTAGTTGCCTCTATTATGTTGATAAGAAACGAAAGTTCAACAGGAACTATAATATGTGGATAATCGGTGTGGCGGCAATTGGCGCACCGACCTTCTTCATTTCGCATTGGTGTGCATTTATTACAACCATTGCGGCATCTGTATTGGAAGTTATAAAAAGCTTTATCCCTGCTGTGTGCCAGTCAGAAGAAGAGTTGTCAAAGATTGATGGGCTTGCTATCTACTTCGGGGAAACATTGCAAAAAGTCGAAGGGCTTTGGAACTCACACGAAAATACAGAATCACCAGACGAGTCTTCGTTAAGCAGAGAACTTTCGAAAGTGTTAAAGAAATCGCCAGAGAAGGAAACCTTGATGAATAAATTGATTCACTCTTTGAGCAAAGAAGAGGATAAAATGATTCAAGACCAGGCAGATGATTATTTAATTCAAAAATTTTATGAGCAAAAATAATTCAAATCCAAGAGGAACTGTGACGAGTGTGCCACCAGATGCATCCCCACAAAGTCATCAAACTCCAACAAGCAAACTTCCACCGCCACCACCTAAAAGTAAATAGTATGAGTAACGACCCAAATCAGAGGGAGCTGCCGAATGTTTCAAAGTTGCCCCCACCGCCACCACCCAAAAAGTAAATAAACAATTACACCTAGCCTTAGGGTGTGACAATATCTTCAATAATATGATAAAAAATGTAGATATAAAAGGAATATGGTGGCTTCCTGAGAATCCTGAATGTAAGATTGCAGGAATGCTTTATCATGAACCTTTGGGAAAGACTAAATTGGATTTAATTGGCGAATTCCGGCCTAACGATTGGCTACATTCGTTCAATCAAACGAAAGGGGAAGAAGTAATATGGGGGTTGTCTTCTGAAAATAAAGATATAACCCTACTTCAGAACTTTCCGTTTGCCACAAAGAATACATCTTGCCCATTTCCTGTTATGCATTATGATTGTCAGTTTTTGATAATTGGCAAACATATAAAGTCATTGAAGGAAGAGGGTAAATATAGTGCTCGCATCCTTTTTGATGAACTATCCTTCTGGTATAGACCCAATATAGTACAGTGTAAGTATAATGAAAAGGAAAAGGAGATAGCATTTATCTCTTCTTTTAATAACAACTCTTCCATTGATATACAAGTAACTGAGAACATCAAATTCTCATTTGACTCACAAATAAGTGTCTCTCAAGAAGATATGGGGCTGACAACAGAATTGACTCAATCTACTGATTTGGTTATTTCCTTCACAGAGCCAACATGTCTTCAATACATTCTGAATGTGGTAAAAGAATTTGAGGTGATGCTATCTATAGCAACATTAAGTCATGTACAATGTAAAAGTTTCTATGTTTACGATGAAAGTCGAGAAACAGAGGACGAACGTAAACAAAAGATAGGAATAATGCATCATTACTTTAGAGAAGATTATAAACCAAACAAGAAATTCTACAATTACCTATTTACCTATGATGACATAAAAACGCACTTATCTAATGTGCTTCAAAAATGGTATGCGACAGAAGATATAATGCCTATTCGTTCACATTTGGTTGATAGTCTAAATAGACATGGTGTATTCAGCAGCACTGATTTCCTCATTGTAGTACAAGCGATAGAAGGCTTCTATTGTAGATTTAGACAAGACAATGAGTCTTTAAGAAAAATAATAGAAAACTTAGTGACAGAATTTAGTGATGTTAGGTGTGTAGAAATGGAAGAGGATGATTATCAGAAAATCGTTGATTCGCGTCATTATTATTCACACCTGCTGCCTCCTGGTAAAAAGACTCATGTTGTTCAAGGGAAGGAATTGTATGAACTGGACTTTAAACTAAGAAAGATTCTTCTGTGTTGTGTGTTGAATTTTATGGGACTTGATAATTCGACTATCGACTGTTTTGTTGCAAAAAGTAATAATCACTTCCTCGACATGGTTAACAAGCAAAAGAATTATATAAAACAATTAGAGGAACCGATAAAGTTACAGGGAAAGATTATTTCTACTACTTCTGAATCAGAGATAGAAGAGAAAGGTATCATTGTGTGATACTCATTCAATTCTTATAATCATCCTATCAAGATTGACAACAGAACAAATTAACCCACTGATTTTCAGCACCAATGCCGATAGTCAGTGGGTTAATTGTTCCCAAATTGAGTCCCACAACCCATGATGGGAACATTAGATGATTAAAACCAGCCTTGCCATTTGCCAACCATTATGACTATTGTGTAAATGAACAACGAGAATCCCAGAATGAAGAAGAACCAGAAGAACCACTGGGCATAATGACCCAGATAGCAACCATCATATTCCTTGTACCGTTTCTGAACCCTTCTGCGTTCTTCGACAAACATGCCATTGACTTCACGGATATGTTCTTGCATCTTGGCAAGCATCCATTTGTGCTCCTGGTCAAACAGGTCTTGCATCTTCTGCCAGTCAGCATTAGCAACATTCACTGAGACTTTCAGTTTTGTTGGTGCGTCTTCAAGAACTTTGTCAATATGCGTATTGATGGTATCAACCTTGCCACGGATGTCTGTAACAGTAGAGTCTAGTTTCCTCTCGGCACGTTGATACTGCTGAATAGCCGATTCCAGTTCGAGAGTGGCATTCACCCAAGTATTGGTTGCCTTGTCGATGTCACCAGACAATCGCTTCAATTCTGGGACACGGTCAACAATATCCTGTTCGGCATCCTGTTCCTGAATGTCCTCTTCGACCTCGCTCATTATTTCATCGAAGTCGGGCTTGTCCAGTCTGTTCTTACTTTTCTTAATTGACATATGGAATTGATTTAACGATGGAAACCACGTTTAACTGACTTTGGCTTGCACATAGAATGTGCCATCTGGAGGCAACGATGGGCAAACATGCGTTCGTCCTCGTCATCCTTCTTTCTCCAGCCGGATTCAGGAGAGGAACCGCCACCACCTCCGCAAGATTCGGACATGGAAGTGGCGGCATCGATGTACCCTACAAAGAGTAGCATGGCAACATGGGAAATGTTCTCGACAGTCACAAGCTCATTCCCTTCTGGAACCTGAACATCATTGAAGAAGATGTCCTTGACCGTGTTCGGAATATTCACTGTCTTGCTGCCATCAGGTGTATCAATGTTGAATGTGGTGAAGGAAGGTGCTGGCTTGGGCTGCACTTTTGGCGAAACCTTGGGCTGGGTAGAAGTCGCTGTCTGGGCAGTCGGACGGACAGGACGGCTGCTTGACGTAACGGAAGGTGCAGCTGGCTTCATCTTAACCTGAGCTGGCTTCGGATGGAGTTTCTTCCATGTGGCTTCGAGCTGTGTTACCATGTATCTTCTGCCTATCTCCGAAGCCTTGAATATCGAGGCATTCTTGCCGATGGTGTAGCCAACAAGTTTCTTGCTCTTATCGTAACGAGGTGTCACCTCATAGCCATTCTTGCGAAGCATGTCAAAGTATGTGTTGATGTCAAACTCCTGCATCTTCTGAAGGGTGTTTTCGCAAAAGTCCTTAATCTCATCATGGCGCATTTCACGTATCTCCTTCGGTTGTTCCCAACCATGCCTCATGTTGATGATTTCCGCAGCCATCATTGCCCTCTTGTGAATATCGTGAACATCATTGGTTTTCCCGTCAAGGTCAACACGGCAACAATCCATGTGGAGGTGCAGCGTTCCAGACTTCGAGTCGGAATGCAAGCCAGACACATTCATGGAGTTGCGGAAATTGGTCTTGACTTCCTCCTTCATTCCCTCGGGGATAAGTCCGACGGCATCCAATGCTTCCAACGTTTCATCGCTCAGGTTCTGCCAGTCCTTCATCTGGAAGTTTGCAGCTTCCTCTTTTGAGGGTGAGATTACAAACGAGACCATTTCACGCTCCAACTTTCTCCCCACCGTCCTGTCCTGCTGATGGAGTTCGCAATGATGCTTCATCATGTACCAGATGGCGGTCGGGTCGATACCTTCCGGCATGTGGTTTACCTTGACCACTTTTGCCTTCTCTTTCTCCAAAGCGTACCTTACGGCATTGCCACCATACGACACGACTCTTGCGAGCATAATCATAGGTCACCCCTTTCTTTGGTCAGCACAGGAGAGGTGATATTCTCTTCGATGCTGTACCAATGTTGGATGAGTTCTGCACTTGCCTTAATCCACCATGCCATGAACTTCTCAGACTTGAAGAGTTTCAACTTTTCCTCTTCCGTCTTGCCTTGAAGGACGCTGCTGATTTTTATCAGATCCGTCCTTGCAAAAGCCAGAGAGTTCAGGGCATCGACCTCTTCTTTGGTGAGTCGCTTACGTGGATGATGCTTCAAGCCTGTCTCGGTGAGATAGCGATTCAGGCTTATGCCACATTCCTTGGAGTGTTCTTTGAGCTGCAACCAGACTTCATCGGTGCATCTGTAGGCATGTACTCTGGTTGACGGTTTCTTGATAATATGCTTTTTCTTCATGTCTATGAGTTTTTAATGAAAGGGGAAGAATATAAACTGGGTAGGAAGAAGGATATGGTCTGCGAGCCTGCGAGTAGCCCGAGAAACTTTTAGGAGGACAAAACTGGGGCACCTGTTTTGTACTACAAAAGGATTTCTCGAAAAGTCCCTCTAAAATATCGGGGCTTCTAACTCCGAAGTTCCTTAAGGGTTTACAAGTTCGTCTGGGTTTGCCTTGCACCCTGTATCAGCAAACATTCCTGGGGATGGATGCCGATGCAGGGTGTAGCCATATCCATTCAGCACGTCAATCATCGTTGTTGACACCGTGAGGGGCATTGTAGCCATTAGGGTATTTGTTATAGCCTCCATTGCCAGCGGATGGGATGCCGTCTGGCTGTGCGGACTGCTCTCCTTGCTGTGCGGATGGTTGCTCATTTCTTTTCCCTCTATTCTGATTGCCAACGGCTTCTTCATCCGAAGAAGGTATGCCAACAGATTGTAGGGAATTGTCATGGTGAGAAGAAACGGAAGGTTTCTCATTGACTCCAGACTTACCCACATTGTCACTATCATTAGATGGGGATGATGGCTGAGACAAGTCACTATCAGCGGAGGTATTCTTTCCCTCGTTGCCATTAGAGGAATTGTGGGTGTCTGAGCCATTATTATCCTCGCCCTTGTTTGGGTCATCAGGATTCTCAATGGTGATAACCCTGACAGGCGGAACGTCCATGTGCGTGATGGCATTCTTGTCAGGATAGCGTTTAAGGGCGAAACCATTGCCGACAAAGTGACCGTCCACATACCAGCCAGACAGGGAGTGAAGTGTGTGGATGCGGTTTTCACCCACCTTCTGCGAAGAGGAAATACCCAGAGCTTCCATAGCCTCCAAAATCTTTGGAACCGTCTTGCGGTCTTTGTTCCAGAGCTTTGCAAGTTGGGTGTTGTCAATCATCAACTGGCCGCGCAAGATTTCAACTTGTTGGGTCTTGCTTATCTGCACCAGTTTCGTATCACGTTCAGCGAGTTCTACAAGAGACATGAAGCATTCCATGCGGTCTATCTTGTATTTCTTGCTGCGGAGAAACTTCATCTGTTCATCTGACAGAGTGAAGCAATAATGAATCATTTGTCTATCCATATATCTTAAAGTTTGAATAATTATAGCCTTGAAACATACAATAGTTTTTGCCAGTCAAAAGAGAAATATCATTGAATGAGTTCTACAAGGGATTTCTTCATGTCATCGTCAATGGCTCGGTAACGTTGGAAAGCAACGCTTCCGTTGGCATGACCAGACATTGAAGCCACTAAGTTCGGGTCTTTGACCTGACGGTAAAGATTACCGATAAAAGTCCTTCTTGCCATGTGAGAAGTGGCCACATCACAGATTGGCTTCTTCTCTTCCTGTCGTGTCCGTGGGTTAATCACAGTGACAACACGATTTACCCCGGCACGTTTCAAAATCTTACGTATTGCTACGTTGAATTTGAAGTTAAAACGTCTGGGGAAAAGAGGTTCATCGTCACCATGACAATGGCCATGAACAATAGCCATCGCCTTGGGGACAAGAGGAACACTTACAACTGCCCCTGACTTGCCCTTGCCCTTGGTCTTGATGGGGATATATTCCAGAACACCGTCAATGATGTTCTTGGGGGTGAAGGTCACAAGATCACCATGACGGCAGCCTACCATGCACTGAAACACGAACATGTCACGATACTCGGCAAGTTCGGCATCATCCGAAAGGTCGCATGATAGAACTTGGTCACGCTCCTGAACGGTTAGGAAGAAGGGTGTGCCATAGAGTGCCTTGGGCATTTCATAGCCAAAGAAGGGGTCATTCGTAGTGACTCCCTGCTTACGTACCCAGTTACAGACGGTGCGAAACAAGGTCATGTTGGTACAGATGGTATTCAATGAAATGCCATACTCACCCACAAGGAAACTCTCAAATTCACGAAGATCATCGGCAGTTATACTGTCAATGTTCATCGTGAATCCGTTTCCCTTGGAAGTCTCAAAGTGAGTGACTTTGGCAATAAGACATCGGGTGTTGCACTCCTGATGGCTGTCAAAGTGCTTGCTTTGAAGGTATCTCTCTGCCCATACGACAAAAGATTTGCTTGCTACCATGCCATTGCCCATCTGATAGGCATTGGGGTGATGGTAGGCAAAGATTAGTCGTTTGAGCCAGTCGGAGTCTGCTCCGATATAGTATTCCCTGGTTATGATGCCTGTAAGCTCCTTGACGCTTGCATCAAAGAGGTTTCTGGCATCGTCATCAACAAGAGCGACACGGTTCTTGTAGCCCTGTCGGTCTTGGCTCCAGTGATTGGGATTGATTTGAAGTTCGCTTGCGCACTTGATATCAAGCCCTTTATCACGGACTCGGAAATATACCGAAGCACGGCTTGTAAGGTCGTTCTTCGCGGCATCCTTCTGACGTATATAGGCGGTTACTCTCATATCAATGGTTATTACTTTGAATGAAGGGAAAGGAAGATTTATCTTCGGAATCCCCTTGTTCTTGGAGTGGTATAGTCATTGGCTATATCCTTCAACTGGTCTTCCAGCCACTTGTTGGCTTCCTTAGAGAGTGAAGGGATTGTCTCGATGCAAACCCTTTGTACGAGCAAAACACGTCTGCCAATGGTCGCTTCATCGTTGATACCCTTGTTAGCACCAGACTTCTCGCACAGTTCATTGAACGCATCGCGCATCTGGTAATAGCCACGGTCAGTTTTGGCATAGGCTACGGCAAGACTGGCAACCTGTGCCAACTTGTCTCTGTATTCCTGCTGGGACATTTCTCCGTTCATACGCTCATGGATTTATTTGTTTGCCAGTTCGGTCATGTGCTTGGCTGCTGCCTCCTTGGTCTCAGCCTCGGACATAGTACGGCTCTGACGCATCCACTTCAGAAGTTCCGCCTTCTCAAAGTAGATGAGTTTGCCGTTTGGACGATAGAACGGAAGTTCGTGCTTGTGGGTCATCTTGTAGAGACTGCTCTTTGAGATACCCATGAAGGCAGCTGCTTCCTCCAGTGTCAACACCTCTTTGGCTACATTCAGAAGGTTCTCCAGAACCTCAATACGGTGGTCATGTGACTCAACCTTCAAAAGAAGGGTTTCGTTGTCGATAATCTTATTCATTTTATTGATATTTAATATGTTAATAATTTATTTGCAGTTGAATTTGAGACTGTAATCCCCTAAGACAGGTGTTTCTCCTGCCTGAAAATGGGGTCTAAAAAGTGATTATTTCTTGTTGGGCTCGCTTAGCTGTTATCCTGTATATCTATGACTTTGCGAGGGTGCGTATTAGTCGCTGCCGTTCGCTTCGTCCTTGGAATCTTGGTATTCTCGGTATGTGGCTTGCGAGTCCTGAAAACGGTCTTGGTGTTGTCAATCGCCTTGACTTTCTCTTCCGTCAGGACATCTGCATAGATGGCGGTGGATTTGAGTGACTTGTGACCCATCAGTTTCTTGGTGGTCTCGATGTCACCAGTAGCCGCCTGAATCAAAGTGCCGAAAGTGTGTCTGGAGGTATGGAAGGAGATATTCTTCTCGATACCTACCTTCTTGGCTATTCTTTTGAGTGCTGCATCCACATTGGCATGGGCAGGAAGGTGAAACACCTTGTCATCCTTTTGCTCCGGCATCCATGAAGCTGCGGTTGAGCATATTGGCACGGCATTGAGTACCTTGGTCTTCTTCTGGACGATGACGAGAGTGTTTGTCTGCTCGTTTCTGATGATGTTCGACCATCGCAAAGCCCTGATGTCGCTGATGCGAAGCCCGGTAAGACAGGCAAAGCCAAAAGCCAGTTGCGTTTCCCTGACTCCGTTTGTCTCTTCTGATGCCATGAAGGATTTCAGTTCTTCAGGGGTGAGAAACTGCTTGTGAGCTGCATTAGGCTTTGAAAAGTAGTCCTCCTTCTCTAACTGATAGAATGGGTTTGCCATCAACTTATCTGCCTTGACCGCTTTGTTGAATACGGCAACAATGCGTTGTTGGACGTTACGCAAACTGTTCTCGTTCAAAGGTCTGGCTTCCTTGCGGACATACTTCTGAGGTACATAGTCATTCTTCAGCCAAAAGAAGAAAGCCTTGAACCACTCCTTATCAAACTTCCTCAGAGTGATATGGAGTCTGCGCTTTACATTCAGGAACTCCTTCATGCGTTCTTGAAAATAGCGGGTCTGGTTCACAACAGACTTGGAGTATTCGGCATTGCCATCTGCCCAGTCGATATAGGTCTGAATCCAGTCCATGACTTCGGGAGAGTCATCATCGGGAATCTCCTGAACGACCATCATGTGACCTTTCTCTGGGATGGTCTCAGGATGAAGGATGCGCTCGGCACGAATCTCCTGCGCACGTTTCAAGGTTTCCTGGTTCCTTGCCTTAATCTCTTCATTTATCTCAGGGAGTAAATAGAGAGAAAGGAACTCGAACTTGCGCTTGCCATTCTCATAGATGTCAAGATACAGGCTCTTGTTGTCGTTTTCGAGGTCTTTTTGTCTGAGTGTGATGGTCATATCTCTGAATGGATTACTTGTTTGTCATTGATTTACTTAAACATTCCGTCAATGAGTTTGATGGCTGCTTCCTTCTTCTTATCCACGATTTTTGCGTAGATTTCGGTGGTCTGGATGTTGGTGTGTCCCATCAGTTTACTTGTGGTGAACAGGTCTGCACCAAGTGTCAGCATCATTGTGCCGAAGGTGTGACGTGAACAGTGGAAACTGATATGCTTCTCGACACCAGCCGATTCTGCCCATTTGCGGAGTGCCCTGCCTATAACGGTCTGAGTCGTTGGTATATCAAAGAAGGGTATTTCTTTTCCCTTTGGTTTGGGTAGCCAACGTTTTGCCTCTTCTGAGAGGGGAATGATGACTGGCTTCTCTGTTTTCTGCATTTCCATGTCAATGTACTCTTTGCCATCAGGACTCTTGAAGATGTGCATAGGTGCAAGTCGGTACATGTCGCTGAGTCTTAGCCCTGTAAAACAGGCAAAGATGAAGGCTTGCTTGACCTCTGGGCGGTAGCTGTCAGTTGCCATGAGCTTTCTCAGTTCCTCAATGGTGAGATACTCCTTCATGCCATCCTTTGGCTGAATGCGCTCGCGTGGATCAAGTTCCTTCATGGGGTTGTTCCTGATGATGCCCTGACGGACTGCATTGTTAAGGGTTGTCGAGAACATTCCGAGGTAACGGCTTGCCGTGTTCTGGCTGATGGGTCTTGGCTTGCCATGAATGATGTGAGAATTTGGGAAGCTGCGAAGGAACTTCACATAGCCACGGCAGAAGTCGGCATTGACCTCTTCAAGGGAAATGAAGGATTGCTTTGTCTCTTCAAGGTACTTCTCCACGGTGTGAAGCATTTCCACACGGCAATGAAGGGTAGATTTCTTGACATTGACACCGCCTTCGCAATACTTCTTAATCCAGCCAGTCAGAAGCATAGAACCCTGCTTGACTGCATCCCAGTCCTGTACTCCGTGACCATGAAGAGCCTTGGTGCGCTCTGCCTTGATGCGTTCTGCAACTGCCATCGTTTCCTTGTTCTGCTCCTTGCAGAGAGGATTGACTTCCGGGACGAGGTAGAGTTTGAGGTATTCATACTTCCTCGCTCCCTTCCAGTAGATGTCAAGATAGATACTCTTGTTGCCATCTGCCAGAGACTTCAACCGAATCTTTATCGGCTCCTTCAGTTTTACTTGTTTCTTTGGTCTTGCCATATTGTTGTTATTTTATTTTGGTAACTTGCTCCTTCTGGTCGGGGTGAACAGTCGTTTATTGATTCTTGGAATGACTGGCTTTTCCCTTACTGACATCTCCTTTCAACTTCGCTATTTTGCCCCTGAAAAGTGATACAAAGATAGGAAAATCACTTGAAACATGAGAAACAAATCAGAAACAAAATTCATTCTATTAAATGTTTTTAAGAAGCACATTTTCAAAAATCGGAAAATTAAAATATCTGCATAACGTATTGTGTAATAGTGAATTAAGTTTCATTTCCTTTCTTCTCGTTTCTTGACGATTTTGGAGGACTAAGATGTTCTTGACGTCCTGCTCCTCGTTGTTCATGGCGATGTAGACGCTGATAGCGCCGACAATGGCCACCACTCCTGCCAGAGCGTAGCAGAGGTTTACCACATAGGGT
>CACYKX010000066.1 GCA_902775075.1 uncultured Prevotellaceae bacterium | reverse complement strand
AAAAGTCAGAAAAGCGAATGTTGCAACAAAAAGTAGCCAAAATATTTGGAGGTTCAAAAACAAATGTGTACCTTTGCACTCGCAATTCAGAAATCACCCATCAACGTGTGTTTTTCTCCTTTGCTGAAAATGATGGCGGGATAGCTCAGCTGGTTAGAGCGTCGGATTCATAATCCGGAGGTCGTGGGATCGTGACCCACCCCCGCTACACTGAAAATCAAGGAGTTACGAAGATTTCGTAACTCCTTTTTCTTTTATCGGGAAAACAATGGGAAAACACAACTCATTTGAAAACAGCATGATACGCCACGAAATATCACGCCAACTTCACTTCTTTCCTCAAAATCACTAAGTATCGTTCCGCATCAAGGAAGTCGGAAATCAGCCGGAAATCCGAATCGGGAAAACAATGGGAAAACATTTTTGGAGATAAACTAGCCTTATAGAGTCACCTTCTTATTAGTTATGACTCTATTGAATGAGATAACAACAGGAATAGATGAGCCTAACGTTTCTACTGCGCCAGACAGCCTGCAGTAAATTAGTTGGAGTGGACATCAACCTTTTATTGATGTTTGTATTCTGTTCCACAATCCTTACAAACATATTTTCCTTCCTCATTTGTCATAGGTTTGCCGCACTTGTAGCAAAAGTATTCTTGCTTTTCCCAATGTCCCTTCTTATTTCGTACAAAATCTATTAGCCATTTAGAAATAGAGCCTCCCGTCATCTTTAAATGACTTATTCTAAGCTTATAATTCTCTGTTGAGCAACAAGCTCCACATTTCGGGCAGATGTATTGGCCATTCGGACATTGTTTCGAATCCCTACTATCAATAGTCGCATTACATTTCCGCTTATTAAAGCAGTGGTTTAGATAAACTGTTTTGTTTTGTTTCACGCAATCCTCATTGGTGCAAGAGAATTCATTTACAGCTCTTGTTGTAAAGTTAGTGATGTCCTTTGGCTTCATAAGCTTACCGCACTCACGGCATTTCAGATGCTCATAAAAATTAACAAAGCTTTTCAGATAAGAAGAAAGAATGATGTAATGTCCAAACATCGTCTTATTACCATTCATATTGACATAATCAGCAGGAATCTTTAAAATCCGCATAAAATCAAGAAGCGTGTACTTTTCCCATTCTCTGTCGAGCATATATCTGACAGGCGGACAGAAACACGGTTTGTTTCCGCACCAATAAAAAGCCACTTCGGACCAATTGTCAACCTTATTGGCAAGCCTGCATTCACAGAAGACATCATCATCGGCTTCGTTCACGATAAATCCAAGGAAGTTGTTAAGTCCATTAAATTTCATATTGAAAGAACGGGCCAAAGCAAATAGGTCTGTCTCATGCGAATCATCGAAGTAATATGAAACGCCTTGCGTCTCATTTATCATCTTATAGTCTGAATCGGGATAAGTTAATTTGATTAACTCGCCTACATCGTTATAGTACTTGTTATTATACTCTTTCAACTCGCCAAAACCATCTATCATCTTAAATGGGACGAAGACCCTTATACCTCTTTTTTCTGTCGTATTAATCAGACCATTAAAGTACTTGTATCGCTTTTTGTTAGTATAGTCATCGGGCAATTCCTCGACATTCCATCTTCCATTGCATTCTGTCATAAGATGTCTTATACCAATCCATTCAGCATGGTCTTCCCTGCCATCAAGCAGTTTAAGCATAACATTGTTGTCAAGAGTAGAGTTTGGATTTTTCTCCCTGCGCCGCAAGTAAGCAAAAGCAATCTCCAAAGGAAGACAGATTGGTTTTTCTCCCTGGGATATAAACTGATACAAGCTGTCTGCAGTATGAGTTATCTTTCCTTGACTCATCAGTTGGAACAATTTCTTAACGCTCCTTATCTGAACATATGGAGGCAGGTATCCAAAGATGTCGGCCAAAGCCGCCATTGAAGCTGAAGATTGAAAATGAACTGCCCAAAGAACGGCAGCTAGTCTTCTATCTTGTGAAGTTTGTTTTAGACTTTCAAGATGAGCTTTGAAAGTTCTTTCCCAGTCCTTTAAAGCATTGTATTCACCGGTTTGAGGCTTGTTACTTGCCAATAGTTCTGTTAGAAGTACCGCCAAAGGAATATTGTCATACGACAATTCTATGTTCACAAGCCGATTAGCTATTATAGAGAATAATAAGTCAATCGTTGTCGCTTTTAGTGCCTTTTCATAAGTTTGATTACTCAATGAAGGATGATAATACCAATGCTCACTTTCCGACATCACACTGTCTAAAGAAATCGAGTTAATTATTTCTTCAATGACACGTCCTGGTAATGACATGATTACCCCATTGTCAAACAGTATAAGCAAATCCTCATTACTCCTCGTTTGTATATAAGAGTTCCATCGGACATTCTCCTTTCCATTTGGTATCAGTGCTTTCAGCTTTTTCAAGAAATCACAATTCTCTCGTTCTGGATTTCGTGAATAGAGACCTTTAGACTCAGGATCAACCGGTGTTCCATCAAAGAAATTGGTTAGAGCGATATTCCCTACCAACTGCATGGCACGATTTATTATCATGTCCACAAACCGCATATCATCATCGAACAAATTCGGTTCAATTCCCAAGAAATCTTTTACTGTATTGTAATCCCAATCTGAGACAATCTTTTCTACTTTCTCTAACGCCAAGTCCTTATCAGCCCACTCGTAAGGATAAGACGAAATCTTGGACAACTCAAAAATTGAGTTACTATTAAGAAGAATGGGGACCAAGGTTTGCCTGATAGTGGTCTTTTCTGAATCTTTATAAATTCTGGTAAGCTCATCATAATCAGAGAGCAAGTTATCTATGTTACTCACAGAATTCAAAACCGATTGAGCTTTTCCCTTCAAATAGGTAATAATTAAAGGCAACAATCTCTTACTGTATGTAGAATAGATATCGCTAAGAAACGGAAAACTACTAATAAGCTCAATTGCCTTAAAATATAATTTGTCCGAGAGACAGCTTTCAAGAATTGGTTTTATTACATCTTCTAATTCCTGCTTGTGCATATTCTTATCTTCGACACTCAACCTATCAAGGAAACACGTAAATGATGACAACACATAAAATTCAAGAGGCTGAGTTGAAAATTTATTAAGCTCTTGTTTAAACTGATTGCACTTTATCGCAGCAAGGCAAAGCCTCTTTTCATCGTCATACTTTTTTGTTGTAAAACGAAGATAACGACGCAAAGCCCTGTCCAAGTCTGCTTCCCCTACATCAGAGCGTTCTGACAGTTCCTTTAGTTCTCTTTTGATTTCAGAATCAACGATTTTCTCAAAACTTTCTTTTACATTACCTTGGTTTTCTGTAGGCAAAAGTTTTATTACATCGTAAATATACTGCAACTGCGGCAAAGAGATATTTTCCAAGCTGACAGTATCTAACCACTTAAGTAATATGCGCTCATCATTTACATACTTGATAGCCGTAGGATAAGTCTTCAAGATTTCCAGTTTCTCATCATATGTAAATATGGCGAACAATGACACCCACAAGTTCTTTTCTTCACGATAGAAATCGCGATCAAATATATAACGGTCTTGGGAGTGGATGTCTTGTCTGTAATGCTCTACAAAGAATGTAAAATGACGAGAAGTATTCTCGGGGGAACGTTCTACATCTTCTACGATTATTGATTTTACCTTTTCAGCAACTTTGATTCTTGATATAGGAAGTCTATTGAAGAGATTCGTCTTTATTCCTTCTTTATAAGCAATATATTCATGTTCCCCATAATAAGATAAAGCAAGATTTATGTCATCGTCAGATCGTGTAATTCTCCTAACATTGACCGCACAGGTTCTACCATTCTCTTGCTTTTCTATTTGGAAAACTACTATACGCCCATCTTTCTTTGCCTCTTCCTCGACAAAAGAAGCAGAGTTTACATAAAAATCTTGGTTATATTGGGATGTAGGCATATTACAATTATTCGATGCAATAAACCCAAAGTCCTTTTTTTCATCAAAGAACTTAACTACCCCGATAAAAAAAATATCTTCTCCGTATAGCAAATTCATATAACTTACTTTTTATTTTTCCTCTTCTCCGCTGACAAACGTATACTCACTAATATTTTTAACGCTATTAGTTGTAGGAGCACAATACCTACTTTAACACGGCAAGTTCCCTTGATTGGTAAATATACTGATAAGTATTTTCCCACCCCAAAGTGAGTCCTAATAAATACAGTGCCAGTTTCAAGTTATCTTCCCCAAAAGCTTTTAAGGAATAGTAAAGCTCAGGGATTGGCTTGCCATAATAACGTTTCCCATATTCAAGGCCGTTTTCAAAGTCCATTTTCAATTTTAAGAAAAGCGCTGCTATGCAGAAATATCCTTTAAAGACTTTGTTGGCAGGAGCTACATCTTTATTACCATCCACTATTTTTAGTATATCCATGAAAGCAGCGTCCTCTCTAAGTTGCATGATCTGAGATCCCAACTTGCTCTGGGTTACAGATGCATCAATCTCTTTTTGAGCCTTGAAGTTGGCGAACGCATGTAATGCGTCAAGGAAAAAGCCTCGAGTATCATGTGGATAATTATGATGACGTTCGTACATAAGAAGATATGTCCATATTGACAATTTTCCTACAGGACGATTTCCACAATAGGCCAGGGAAAAGACCTTCTGTATGTCTTTATTAGTGATGAAGCCGCGACGTTTCACACCAAATGTAGTATTAAAGGCTTCAAAGACATTATTCACCCCCTCTGTCGCACTATGAATCATCAGACCAACTTGGAATTTCTCGTACGCTTCTTTCCAGATTGGCTTCTCCAATTTAATAGGTGGATTAAAATTAAGTCCTACACGCAAAGAGTCTTCATCAAGGGCGAAGACATGTATCACGTCATTAATGGAGAATTTCTTCGCAAGTTTTTTGTTGGTTCTTATGTGCAGTAGGTAATACTCTATACTGTACTCAAAGGGGTTGGCATTCTTAAAGATGCTATCAGCCTTTTTCTTGTCAGCACTCAACGTATCTATGTTGCCATCGAATGAGACACTCGGGCAATATACGTTCAAATAGCCATACTTGAACAAATCGATAATGTCAGACTTCTTTAGAAGTAATATGTAATTGTATTGTTTCTCCATTGTTAGAATCCAAATAAGCTACTATCGTCATCTTTATTTGTCTGTGCAGGGACAGTAGAAGTTTCAGAAGGGAACAACGGCTGCATGCCTTCATCGTCCCAATTCTTGTACGAACATTGCTCGCAAAAAGTCTTAACCCACTGGTTCATATGGTCAGCACTATAAGAGATGAACAAATTTTCGCGGCTTCGTGTCATAGCGACCATGAACACACGCTTCGACATCGTATTCCCAGCGTAAGCTATCTCATTACAGAAGGGTAGAAATACGTTATCAAAGTCTAATCCTTTAGCACTATGGTAAGTTATCAGGGTAATCTTATTTCCTGGTGCCAAAAAGTCTCCATACCCATTGACTACGCATTGTATTGGTACATCACATTTAGCAAAATACTTGTTCAAATCATCGTAATCAGGACCTCCGTATTTATTATTCTTGCACTCCCAACTTTCATGCTGTGCATTGATAAGAACAAAGTTGGCAAATGCTTTCAGTTTATCGTGTGTCGGCAGCAGAATCCCTACTGACTTCCCATTATGCACATCATCTATAGCTTCGTCCATAATATGCCGAACCTCTTCACGCTGGTTTCTTGATTTCCAAAGACGAATTTGGGTATTTTTCTTAACCATGGAATACTTTCCGGCCAAGATATTCATCTCAGGCAAGTAGCAATTAACCGCTCTGACAATTGGCTTGGTGAGACGATGCATTATATTCAGGCTTGTTACATCCGGGCTCAACACATCTCTTATATCATCTATCGTACAAACAGGCTCCTTCCATTTAGGATCGTTTTCGTAAATAGACTGGTTAGCATCTCCTGCAATAATGACATGCTTGGCACTCCGTTTCATCGCTTCCAGAACCATCCTCGGCACGTCTTGAACCTCATCGCATAAGATATAATCATAGTCAACTCCGATGCCATGAGTTCTCTTTTTGAACTCATAGTAAGTCACTACTTCTATATCCTTAATGTGAAGTTCCCTTATTGAAGCCGTTAGCATCTTTATTAGCGAGTGAGTAAACTCTATGAAAAGGATTCTGAAATTAGGATCCTTATCTTTCAGTCTTTTGGCAGCAAATAAAAGCAGGATGGTTTTACCGGAACCGGGGAAACCATCTATGAGTTTCTGATTTGTATTCGTTATTAACGAATCGAGAAACTCACGTTGCTGAATGTCAATTTCATTTTCAGGTATAAGCCATTTCATTCTTCATTCTCCTCTCTGTCACCTTTAAATGTTACAAGATTGTCAGAACTGTAGAACTCACTATGATGCTTTTGTGGCTTGGCAGTTTCTATTTCCCGAGCAAATTCATTCTTGCCAAGCTTTCTTGCAACATCCGCGAACCATCCGTAATCAACATCACTCAACGTGTGTTCATTCCATCGGCGCATGAATATATTGAAGGCCTGATTGTAGTAGCTCTCGGACTTTTCCTTGTCATCTTCATCACGATAGACATCGCCCAAGACACAAAGGGCAGTCGTATGATCGCCCTTTATCTGTAGGGCTTTTCCCATACAATATATAGCATCTGTGTGCCTGCCCATCATATACATGTCGTGACCCAGATTGGCCCATGCCCAAAAGTTATTTGGGTCAACATCAATAGCTTTCTTGTAGTATCTGACAGCCTTGACATAGTTGCCGGAATTATGGTATAAGACACCTATATAGTTATAAAGATTGTCTTGTGGGTAATACTTAATCTGGTCCTCATAGGTCTCGGCGGCCTCCAAGTCTCTATCAGCATCCACATAAGCCTGTCGAAGGTCGATTAACGACTGCTTTGAAGGCTTCCCCTCATTCTTGTCCGCTGATATATAAGAGTTGCGTTGTGCCTGAAGAATTTTTCTATCTTCGTCGGTAAGATATGTATTTGCAAAAGGATTTTCCGATTCGACAGTGCATTCCTGCTCCATGCAAGTAGCGGTTGCTTTCAACACCTTGTCTGCAGTAATCTCCAGACTAAGTTTGACGGGCGTGTTTTTGGGGAAAGGAACACCCAGTGGTTCTTCTATCTTCACGTTTGCAACGACTTTTTTGTCATTGCTGACGCAAATGGGTATTTCTATCACGCTTTGATCTTTGTCGCCGGTTGTAAGACCATTGATTTCTATCGGTGGAATAGGTATTTCCGTACCCGCAGGAATGACTGGGACCTCTCTACCTCCACGCAAGACAACAACAATCGGCTCACTGGTTATTGGACGGACCAAAGTAATGCCAAGGCCGTTCAGCAGTAAAGAGTGTATGGCGGCACCTTGTGACACCTGGGCTTGCAGGTCCTGCGGTATCAATATTCGGGCCGTCTTGAAATAATCTCTTATACCTTGCTGAACCATGGGATTTTTTGAACTTCCACCGATAAGCATTACATAGTCAATCTCTTCACTGTCTATGTGAGCCTTTTGTATAGCTGAATCTATCGTCCTGTAAATTCCATTGTATCGCTTCTGCCCTTTCACATTGCAGTACTTGTGGCGCAGGAACACCTTCATCGTGTCGATAAAGTCCTGATAGGTAAAGGTGAAAATATCCTGTTGGAGGTTTCCATATTCTGTATAAATCGAGAGCTTATGCTGGTACCGCACACCCTGTCCTTGTCGCAGAGCAATATTCAGCGAGTCCTTATCGGACAACAGATATTCAAAGTCCTTGCTACACTGTATTTTGAGATGCTCTGCCACACCATACAACTGATCGCAAATCTTTTCAATTTGCTTTGTTGTATAGTTGTCTCGCAACACTTCATTGCGCTTGAGCATCTCAGGCAAAAGATAGTTATAGGCAATATATCGGTCAATATCATTGCCGCCCAACTCCGTAAACTGGGATATCGATATGTTTCTTGTGTGAACACCATGATAGTCGGCACTGAGTTCCAATATAGAGATGTCACAAGTACCAGCGCCAAAGTCGAATACGAGAACTTTAGGGTTATACCCATCCCCTAACTGTATGGGCTCTTTTGCCGTGTAATCAGGATTGATATAACCGATAAAGGCAGCGTTAGGCTCGTCTATTAGCATGTTGCCCTCCATCTCAATGCCATTATTCTCTAAGGCACGAAGCAAATCGAGGCGCTGATTGCTTTCAAAAGATGCCGGTATGCTTACCGCATACTCTATATTCCGGCTCAGCCCCATCTTGACAATTGCCTTCTCTATCGCCCTTTTAAGGAATCTGAAGAAGACATTAGTAGCATCGAATGGAGATTTGATTTGGGACAGTTTGGTAATAGAAGTCCATCTTGGTCCCAAATCTTTACCGAGCTCCATCTTAAACGAATGCCAGATATTCTCGCCAAATTCATAATCAGGATTACCTTTAAGCTCGTAAGCTCCCTGACCGACAAGGAGCCCTCTGTCTGTCCTTGCCATAACGGTTGGTAAGAGTTCCGACTCAGTCAGAGTGCCATCAGTAAGCATCTGTTCCAGCTGAAGGCTTTCACATTGTATGGTCTTTTTAGCTGAATCATATGATGCTACCGAAACCACCGTAGTGCTGGTTCCAAAATCTATTCCTACAAAAGTCTTTCCATCAAGTCGCTGTATCGTGTCTTGAGGAAATTGGAACAGTTGAGTCAGTTTTAGATTGTCTGCCATAGTTATTGTTTCTATATATGGAATTACTCCATCGGTTTTATCGTTTGCTCTATAAAGTGCACGTCGTTGTCATCAAAACCATATTTCTGATAAAGTTGGCGGTCGATGGCATTTACTGGCTGCCGCCAGTCGATGTCGTCGTTCGACGCAAAGTCCTGTACGGGAACATAGCTGAACTTGTCCTTGGAGATGTGCTGCGTGGCAGCAAGAAGACTGATGAGGAATCGTGCGAACCGTGTGCAGAGGTATTTCCTCAACGCCTGTGCCTCCTCTTCCGTGTCGAAAGCGTCGACAACGAGATAGGTCTCCGTGCATATCTCCCCAGGTTCAAGGATATGAAGGGATGATATTATCCTCTTTCTGCCTTCATTATCGGTTTGCCCGGCATGCTCGGCTGTAAGGTAAGAAATGCAAACCTTCCACTTGTATATCATCTCTTTTCCGACGGTGATGAGCTTTGAATCATAGGGGCCTTTGCCCTGACTTGTTTCCAATGTGATGTCGCCGGTTGCAAGTGGAGTAACATACGTTCTTAAGCCAAATGGCTTTTGAGTACTAACTCTTGAATTATAAAATACAGAGCTCTGCCCCAACACTTTACCAAGCATGTCAATCGCTTGCACATATCTAATGAATCTATCTCCTTCCGCGAGGTTACGGTTGATTGTACGCCGCTGTCCCTTGAAGATGTTGGAATATTGGCAGTCGCCATCATGTGCTTTGTCCCAAAGGAAATAGCACACACCGCCCGCCACGTCAACACCGGGGAAGCAGACATGCTCGTCGACAAAGTCGACAAGTTTCTCGATGTGTCTGTCTGTGAGCATATCTGTACGGAACTTTGCAAGTCCCTTGCCGTCATTATACCATTTTGCCGGCATGATGATGGATATGTAGCCGGGGCTGAGTTTCTTGGCACAGTCAACAAAATGATTGTAGACAGGAGTGGCACTGGCTCCCGCTCCACCATCCTTTATCATGTAGGGAGGATTGCTTACTATAGCGTTGAACTTCATAGGTTTCTTCTTTTGTCTGTTTCCGTATGTCTTGGGCAATGTGAGTTCTTCTATTAGTTTTGGTGAAAGCTTTTTATCTTTCATCCGTGATATGATGTCATCAATATAAACGGTATTCAGCTTCAACTTTTTGTTGTAGCCAGCCAATACGCGACGGGTAATCTTTTCAGCCATCGGGGTCTTGCAGACCACATAGATGTTTTCCTGTACAACTCTATCCCATACTTTTCGTTTGCCATAGTCGGAAAGTGGCATTGTCTCTCCGAACATGTTCGTAACTGGCTTACTCTGTTCTTGAAACACGCTGTAGGCTAGGTAGAGCGGATAGACACCCGACTTTGAGTTGAGCTCGAGAATCTTGGTCTGTGGATCGCTGAACACTTCTTTCGTTACCTTTCCACGGTCAATGAAGCGTGGTTCTGGCAGCGGAAAGTCCTTTTTGTGACGTTCATCAAAGAAGTCCCATCCGCCAAGGGTGTCATTCATATGCATACATACCACATTCCATGGCGTCAGTACCGTTTCATTGTCAGGATAATGGAACTGCGACAGAATGAGAGCCATCTCCTGTGTTCGTTCTGTTATCGGCAGGGCATCCGCTTCGCGTGTGCGGTCAATAATTTCAGCGGCCATGGCTATGAATACATCATTGTTGTAGAGATGAGAAACATTCTTGAAGAGCTCTTTCGTCAGGCCTTTTGGCATGAACTCCTCCCACGAGTCCTCGTCTATGTCGTCGATGAACTTGTCAAATGACACAGTATTGACATCATCCAAAGCACCGAACACCATCAAAGGCAATCGGATGGTTATTTGGTTGAGCGTAGCATAAATCATTTCCCTGCGTTCTTTCTCTGGGTCCTTGACTTTCTTTTTCTTGCCCCGCTTGTTATTTTCTCCAGAGGTAGAAGACGACCGTGCTGCTTCCGCGGCTTCATCACCAGCGGTCATTCCCTCTTCCGTAATAACGACTTTCGTTCCTGACTGGCCATTATTATTTGAGCCACCATTCTTTATAGCCTTAGCTATTGCTTCAAGGCTCTTGATGTCGCTATCACCGATCTCATCATAGCCCACATACATGCGTCGGTCCTTACCGCCATTGCGTATCACATGGTCTGCATAGATGCGGTTCACCGTTTGGATAAAATGTTTGGCATCATAATCAACCGTCTTGCTGCCGTCTATGGCAATGATAGAGCAATATCTCGTAAAATCTTCAATGGTAAGTGGTTTAGCCTTTCGCCCACTGCCCTTTGTTGTTTTCTTCTTTGCCTGCCGTATGTATTCATTGATAACGGTCAGCGTGCGGTCAGGAGAGAAGTCGAAGGTATAGCACTCCTTCTTAATGTAGTCGTGGTGCTTGATAGGCGACTGCACGCGGAAGATGGTTTGCATATAGGGAGCGATATTGCCATTGTAGCCACCGGCAAGCATAAACACACCGGTCCACTCCTCAATGGTAACACCCGTCGTCATGCGGCCGCTGTAACAGGTGAGCGTAATGGTGGGCTTGTGCCCTGGATTGGCTATTGCCTTCCTGACCTTATCCTCAAAGCTTTTAGCGGCAATCCACTTTTCCTTTTCATTGTCGGTGGTATCCATCTTGTCGCCCTCGCCAGCCACATTGACAATTTCGAAGTTGCCGAAATACTTATGCGCCCGCAGCAGTTTGCTTAAAGCGGCAGCGGCAGCGACACGCGGAACTACCCACAAAGTATGAATAAAGCTCTTGCGGTATTCCTCAGTACTAAAAGGATAATTGCTGATCTTATCCTCCTTGCATAATAGATCAAGGAATCGGTTTACATCTTTCTCGTGCACGAAATCGCCAATCCCGGCATTGTCGGGCATGTTGTCTTCTGTGCCTTCCCAAGTTCTGAAAAACTCAGAGAACTCGAAATAGTCCTCTTCGCTGTGGTTGTAGTTGTCGAATACAGTTCCGAGGTTGTATGTAAGGATGTTAAGATGGGCTAATCCCTCGTATGGATTTGGCTCATCGGGATGGTTCTTGGACCAATTCGCCTTTGCCTCCTGCTCCATCACATAGTCCCAGGTATAGATTTCCTCAGTCTTGAACTGGTCGAGAATGTTATACGGTGTACCGGAGAGATACAGGAAGCGGGGCTTTTGGGTATTCAGCTTGTCAATGACTTGCTTGGCAAGGTCGGTCTGTGTTCCTTCGTGTGCTTCATCAATGATAATAAGATCCCATTTCGTATTGAATACATCGGCATTCTTCTTTAAAGCTCCGTCGGCTTTCCACGATCCACGCAAGTCTTGCATGGAAGCAAAGTAGATGAAGTTTTTTCCACACTTCTGTAAGTAATCGAATTTCTGACCTACAAACTTCTGACCGCTTTTCTGGTTTGCACTGGGTTTGGAGCCATACTCGTAGTTCTCAAACTTGATGTTGCCATAATCGCTAAACCATTGATCCTTTACAGCGGGGCGGTGAGTGAGGATGAGCGTGCGCTTAAACTGGCAACGCCTAATAAGCTCCAATGAACATAGCGTCTTGCCGAAGCGCATCTTAGCGTTCCAAAGCATTTTGCGATTTCGACCACCCCTGAAGTAAATCTGAGTACGGTTGATGGCATCCTCTTGTTCTTCTCGGAAATGTATTTCTGCTGCCGGCTTTTTCTCACTTCCCTCTATAGATGATCTTCCTTGTTTTATTGCATCAATTGCTTTCTTTACCGTGTCAAGATCAACGTCAAACCATTCCTTGGCCTGGTCTTCAAGATCAGGGAAATAATGGCGCTGATAACCACTTGCCAAGAGTACTGCATGAATATCTGTGTCGCTATACTTGTACTCTTTACCATCATCGCCTGTAAAATGGGCTTTAATGGCATAGACAAGATTGTAGGCTACGGCTGAGGTCTGTGTCTGTTCTTTGATACGCTTGTCGGCAGCCTTACGTAGGGCGGCACAGTTAGGAGTTAACTCGCTGCCCGTCTTGGGATCGGTATCTATTTCCGTCTTACCAATCTTCAAAGCACCACGATGCCGATCGTCGTCTATGGAATAGACGTAGACCACATTATATTTATATGTTGCGCTGATTATTGCCATAGCTTGCTTTTATTTTTCGTCCAACATCTTTCGGAAAATGATTTCCCTGCCTTTCAATGGTTCAATGCCTTTCCATTCCCGAATACGACAAAACCTTTGATCAGGCTGCACTTCTATCGGGAATAATCCTTCGCTCAATTGCTCTATTGGTTTCTTCCCGGGGATTCCGTATGTAAGGCCATCCATCTGCCAAATATTCCAGGATATGATCTCCGCTATTCTCTGCATGCTGCCTGTACTTGGCAGTTTCTCAGTATGCCATTTAGCTTGGTAATATTCTATGTAGGAAACGAAAAGTGCCTCACGTGCAAGGAGTAGGTTGTCGCCTTGATATTCATAGCCATAAACGGACTGATAAGCCTTGTAAACTTGCCTGCGCCACTTCTTCTTGACAGCCTTTTGCTGACTTTTGGGCATCTCATCGGAGATATTAGGCGTATTGTGGTGTATAATCCATAATTTGCGGTCGAGCAAACCTATCCTGTCACCGATAGCAATGGGAGCTCCTGTCGTCGCATCATAGCGGCTGACAAGATAAGGAGCCTCACCACAAGCCATCTCCAAGCGCGTATCCTTGATGTAATCCTTCCATCGCTTTTCCTCTGGAATTTGAGGCTTGTCGTTGGCCGTCCAAGAATTGTCGTCGTTTTCCGTATTGAAAACGCCGGCCCGTCCAAACCATGCATCATCTATGAGGTTGTTTTGCGCATTACACACCCAACTGGGTGTAAAGACCTCTGCCATTACTTGTGAGCGGCTACGCTGTTGTTGCAGAGCTTTTGATATACGCGGCATGATGATGTGGTTGTTTTCTCCAGTAATGGCCTCCACAGTTATACCATCCCCAAAGCGATAACCAGCATCACGCTTTTCATAATCATGGGTAGCCCAAATGATATTGCGTCCCGTGGTGTGGTCAACTAGCAGCGTTTGGAGTATGTTGCCTCCCAACCCAAGCAAGTCGTCTTCTATGATGTCTATGTTAAGCCGCATTTATGTTATAACGAATGGAATTTAGATTAATAGCACAAAGCTAATCATTATTTTTCAATTCATGAAAGAAAAAAATGTTTTTCTGATATATTAGCCCCAAAAATCATGTTGTATTATGATTAGGAGGAGGCTGTTCCTATACATAGCCACCTAATATGCACGAACGTTGGATAGCTTTTGTGTTGATTTATATATTATCGTCGACTTTCAATGTCAAAACAAATGTTAGACAGAGCTAACAATAAATCAGCATTTTCCTTCAGACCACTTACAGACCACGCAGAGGTCTTAACAGACCACATAGAAATTCTAAAATATCCTAATAGATAAGAGGTTATCTATGCGCTATAGTGTTAAATCAAAAGTAAATGCTTATTTTTGTAGACAATATCGTTGAAGCCGACCCTGCAAAGAGCCGACTTTTTTAGTATGAAGCAATTGATTGGACATGGAT
>CACYKX010000065.1 GCA_902775075.1 uncultured Prevotellaceae bacterium | reverse complement strand
GAGAATCCTGGAGTCTGTCGAGCTAACAGGTCTATATCTACGCTTTCGTCATATTTCACGCGTTTAAGATGAACCATAAAGATTGCCTTGCGCTCCTGGAGATCTGGTAGGTCGACATGGATCTGTCTGTCAAAACGTCCTGCACGGAGCAGTGCTGAGTCTAACATGTCGACACGGTTTGTTGCTGCAAGTATGATGACACCACTATTTGTACCAAATCCGTCCATTTCGGTAAGTAATGCGTTGAGGGTGTTCTCTCGTTCGTCATTACCTCCCATAGCAGGATTCTTAGAGCGAGCACGTCCTACGGCATCAATCTCGTCAATGAAGATGATACATGGTGCTTTCTCTTTTGCCTGACGGAAAAGGTCGCGAACACGACTGGCTCCCACACCAACAAACATCTCTACGAAATCGGAACCGCTCATGGAGAAGAATGGTACGCCAGCTTCTCCTGCAACAGCTTTTGCAAGTAGAGTCTTACCAGTTCCCGGAGGACCAATTAGAAGGGCACCCTTAGGAATCTTTCCTCCAAGGTCGGTATATTTCTGTGGGTTCTTCAGGAACTCTACGATTTCTTCGACTTCCTGTTTTGCTCCTTCCTGACCGGCAACATCTTTGAAGGTAATACCTAGGTCATTTCCCTTCTCATACATCTTGGCTTTTGACTTTCCGACGTTGAATACGCCGCCCATGCCACCGCCGGAACTGTTGCCTCCCATTCTTCTACTTATCCACCAGATGAAGATAAAGAAGAAAATGATTGGTGACAGTTGGATGAGAATATTTATGAAGTCGCTGTTATGCTTGTTCTCATAGCTGAAGGCCTTGATCTTATGTGCATTTTGCTCTGCTGTCAGGAATTTCTCCAATTCATCAACAGAACCGAATTCAACTTCAACATATGGGTTGGGCCCAACTTGTTTAGCGCTTAGATTGAATACCTGTCGGATGTATTTGGCTTGTACATACATCTTAAGCGTACTTTCGTCTTTGTTGATGACGACATTGAGCGCATATCCTCTGTTTACATAGTCTTTGAATTCTGTGTAAGAGGCTTTCTGTGCAGCACTTCCTCCAAGTAAGTTTCCACCTCCTGTCATGAAGAGGAAAATCAAACCTACAAGAATGGTTATGTAGAGCCAGCTCATGTTGAAGCGTGGCATCTTAGGCTGTTTGTTATTAGAATTATTTAAATCACCTTGTTCCATGATTCTTATCAGTTATAAATGTAAAATCGCTATTAGTATTCGTCTGGAATACGGGTTAGTTTAGCATCCTCCCAAAGATTTTCCAAATCGTAGAATTCTCTAGCTTCCGGGAGGAAGATATGGACGAGTACATCTACATAGTCCATAGCGACCCATTGATCTGTTTCGAGTCCTACAACGCTGACTGGTTTTTCTCCTTCTTTTCTAGCAAATTCAGAAACGGATTCTGCGATAGCTTCAACTTGGGTAGGGGAGCCCCCTTGGCAAATAACAAAATATTTGGCAATAGCACCGTCTATATGTGTTAAATCAACAATAACTATGCCTGATCCCTTTTTCTCTTGTATACCTTCTGTTATAGTCTTAACTAATTCTTTTGCTTCTTTCATTCAAATGATAATTTCAATTATATATAATAATGTATATGTGAGGACAAAGGTAGTGTAAATTATGTAAAATGCAAAGAAAAGCCTTCTAAAATCGGAGATTTTTGATTTTTTTTAGAAATTTCTTCCAAAAAGTTTTGGTGGTTCGAAAAAAAACAGTACCTTTGCACTCGCAATCAGGGAAACAACCTGTAACAACAATGGGATATGGTGTAATGGTAACACTACAGATTCTGGTCCTGTCATTCCTGGTTCGAGTCCGGGTATCCCAACATAGAGCATCTTACAATGTAAGATGCTTTTTTTTCGCCCTTACTTTTAGACAATTATAATTGTTAATGATAGAGGGGTGTCTTTTAGGTGTTATAAATGTAAAACGCCCTCTATTCTATAACGAATAGAGGGCGTTCTTATTGATTATTTATTCTCTGCGTCGATAGCTTTGATTTTTTCTCTTACCAGTTTTAAATCATCTCTAAGTTTTTCAACTTTTCGATTCATTTCGTCTATTAAGCTATTTCCTTTTTTGCTTGACGCATTAAGGAATCCGAGATTGTTTTCATATGTGTTAATCTCGCCTTTCAAGGCCTCGTAGCGATGCATGAGTTTAGCGCGTTCGTTATCAAGTGCATCCTCACCCTTGCGCGCAACGTTTTTAAGGTTGCTCTTGAAGTTGTCAAGACGCTTGCGTGCGATATTGATATGTAGATCTTTATAAAGCTTGTCAAGGATACTATGATACTCCTTATAGATATTGTCCTTTTCTTTATATGGAACATGGCCAATGCTGTTGTATTCTTCTACAAGTTTTTGAACCTTCTCTTGTAAACCTTCGTCTGTTTGATCAACGAGTTGCTGAAGTTGTGCGATGATATTCTTTTTCTTGTCAAGGTTCTCATGCTCAGCACTCTTTGCACCAGCGTTAGCAGCATTTCTAGCCTCAAAGAAATGATTACATGCAGTCATAAAGTCATTCCATAGTTGATCGCCTAATTTCTTAGGTACCATACCAATGGTTTTCCATTCTTTCTGCATAGCAATAAACTTGTCACTAGCAGATTTCCAGTCTGTTGAGTCTGTTAGAGCTTGGGCTTTCTCTACCAACGCTTTCTTCTTTTCTGCATTTTCAGCAAACTTATTTTTCAGTTCCTTGAAGAACTCTGCTTTTCTTCCGAAGAAGTCGTCACAAGTTGCGCGGAAGCGTTCGAAGATCTTTACGTTCATCTTCTGAGGTGCAAAACCGATCTTTTTCCAGTCAGCTTGGATAGCGATGATCTCTTTGGTATGTCATTCCCAATCAGCAGCACCTTTGTTTTCTTCTTTGGCGATAGCCTCTACTTTTTCGCAGAGAGCAGTCTTCTTAGTGAGGTTTTCTTCCTCTTCAGCACGCAATTTCTCGAAATGCTGCTGATGCTTCTTGTTGATAACAGTACTTGCAGCTTTAAATCTTACCCAGATACTTTCTCGGAGTTCTTTAGCTACGGGACCGGTCTCACGATATTGCTGATGAAGTTCCTGCAACTGATGGAATGCGCTGATGATATCCTCCTCTTCACTTAACTTCTCAGCAGCCTCACAAAGTTTAGTTTTGATTTCCAGATTCTTCTTGAAATCATATTCGCGAGCTTCTCTGTTCAGATTCAGTAGATCGTAGAATTGCTCAACGTATAGCTGATAATTTCTCCACAATTCACTTGCTTTCTCAGCAGGAACGGTTTTGATCTCTTTCCATTCCTGTTGTAGAGCTTTGAAATCTTGGTATGATTTGTTGGCCTCTTCAGGAGAAGTAGCCATAGCCTTTATCTTCTCAATGATTTCTAGTTTTCTTTCTAGATTCTTTTGTTTCAATTCTTCCTGCTCAAGGAAAATCTTAGCTCTCTTCTCCTTGATGATTTGCATCTCGGCCTTAAAGACTTCCTCGTCTTCATCAGGCAGAATCTGGAAATTCTCAGCCTTTCCACCATTGTCGAGGAATTCTTTCATTTGGTTTTCACGTTCTGCAAAATGTAGTTTGTAGAAGAGGGTCTTCAAGTGGTCAATTTCATCCTTTTGTGGACGGTCTTCACTACGTGCAATTTCAGTTACACGTTCCAATATTTCTTTTTTGGTTGTGTATACTTTCTTTGCTGCGTCTTCTACCTGAGCAGTAGATGTTTCCACCTTCTGCTCTTTTTCTAAGTTTCCCTGATTCAGGGCATTCTCTTGAGAGTCCATCATGTCACTTTTTAGTTTATGATTCGGGTTTCAAGGCTTGCTATAAGGCTAAGCCACAATTACTTAATTAAGTTGCAAACTTAAATAAAATAATTGTAAATTCCTAATTTTCGATGTTTTTTTTCGATATTTTCTTTATAGTAGTCTCTTATAGCGCAGAATCCACCATGAAAGTCCTGATACAATTACAGAAATTACGATGGCGATGATGAATCCGAAAGGACTTGCTTCCATTCCATTGATCAAGTTCATACCAAAGAGTGAGGCGATAAGCGTTGGGAACATCATGATGATACTGACAGAGGTCAGGGTACGCATCGTGGTATTCATATTGTTGTTGATGATACTGGAATAGGTGTCCATTGTAGATTCCAAGATATCCGAATAGATATTTGTGGTTTCGCGGGCCTGCGACATCTCGATGTTGACATCCTCAATCAGGTCAGCATCCAATTCGTCCACCTGTAATTTGAATTTCAATTTCTGAAGTAGGTTTTCGTTTCCACGAATAGAGGTGATAAAATAGGTTAGGGAATCTTGTAGACGGCTCAAGCCAATAAGGCTTTCGTTGTTTACTCCTTGGTCAAGATTTCTTTTTGCCTTTTCTATCAAAGAATTGATTTGTTTCAGTCTTTTCAGATACCATACTGCAGATGATAGGAACAGACGGAAGATTAAATCGACATAATCTGTGAAACCGACACCTCTCTTTTGCTGGAAACTAACAAAGTCGATCATCATGTTCGTTTCGTAATAGCATACGGTGATGGTGACGTCTCTTTTATGGATGATGCCCAAAGGTACAGTAGTATAAGGTGTGCGAGAACGTATTTCTTTGACGTATGGGATACGAAGGATGATGAGCATCCAACCATCATCATATTCATAACGCGCACGCTCATCGGTATCGCTGATATCTGAAAGAAAGTAGTCTGGAATGTTATACTCTTGTTCAAGCAATTGCTGATCTTCGTCGGTAGGACATGTTACTTGAATCCAGCAATTTGGCTGCCATTCGTTGATAGCCTTCAGGTTGTTCTCAATGTTCCAAAATGTTCTCATTGTTGCTAATCTCCATGAATTAAACAAGTGTGAGGATTAGCAATCTGCAGAATCCTCACGCTTATAAATTGTTATCTTCCGCGTGATAATCGTCCATTTGAATTAATAAATTGATTTTTCCGTTTGCAAAGATACAACAAAAAATCGATAAGCAAGTACAGAATATGGAGTTTTTTGTGTTTTTATTTCGGGATGATCTCGAACGAATTCCGAATGAATCCCGAAAAGAAACTGAAGTTCTTTCGATGTCGAAAGATTTGTATATAAGGTGAGTAGGAAAATAAGTTAAGGCATAGCAACGATACAAGTGTATCATCGCTATGCCTTAAAATATAATTAGATATTTATTGATCCTTTACTTCTCTGGAATCTCTTCGAGAACCTGTGTCATGAGTTTCCAGAAAGGTTCTGCTGTAGCAATCTCAAAGCGTTCACTTGCTGTATGTGGACTACGGAGAGTTGGGCCAAGAGAAACAACATCAAGGTTAGGATATTTGCCCAAGATTACAGAACATTCGAGACCGGCGTGGTCTACCTGAACGATAGCTTCCTGATTGTTTTGCTCTTTGTATACCTTCTTCAACAAACCAAGGATCTCGCTGTCTGGATTTGGATCCCAGCCACCGTATGAGCCACTTAGTTCTGTCTTCATGCCAGCCATGCTGAAGCAACTCTCTAGTTGAGTAGCGATATATTCCTTCATGTCCTCGCGAGAACTACGAGCAAGAATCTTGAAGCTAGCTTTGCCATCATTGATGTTGATGATGGCAAGGTTGCTAGAAGTCTCTACAACGTCAGGATATACAGGAATCATTCTTAAGACACCATTATGACAAGCATAGATAGCATCGATGAGGTTGTCTTGGATTTCTTCTGGAACCAAATTCTTTGGTGCCTCTACATTTTCTGTAAAGAACTCTACGTTGTTCTCGATGGTCTTGAATTCATCCTCGATGAGTGCTTTCTGCTCCTTAACCAACTTCTCTAAGTGCTCAACTTCTGCTTTTGGTAATGCCAAAACAACTTCAGCCTTGAAAGGTATTGCGTTGCGCATGTTTCCACCCTGCCAACTAGCAAGTCTTGCGTTACATTCAGCGATGGCTTTTCTTACCAAGCGAACCATCTCTTTGTTAGCGTTGGCACGACCCTCGTTGATCTCAAGACCAGAGTGACCACCACGTAGACCCTTCAAGGTCACCTTAACGGCAGTTTCCTGATCGTTCTCTACCTCTTTATATTCTAGATTTGCTGTAACATCAATACCACCGGCAGAACCGATAACAAATTTACCCCATGTTTCTGAATCAAGGTTCAAAAGAATATCGCTATTCAATTCACCCTCCGGAAGGTCGTTGGCACCATACATACCAGTCTCCTCATCACGAGTGATCAAAGCCTCCAATGGGCCATGCTTCAAGTCTTTGCTTTCCATGACACCCATAATGGTAGCGACGCCGATACCGTCATCACTTCCTAGTGTGGTATGGTTTGCATATACCCATCCGTCTTCAATGTGAGTCTCGATAGGGTCGGTTTCAAAATTGTGTTTGCTGTCTGGAGCTTTTTGCGGAACCATATCCATATGAGCCTGCATCAATACAGTCTTTCTGTTCTCCATGCCTGGTGTAGCAGGTTTGCGCATAACAATATTTCCAGCAGGATCCTGAAAAGCCTCGACGCCAGCCTTCTTGGCAAAGTCGAGCAAGAATTGCTGTACCTTCTCTACGTGTCCAGAAGGGCGAGGAACTTGTGTTAATGCATCAAAGTTGCGCCAAATGGCTTCTGGTTTTAAATTTGCAATTTCACTCATAGTTTTATAGTTTTAATTAAGAATTTTATCCGTCTCTTTTCTTTTTCCGGTCAACGCCAAAGCTATCCAAGCGTAGATGCCAAGTAGGATAACGAGTAGTGTTTGAACCGAATGTACGATGAGTACAAAATATAGTGCATCATAGGTACCTATACCATAAAGGATAAGCATAGTCTTTACCGCAAAATGCCAAGGACCGGCTCCGTTTGGGGTCGGAACGACGACGGCAATACTTCCTACGATAAATGTAACCAAGGCACACGACATGCTGAGATGACTCGTAGCCTCGAAACAGAAGAATGTAAGATAATAATGTAAAAAGTAACTTCCCCATATTGCGATAGTAAAAAATATGAATAAAGGGATATTCTTTACGTTTTTCAAAGAGATAACTCCTTGCCAGATACCTCCGATAGTAGCTTTTACCTTATCGTATATAGACAATTTGCGTAACAGATACCAAACTAAGATAAGTATGGAAATGCCACATATTGTTGTTACCAAATAGCCTGTTGTCGTGAATTGACCAAGTATAGAGTTTATACTGGTGCCTGTCTTTCTGAAAAAGGTGAGGAATATAGGTATTTGGGCAAGAAAGGTAAGGGCGGCTATCAATAAGATCAATAAGGAATCGATGGCTCGCTCTGTGACAACCGTTCCTATGGCCTTAGGAAAAGAGATCTTATCCCATCTTTTCAGCACACCGCATCTGGCAAATTCGCCTACTCTAGGGATGACCAACGAAACTGCGTAAGACAAGAATATCGAGTATACGCTTACTGAACTTCTTGGTTTCTCGCCGACCGGTTCCAAAGTCTGTTTCCATCTCCATCCACGAAAGGCCTGAGCCAGTATTCCGAAAGGAAAGGAGAGCAGCATCCAAGTCCAGTTCATTTCGTCTGTAAGCACATGATGTACTTGTTGGAAATCGAAATCTCGATACATCCAATAAAGAATAGCACCACCAAGTATGATGGATAGTGATATCTTCCAAGCTGTGTTTACTACATTTTTATAGTTCATAATACGTGCAAAGATAATACATTATCTCGAGAACAAAGAAATCGAAAATGTAAAATTTCGGAATTTTATGAAAAACTTATTCTTGATGAATATCAATCTATTGACGAAAATCAATAAAAACGCCCTAAAATGTGTTTTTTAGCATAAATGTTTGCGCACACAGCGAATAATATTTATCTTTGCATCGGTAAAAAGATATATGAGAGGATAATTTAAATTAAAACATTTTATTATGGTTACATTAATGAGTTTTGCCGTAGTAGCAATCATGATTGCACAGGCAGTGAATTTGGGGCATAAGATTAACTTGAAAAAGTAATCGCTCCTTTCTTTTTTGAACGAATTTATAATAAAAATATGTGTGGCGAATCGATTTAGGTCGGTTCGCCACTTTTTTTTCATTTTTATTTTGTATCTTTGTCCCAAAGAAATAAATTCGTATGAAAGCAGTCAAACCGAAAAAGAATTTAGGTCAGCATTTTCTTACCGACTTGAATATTGCTAAGCGTATTGCTGATACCGTTGACGCCTGCCCGGACATTCCTGTGCTCGAGGTTGGACCAGGTATGGGCGTTATGACCCAATATATTGTGGAGAAGCCGCGTCCTTTCAAGGTCGTAGAAATAGACCGAGAGAGTGTAGCTTATCTAAATGAGGCCTTCCCACGTTTGCGTGATAACATCTTGGGTGAAGACTTCTTGCGTATGGACCTTACAAAGGTGTTTGATGGACAGCAGTTCGTACTTACCGGAAACTATCCATACGATATATCATCACAGATCTTCTTCAAGATGCTAGACAATAAGGATCTTATTCCTTGTTGTACGGGTATGATTCAGCGAGAGGTTGCCTTGCGTATTGCCAGTAAGCCTGGGAATAAGGCTTATGGCATCCTTTCAGTTCTGATACAAGCTTGGTATAATTGTGAGTATTTATTTACCGTTGATGAGAATGTTTTCAATCCACCTCCAAAGGTGAAGAGCGCAGTTATTCGTATGACCCGTAATGAGGTCACCGACCTCGGATGTGATGAAAAGCTTTTTAAGCGATTAGTAAAGACTGTTTTCAATCAGCGTCGAAAGATGCTACGTGTCAGCATCAAGCAGATGTTCAGTAGAGAATGTATGCCTTCTGCAGAATTCTTTACGCAAGATATCATGACGAAGCGACCAGAACAACTCACGGTAGCACAGTTCATAGAACTTACCAACATCATAGAAAAAGAACTGTCTCGATGATAAAAAATGCGGTCTAAGCATTGTGATATTAAAATTAATATATAAATTTGTCGATTAGAAATTAAATATAAGAATTATGATAGACGTAAAAGAAACTTTGAAAGGTGCCGAAGAGAAAATGCAGAAGGCATCAAAGTATTTGGAGGAAGAACTTGCTCGCATTCGCGCCGGTCGTGCTAATGTAGCAATCCTCGATGGTGTAAGAGTAGAATCTTACGGTCAGATGGTTCCTCTCAATCAGGTTGCTAATGTATCAGTTCCTGATGCTCGTACCATCACAATCCGTCCATGGGATCGTAAGCAGATCCGTGATATTGAAAAGGGTATTATGGATAGTGATGTTGGTATCACTCCTGAAAACAATGGTGAGATGGTAATTCTGCACTTGCCACAGCCTACCGAGGAGCGCCGTAAGGAACTCGTAAAACAGTGTAACAAGATCGGTGAGGGTGCCAAGGTACAGATTCGTAACGTCCGTGCTGATATCAAAGAGAAACTGAAGAAGGCTATCAAAGACGGTCTTTCAGAGGACTTGGAGAAAGATGCAGAGGCTGATCTACAGAAAGCTCACGACCGTTTCATCAAGGAGATTGATGGTATTCTGGCTGCTAAGCAGAAAGAAATCATGACGGTATAATTCATGAAAGGATTAGTAATTAAAAATACTGGCTCTTGGTATACCGTAAAGACCGATGAAGGCAAGGTTATCGAGAGCAAGATAAAGGGTAACTTTCGACTCAAGGGTATTCGTTCAACGAATCCTGTCGCTGTGGGCGACCGTGTCGAAATCGTTACCAATCAAGAGGGTACGGCGTTCATCACTTCGATTGATGATCGTCGTAACTACATTGTACGCAAATCACCTAACCTTAGTAAGCAGAGCCATATCCTAGCGGCTAATCTTGACCAAGCATTTCTTATCGTCACGGTTAGTCATCCCCAGACGAGTACGACTTTTATAGATCGTTTTCTTGCCGGAGCTGAGGCTTATCGTGTCCCTGTAGTCTTGGTATTCAATAAACGTGATATTCTTGACGAGGATGAACAGCGCTATCAGCAGATGATGATGACGCTCTATAAGACGATAGGCTATGATTGCTGTGAGATATGTGCTGCTACGGGTGACGGAGTTGATGAATTGCGCCCACTATTAGCTGATAAAGTAACACTCTTCAGTGGCAATAGTGGTGTCGGTAAGTCAACTCTGATAAATATATTGATACCAGAGGCACAGCAACGTACTGCAGAAATCAGTGATGCACATGACACCGGTATGCACACCACGACATTTAGTGAAATGCTGGAGCTTCCTAATGGAGGATATGTCATTGATACTCCTGGAATAAAAGGTTTTGGAACCTTCGATATCGAGAAAGAAGAACTAACCAGCTATTTCCGAGAGATATTTGAATTCTCCAAAGAGTGTAAGTTCTCGAATTGTACGCATACCCATGAACCAGGATGCGCAGTACGTAAAGCCGTTGAAGATCATTTCATTGCCGAGAGTAGATATCAGAGTTTTCTGAGTATGCTCGAAGATAAAGAAGAAAATAAATATCGCGAAGCCTTTTAGAGCCTCGCGATATTTTTATATTCTGATGTCTCTATCTTATTCACCGATAGTGATCGTATATTCTGACATGAAACTTGCTCCTGGCTGGAGACTGTTCATCAGATATTTCTCTTTGAATTCACCGTCGAATTCAGCCCAGTCATGAATACCGTACCACGGTTCGATACAGATGAAAGGAGCATGCTTGCCACTCGGATTCCAGATGCCGACAGCAGGAGTTTTCATGTCGACAGCCACCAAAGTTTCGTCATCATCTCCAAGAATCTCAATATGTTTCAACTGCTGATGGTCGAAGATCACAGCATCATCCTTAAAGGTATCCTCATCAACCTCCCATATACCATCTTTCGTTTCTACCTTATGGTATCCGGGAACAATACAACCATTTTTATTGCCGAACAATCTCATCGGTTCCGACTCGTCAAGGCGCAGACGAGCATGCATAGGTTCACCTTTCTCGCAGCCAGGTACGAGAAATGCCGGATGACCGCCAATCTGGAAATGAATCTCCTTATTGTCCGTATTTTCCACGTGCCATACCACATGAATTCTGTTACCATCAAGTTTATAACTGATAGCCAAATTAAAGTGGAATGGATATTTCTTATATGTTTCTGGTGTATCATGTAAAGCGAAAACCACCTGATTATTTCCTTTAGCAATGATATGAAAATCCGAGTCCCGTGCGAAACCATGGCGATGGAGTTGGTATTCCTTTCCTTTCACCCGATAAGTATCTTCCCACAGACCACATACAATAGGGAAGAGGATAGGAGAGTGGCGATTCCAGTATCTAGCGTCACCATCCCAAAGGTATTCTTTACCATCAGCATCTTTGATACTATGCAATTCTGCTCCATGTTCTGCGATTACCACAGTAAGTTTTTCGTTCTTGATTTGTTCCATCGCTATATCACTTATTTTATTATCATCGCAAATATAATAAAAAACAGTATGAAAGAGTGAAAAAGAAGAAAAGTTTTCGTAATTTTGTACCGTTTCTTGTATTTTGATACAGTACGGAGATAATATAACAACGAGAATGGACAATAAGGTAAAAGGTTTTATCGCAGGCATTTTGGCCGCAATCTTCTATGGTACGAATCCCTTGGGAACATTACAACTTTATCAGGATGGTATCAACTCTAGTAGTGTCTTGTTTTATCGATATGCCTTAGCAGTACTGATGTTTGCCGTTTGGATGCTTTTCCGTGGCGAGAGTTTTCGTATCAAGTGGGGGCACGCTATTCGTTTTGCCATGTTGGGCGTGTTCTTTGCCCTGTCATCAACGACACTTTATCTGAGTTTCCATTATATGGATGCAGGAATAGCCTCTACGATACTATTCTGTTATCCTATCATGACAGCAATACTGATGATAGCCTTTTTCCATGAAAAGTTTACGTGGCCTACGACTTTGTCGATAGCACTTGCCGTAACAGGTATTATCCTGTTATATCGCGGTGATGGTACAACAACATTGAGTACGGTAGGAATAACTTTAGTTATATTATCGTCATTATTATATGCGTTCTATATTATTTCCGTCAACCAGTGGACTCCCCCTTATGATTCTCTGAAGTTTACCTTTTGGATTGTGTTCTTCGGACTCTTCACCGTATTAGGATATTCTTTTGTTGTAGGTGATGAGATACAGCTCCTGCATGGAGTTAGAGAGTGGGGGAGTGCGATACAGTTAGCCTTGATGCCTACCGTGTTGAGCTTGTTCTTTATGACCATTGCGATAAAGAACATAGGTAGTACACCATCTGCTATCATGGGAGCATTGGAGCCAGTGACGGCCGTGTTTATAGGTGTTGTCATTTTTGGTGAGAGTTTCACCACCCGATTGGCTATAGGTATCATATTGATACTCTCTGCAGTATTACTGATAATACTCAAATCCCATCATCATGACTAAAATAAAACAGCCGACCTATAGGTCGACTGTTTCCGTTATGATAGAAGCAATTCTTTCAAGATAAGTTTGGTCTGTTTCATCAAAGGCAGCTAAGTCTTTACTGTCGATATCTATCACACCGACGACATCGTTACTATGCTTACTGAATATTGGAACCACGATTTCAGAGCGCGACAGCGAAGAACAGGCGATGTGCCCCGGAAACGTTTCCACGTCATCTACGATGACCGTTTTAGCCTCTGCCCACGCAGTACCGCATACACCTTTACCTTTACCGATAGAATAACAAGCAACAGGCCCCTGGAAAGGTCCTAACTGCAGTTTCCCTTCATGAACCATATAAAAACCTACCCACCAGAATCTTTCGGGAAAAGCCTCTTTGAGTAGTGCCGAGATATTAGCTTCGATACCTACAATATTCTTTTCTCCCTCAATAAGGCTTTGCACCTGTTTTACGGCAAGTGCGTAAATCTCTTTTTTGTTTTGCATTGGCTTTCTCTACGTTTTAGCATGATCATGCTAGTTATACATAATATGTCGCAAAGTTAACAAAAACCGCTGAAATAGTTGGGACTTCATTAGAAAATTATTAATTTTACCGCATAGAATACCTAATGATAATTTTGACAGATTATAGTATAATATATGATGAACATGATCTATACAGCATTAATATCTATTATTCCCGTGATCCTGTTGTTTGTATTGATGCTAGGATTCAAGATGCCCGGTCACAAAAGTGCGGTTATCACCTTGATAGTCACGATGATTCTAGCCCTCTTAGCGGTACCACAAATGAATATGATGCCAGAGAGTCTGAAAGATGCAAACGTTTTAGGTGTTGTAGGGTGGAGCTTTGTCGAGGGTATGTTAAAGGCAGTATTCCCGATATTGATTATTATCCTTATGGCCATCTATAGCTATAACATATTGGTAGAAACCAAACAGATCGAAGTGATAAAGAGTCAGTTTATGTCGATATCCGAAGATCGTGGCATATTAGTGCTGATGTTGGTATGGGGATTTGGTGGACTTCTTGAAGGTATGGCCGGTTTCGGTACAGCAGTAGCCATTCCTGCGGCAATACTCATCAGTTTGGGGTTCAAACCAATGTTCTCCGCTTTGGTCTCGTTGATCGGTAATACCGTAGCCACAGGGTTTGGTGCCGTTGGCGTACCTGTTACCACACTATGTAATGAAGTTGCTCCGGGAGGATCAGCAACGATAGAACAAATTTGTGAAACCTCTTCCTTTGCCGTCCTCCAGTTGTCACCATTGTTCTTTATCCTTCCGTTTGTCATACTGACGATTACGGACCATAAGTCAATCGTCAAGAACCTCCTGTTATCCCTATGGGTGGGAAGCATATCGGTTATCGTCCAGTTTGTTTGTGCACGATATCTAGGTGCCGAGACCCCAGCGATCATAGGATCTGTTGCAGCTATTATAGCCATTCTCATTTATGCAAGGTTCTTTACACATAGACAGACAATCACAGATAATAAGAAGTTTACATTATCCGAGTCATTTAAGGCCTGGAGCGTATATCTGTTTATTTTGATATTCATCCTTGTTTCCGGTGCACTCTGTCCTCCGGTCAACAGCTTTCTCAAGTCACACCTTGTTACGAGCATCCATTTGCCCGTTATCGGTTCCACTTTCAAGTTTGGATGGATTAGTAATGCTGGTTTGATGCTTTTCCTCGGAGCATCGATAGGTGGATTGATACAAGGACTTACGTTGAAGCAACTTCTTGTGTTGCTGGCCAAGACAACAGTAAGTCTTAAGAATACAGTTGTCACGATAATCTGTCTTATCGCTTTAGCATCAGTAATGAACTATAGTGGAATGATTAGTGCAATAGCTTCCGGATTAGTTGCAGTGACGGGTAGCTTCTATCCCATCTTTGCCCCACTTATAGGAGCCATAGGAACTTTTGTCACAGGTTCAGACACATCCTCAAACATTCTTTTTGCCAAGTTGCAAGCCAATGTAGCAGGTCAACTTCATCTGACCGGTCAGGGCACCTTCTTT
>CACYKX010000064.1 GCA_902775075.1 uncultured Prevotellaceae bacterium | reverse complement strand
TTCTTCGGTTTGGAGTGCTAAATAGGCATTTTCAATATCATGCAATGAATCAATGAGTTGTTCTGGATTATTCTTAACCGTCTGATAACATATTGTCAAATCTAGGTTTATGTCATTGATTATAGCATGTTGGATATTAGGATAGCGCTGAAGCATATAGAAGAGCATTGCTCCGCCACCCACAAAGGGTTCTATATATGTTGCATTCTTCCAATTACCAAAGTCAGCGGGAAGCTGTGCATCCAGTTGTTCAATGAGTTGGGTTTTACCACCAACCCACTTGATAAAAGGTTTTACTTTTGCCATAGTGAAATAAATTATTTTTTCTTCTTTTTTAGCAAGGACAAGTTTTATACGATTCCGTGTACCTGAATTATTTTTGGAAGCAAATGTATTAAAAAATATTGTAATAGCCAAAGAGTTCAAAGATAAATCACAGTATGATTCGGAAATTCCACAGATAATATATCGGAACACCTATTATACATTACAATATAGGGAATTTCTTACCAATTGAATCGCCCCACCATCTATTGAAACAAAAAAAATGAATTGGCAATATCCTTGTCAATTCAAAATAAAGAAGAGAAACAGGAAAGAAATTCAATTTTCTGTACACTAAGAACCATGCAGAACCTAATTATGATATTTCCTCAATAGCTCATTCACCAAACTCTCAAAATGTTCATATTCAGGGTCACCATGGACAGTAAGATTCCTCTTGGCCGTATTCACGGCAGGCATTTTTACAGGAAGATACATCCCATGATAGTGCTCTACAAAATATCCCTCGATGAAATTCTTCTCATGGCCACTATTCTCCAGTCCGCACCATTTCATGAGTCGCACCATCACCTTGCTGTTTATCTTTCTCACGCCTCTGTTCCTGTCCATGCTTCCCTGAGGGTCGAGTTCGTCGAAATGCTCCAGCACGATTCTTACCTTAGGCACAATGTCGTGATTATCAGCCCATAACATCGATTCCTCACGGTCTAGTCCATGCATTCTTCCCTTTTTCAGTTCATCGCTTACGACGTGGAGCACAAACTGATTTCTATTATATTTATGGAAAGCCGACTTGAGGAAATTCTGAAAAGAAAGATTTTCGGAACCATTGAAATCCATAGGGTCTTTGGTAGGTTCACAGTTCTTATCTTCCCTCAACATACGGATATACATCTCCTGTTGCCGTCTCGTATGATTACAATCATCGATATAGATTTGTTTCAGTTCCGTCGGATTGTTTCTTATCATTTCCTCCTCACGGATGACCCTCTGGCAGAATCGAATGATCATGATCAAATCCTCGAAGAAAGCCTCCATTTCGTCACAAAGTTTTTTGACACATTCCGGATAAGAATCCTCGCCATACAAGTCAAAACTATAGTTGCCGCAAGCGATAGCGGAATGAGAGAAGATAGAAGCATCCTTAGGAGTTTTCCTGTTGACCCGAAGGCAAAACTTGCGATAGATTTTCTTTGTGCCACAAAGCGTACTCCTAATTTTGCGAAACAACCGTTCAGCGGTTTCAAAGCAAAGATTGTTATCTGTAGCATATTGGCTATTGAAAGTTCTAGCAAAATTGTTTACAGACAGAATTTCCCGTTTCAGTTTGGCATGATATTCTTCCACATCGATAATGAGTTGTTCGATATCATACTCGTTGAATCTTTTATCCTGAATAGCAGGCAAAATACTATCTCTTTCAAACTCCTCAGCTTTTTTGCAAATGAGAGTAAGACCTTCCTCCGATTGTTCAACAATAGAGTGATATTTCATATTTATTCTAATATCTTTAAGAAACAATTTTTTCCACAAAAAGATGGTTATCCTCGTTCATTTTCGAGAGCGATATCTAAAATAGTCTCACAAAGGTAGTAAAAATATCGTTGAGTCGTATATATTTCTTGCAAGAAGATAAAAATTGCATTTTCTGTGTGACATTTTAGTGATATTCAAAAGAAAAACCGTATCTTTGTGAAAGATTAGATACAAAATTCTTATGAAAAAACGCTTGTTATTAACTTCGGTTTTTATAGCCGTGTGTACAGGTATCTTTGCGCAGTCGGATATGAACCAGTATATCGACAAACTGATGCAGAAGATGACCTTGCAAGAGAAAATAGGACAGTTGAATTTGCTTCCTGGTAACGACATCACTACGGGAGCTGTCATGAAAAGTCCTTTGGGCGAACTTACGGCTAAAGGCGAACTTGGTGCGGTGCTCAATGTCAAGGGGCTCGACAAGATTCGTGCCTTGCAGGAGGTCGCTGTCAAGAAGAGTCGTCTTGGTATTCCTCTGATCTTCGGTCAGGATGTCATCCACGGTTATCAAACCGTCTTTCCTATTCCTTTGGCATTATCATGTAGCTGGGATATCGCTGCTATCGAGAACAGTGCCCGCATCGCTGCCAAGGAGGCTACGGCCTTAGGAATCAACTGGGCATACAGTCCGATGGTGGATATTGCCCTAGATCCTCGTTGGGGACGTATTGCCGAGGGCAATGGCGAAGATCCGTTCCTCGGCGCTTGTATCGCTCAGGCTATGGTGAAAGGCTTGCAGGGTAATTATGGTAAGGAGAACGTGATGGCGTGTGTGAAGCATTATGCGCTTTATGGCGCTATTGAGGCCGGTCGCGACTATAATACCGTGGACATGAGTAAGGTGCGTATGTATAATCAGTATTTCGCAGGTTATAAGGCTGCTGCCGAGGCTGGAGCCGGCTCTTTTATGACGAGCTTCAATCTCGTAGACGGTATCCCTGCCACTGCCAATAAGTGGCTTGTCACGGATGTGCTGCGCAACCAGTGGAAATATGATGGCTTTGTGGTGACCGACTATGGTTCTATCAAGGAGATGACGAGTCATGGACTGGGCGACCAGATGACTTGTTCTGCGCTCGCTCTGAAGGCTGGTACTGATATGGATATGTGCAGCAATGCGTTCATAGAGAATTTGGAGAAATGCTTGAAGTCCGGCACCGTCTCTCAGGCTGATATCGACCGTGCATGCCGTAAGGTTCTCGAAGCAAAATATAAGTTGGGTTTGTTCAAAGACCCATATCGTTTCATTGATAAGAAGCGTCTGCAGAAAGATCTTTATACTGCCGAGAATCGTGCTGCTGCACGTCAGTTGGCTGCAGAGACTTTCGTCTTGTTGAAGAATGATGATCATATCCTTCCTTTGCAGAAGAAGGGCAAGATTGCCTTGATCGGCCCTCTTGGTGACAATCGTAGTAATATGGTGGGCTGCTGGTCTACCGGTGATATTCCGGAGAAATACAGTACTCTGAAAGAGGCTATGCAACGTGCGGTGAAGGGTAAGGCTGTCGTGGAATATGCACAGGGTTGTAATATATATGCTGATGAGACCACTCAGAAAGGGGCTACTTTCGGTCGCCCGATACCCCGTGTGAATGATGCGGAGGCTCAGAAGGAGGCTTTGCAGTTGGCTCAGCGCGCTGATGTTATCGTGTGTGCTATGGGTGAGATGGCAGAGATGAGCGGTGAGAGTTCTAGTCGCTCTGACCTTGCTTTACCGGATGTACAGATGCAACTGCTTCAGAAACTTGTAGCTTTGGGCAAACCGTTGGTGTTGTTGAACTTCTCGGGTCGCCCTACCATCATGAAGTGGGAGAGTGAGCATGTTCCTGCCATCATGAATGTATGGTTTGCCGGCAGTGAGGCTGGTGATGCCATCAGTGATGTTCTCTTCGGCGACCAGATGCCATCGGGCAAGTTGACGACGACATTCCCTCAGTCGCTGGGACAGATTCCTTTGTATTACAATCATCTGAATACCGGTCGCCCTGTTGCGCCGCGTGTCAAGGAATATCAGAAATTCCAGAGCAACTATATCGATGTAAGAAATGACCCTCTCTATCCTTTCGGTTATGGCCTGTCTTACACCACCTTCTCTTATAGTGACATCACCTTGAGCGGTAAAACCCTCGGGCGTGACGGTAGGCTCACGGCTACTGTTACCGTGACCAACACGGGCAGTCGCGATGGTGATGAGATCGTACAGATGTACACTCACGACCCAGCAGCCCGTGTGGCTCGTCCTGTCAAAGAACTTAAAGGCTTCCGCCGTATTCATCTGAAGGCAGGCGAAAGCACTCAAGTAAGTTTCGAGATTACACCGGAACTCCTGAAATATTACGATGCCGATTTGAATCATGTCATCGACCCAGGAGAAATAGAGGTGATGGTGGGCCCTGACAGTGATGATCGGAATCTCAGGAAGTCTACGATTACTGTTTTGTGATCATATTGATGAAGTATTGGTGAATTCTCGGGTCATCATTCAGTTCCGGATGGAATGAAGTGACCAGTTGGTTTCCCTGTTGCGCAGCGACGATATGTCCGCCTGTTTCGGCAAGGATGTCGACATGAGGTTCTCCTCTCATGATATAAGGTGCTCTGATGAAAGTCATGGGCACCTTTCCTATTTCTCGGAAGTTGTCTTCGGTATAGAAGCTACCCATCTGTCTGCCGTAGGCATTCCTCTTCACGTGGATGTCCATGGTTGAGATCCTTTCAAAATCCTCACCCTCTACATCTTTCGCCAGCAGAATCAATCCCGCACAGGTTCCAAACACAGGAAGTCCTTTCCGGATATCTTCCTGTATGGGCTTCAACAGTTCCAAATCCTTCAGCAGTTTCAGTTGCGTCGTACTCTCACCGCCCGGGATGATGAGTCCGTCTTTATGCTCATCCCAATCAGATCGTTGTCTGATTTCAAAACTGTCTATGCCCAAGTTGCAGAGCATCTTGCGATGCTCAGCAAAGGCACCTTGTAAAGCTAATACCGCTATTCTCATCATCTTCTACGATATTATTTACCACGTTCAGCCATCAGTAGTTCTATCTCTTGCTCGTTGATGCCCACCATGGCCTCACCTAAGTCTTCACTGATCTCGGCTAGTATCTTAGGGTCGTTGTAGTTGGTTACAGCCTGTACGATGGCTGTGGCACGCTTGCGTGGGTTGCCGCTCTTGAAGATACCGCTGCCCACGAAGACACCTTCTGCACCCAACTGCATCATCAGCGCTGCGTCGGCAGGGGTTGCTACACCACCGGCTGCAAAGTTGACTACCGGTAGTTTGCCATGGTCGTGAACATATTTCACCAAGTCGTAAGGCGCCTGCAACTGTTTGGCAGCTTCGTAGAGCTCGTCTTCACTCTTGCTTACGATGTCGCGAATCTGACTCTGCATCATCCTCATGTGCTTCACGGCCTGTACGACATCGCCTGTGCCCGGCTCGCCCTTGGTACGAATCATCGTGGCCCCCTCAGCGATTCGGCGGAGAGCCTCACTCAGGTTCTTGGCACCACATACGAATGGTACTTCAAATTTTGTCTTGTCGATGTGATATACATCATCTGCTGGTGAGAGAACCTCGCTCTCGTCGATATAGTCTATCTCGATGGCTTGCAGAATCTGAGCTTCTGCGAAGTGACCGATGCGGCATTTAGCCATTACCGGAATACTTACAGCCTCTTGTATTCCCTTGATCATCTTGGGGTCGCTCATGCGCGATACGCCACCTGCTGCACGAATGTCGGCAGGGATGCGTTCTAGTGCCATTACTGCACAGGCACCTGATTCTTCTGCGATACGAGCCTGTTCTGGAGTGGTTACGTCCATAATCACACCGCCCTTCAGCATCTGAGCCAAATTGCGGTTCAAAGTCTGTCTGTTTTCTGACATAATAAAATCTTTCTTCTTTAAAATAAGGTAATTCTTTGATACTGATCAATCCTTTTGTTTCCGGAATTTACTCGGGGTTAATCCTGTAAGTTTTCTAAAATATCTTGTCATGTGAGCCTGAGAAGAGAATCCCAGTGCGTATGCGATTTGTTGCACGTTGTTCTGTGTGGTAAGCAGCTGTCGCTTGATGTTCTTGATCAGATAGTCGTCGATGATAGCCTTAGGGGATTGTTCCGACACACGGCGCGTCACCTGAGCCAAGTATCTGCTGCTTACATTCAGCATGTCGGCATAGAACTGTACGTCGCTATGCTTTTGGTAATGCTTGTGCATGAGGTTGATGAAGGCATTATATAGCTCACTGCTTCGCCCTTGTAGATTGTTGTGTCTGAGCGCTTTCTGCACAACATATTCGTGGGCTTTCTTTATCGCCTCATGGAGTTCGACACCTTGACAGCGATAGGCGGCCAGTGCCGAGGCAAAGGCATTGGTTTGTCCGTGCATCACAGGCAATGTTTCATCAATGACAAGCAGATGCCTTTGATCGTCGGGATGGAAATACCCGATATCTTTTCTTTTGATGATAATCCAGTCGCACAACGGGAACAACTGTCGGCCGACGAGAGTGAGAATATCCTCATTCATAAGTTGCTCGCCTCGTGCTGAGAATATCACGGGGTGATAGATCACTTGGGCCGGATGATATTTCAGAATAGCTCTGCAGAGTACGTCGAGCACCTTTTGGTTGCGAATCATACCAATCTTTACCACTTCTGGTGCCACATCATTCATGATGGCGTCTATCTGTCCTGCGATGACATCTGCCGGTAGGTCGTAGAACTCTTGAATGCCCAGTGTGTTCTGAATGGTGATAGAGGTGATCACCGATAGAGCATTGCCACCAAGTTCCGATATGGTTTTCACATCGGCCTGTATACCTGATTCGCCTGTGCTATCGGAACCGGTTATCGTCAATATCACCTTCTTATTTTCCATCACGACTGCAAAATAAGGAAATAATATCGAGAAAAATGAAAATTGTTCTCGTTTTGGTAAAAAATAATTCAGTTTGGGATAATTTGGTATACTTTTTTAGATATATTGCATCAGAATGTCCCAAACAGCGATGATATGGCAGATGCTTCCTGCCAAAACAAAGAAATGGAATACGGTATGCATGTATTTGCGTTTGCGGAGACTATAGAATAATGCTCCCGTGATATAGCATACGCCTTCGGCTACAATCCAGATAAAGGCTGCTGTGGTAAGTGCGTCGAGGAGTGGTTTCAATGCGGTGAGCACGCACAGACCCATACCGACGAAGGTTAGTGTTTCCAGATTGCTGTGCCCTTTCAGTTTATAGAAACTGGAGATGGTGCCGGCAATGGCGCACACCCATACGAATATGAATAATGCCCATCCCCAATAGCCTTCATCGCGCAAGGCTATCAAGGTGATGGGTGAATAGCTTCCGGCGATATGCCAGTAGATCGCTGCATGATCCCATTTGCGCAGTCGTTCTTTCCATTTGCTCCATGCTGATACTGCATGATAGATCGTTGAGGCGATGTATGACATGAGCATACCGAAGAGATATAGGATGACACCAGCCGTTGCCCATCCATTGCTGTTGGTGAAACAGTAATATAGGAAGATGGTACCGACAATGATGCCCAGTACAATTCCACCGGCATGGCTCCATGAGTTCCATAGCTCTTCTTTATGCGAGAAAAATATCTTTAGTTTCATACATCTATTTGTAGATTTACTGCTGCAAAAGTAGTGATTTATTTCGTTATTGCTGCAAAATTAATATGGTTTTACATTCCTTTGTAGTAGAATGCCGTTAATAGACGATAAGACCGACGATGCCACAGAGGGCAAGTACAAGGATAGGGTTGGCCTTGTAGAATCTTGTGGCAACGAAGGCTGCGGCAAAGAGTGCGATGCTGATGGCGAAGGAGAACATATCCTCCTGAGGTGAGCCAAAGTTATCTTTGTTCATCAGCATGATGGCAGCAGCGGCAATCAGTCCGATGATGGCAGGACGAAGGGCTGCAAAGATATCCTTCACGATCGGGGAGTCTTTATGATTCAACAGATAATGACTGATACATATCATCAAGATAAAGGGCAGCCATATAATGGCGAGTGAGGCGATAACAGCACTTATAATACCTGCCCAGTGAGGGAATCCTGCATTTACTACGGCCACATAGCCTGTATAGGTGGCCGCGTTGATACCGATAGGGCCTGGGGTGGACTGACTGATGGCTACGATATCGGTAAACTCGGAACTTGTGAGCCAATGGTTCTTTACTACTACATCGTTGTAGATAAGGGAGATCATGGCATAACCACCACCAAAGTTGAATATGCCGATCTGTGAGAATATCCAAAATATTTTTACGAATAACATCTGTCTTGCTTTTTAGTCTTTTATACTGTTTTTCTGTCTCTTGTATTTGCCATAGAGAAATCCTGATATTCCGGCTGCGATGATAATCCATATTGGTGATACGCCCATGGCTGCTATCAACAGACAGCAGACGATGGGAATCCAACAGTTGTATCGGTTGATGTTGGCTGTCTTGGCCATCTTGAAACATGGTGCTGCGATGAGAGCCACTACTGCAGGACGTGCTCCGCGAAAAAACTTGGTGACATAAATGTTATCCTTGAAAGTGTGGAAGAACATGGCAATGAGCAAAATCATGATGATAGAAGGTAAGGCTATGCCAATAGCACCGACGATACCGCCCCAGACGCCTTTCATCTTATATCCGATATGGCTGGCCATATCTATTGAAAATATACCTGGGGTGGTTTGTGCCACTACCATGATGTCCATGAATTCTTGGCGTTCCATCCAATGGTTCTTGTCTACGAATTCCTGTTCCATGATTGGAATCATTGCGTATCCTCCTCCTAGGGTGAAAGCTCCAATCTTATTACAGGTTAAGAAGAATTTTAATAACATATTTCTTTGTTTTGTTTCGTTATCAATGTCTTTTACCTCATTCTTATTTCGCGACAAAGGTAGTGCTTTTTTCTTTATTCTTATTTGTATATCGTATTAAATTATTATAAGTAGTGATTAGAATTCTCTCATAGAGATATCTACAAACATGAATCCCATGAAATCTATTTTTTGTATATATAGACTTCATGGGACTTATATGAATCTTCCGCCGAGATGAGTTATCGTTTCTTCTTTTCGGTGATTGTGAAATCAAGTTGTTTCTTCTCCAGATTGGCTTTAGCAACCTTAATCTGGATGGCGTCGCCTAGCTGATATTTGTGATGGTGACGGCGTCCTACAAGACAGAAGTTGCGCTCATCGAACTCATAATAGTCGTCGTCAAGGTCACGCATAGGAATCATACCTTCACAATGATTCTCGTCAATCTCGGCATAGATACCGAAACTGGTGATACCACTGATGTGAGCAGGATATTCGTTGCCTATCTTGTCGCCCATAAACTCTACCATCTTATATTTTATAGAGTCGCGTTCGGCACTCTGGGCTATTAACTCCATGTCACTGCTATGTTCGCAAAGTTTCTCGTAATATTTTTCGTTGGCACTTCTTCCACCTTGCTGATAACGGGTGATCAAACGATGAACCATCGTATCCGGATATCTTCGGATAGGAGAGGTAAAATGGGTGTAGTATTCGAAGGCCAAACCGAAGTGACCGATGTTGTGAACACTATATTTCGCCTTCATCATCGCTCTAAGGGCAACTGTTTGGATCATCTTCTGCTCTGGCTTTTCCTCGCAGTCGTCCATCAGTTTGTTCAGAGCGCGAGCCGTCGCTCCCATAGTACTGGTGCTCTTCAGTTTGTAACCGAACTTCACGATGAACTGGCGCAATGTTTCCAACTTCTGAGGGTCTGGATTGTCGTGAATACGATAAGGCAGGGTCTTAGCCTTTTTACCTTTCTTCACCTTACCAACATCCTCGGCAACGGTTCTGTTGGCAAGAAGCATAAACTCCTCAACAAGTTTGTTGGCATCCTTTGACCGTTTGAAGAAACAGCGTATTGGCTTTCCTTTCTCATCAACTTCAAAGTGCAACTCTTCAGAGTCAAACTTCACAGAACCATCTTTGAATCTCTTGGCACGTAGCTTCTTGGCCAGACGGTCGAGCATAATCAGGTTGTCGGCATAGTCTCCCTTGTATCCTTCCTTAGGAGCTGCAGGAGCAGGTTCGCCGGTGCCGTCAATCACACCATTGTCTTCTAGAATCTGTTGTACCTCTTCATAAGCATATCGGCGATCGCTCTTGATGACACAATGCACGATTCTATATTTCTTGACATCACCGTTTTCGTTCAAGTCGAAGATGACGCTGAAGGCCAGCTTCTCCTCGTTAGGGCGAAGACTACATACAAAGTTGCAAAGATGCTCTGGGAGCATAGGAATGGTGCGGTCGACAAGATAGATACTTGTGGCACGCTTTTGAGCCTCACGGTCGATGATGTCGCCTTCTTTCACATAATGACTGACGTCAGCAATGTGAACACCTACCTGATAGAGTCCATTATCTAACTTCTTGAACGATAAAGCATCATCAAAGTCTTTAGCATCCTTCGGGTCGATGGTACAAGTCCATGTATCGCGGAAGTCTTCACGTTCCTTCAGGTCTTGTTCGGTAATCTCTCCTGTAATCTTGTTGGCTGCATCCTCTACAGCCTTTGGATATTTGTAAGGTAGACCATACTGAGCGAGAATGGTGTTCATCTCTACATCGTTGTCACCGGTTTGTCCTAAAATGTCCACAACCTCACCGATAGGACTCTTTACCTCACCGTCAGGCCATTCTATGACCTTCACGATAGCCTTATCATCCATTTTTCCTCCTTTCAGCTTGCGTCTAGGAATGATAATGTTGTGAGCAAAGGTATCACCTTGGGTTACCAGATAAGCTAGTTCCTTATCTACCTTCAGGCGACCGACAAAAGTGTCTTTGGCACGCTGGAGTACTTGGTTGACTTGCGCTTCACGAATATGATTGCGACGGCGCGCAAGAAAGGTGAATTCTACCTTATCTCCGCTGAGAGCTCCCATAGAGTTACGTTCAGAAACAAAGATCGGTTGGTCGCTGCCCTCAGGAATCACAGAGTTCTTACCATTCGCCTTACGAACAAATGTTCCTTTCTGTACCTGACCAGACTGGTTAAGTTGATAACTGTTATCGCTGACTCTTTTCAGAAAATCATCCCATGCCATTTCTTCCATGGTGTCAATGGCAAGCATCTTCAGGGGATGAGTGTTTAGCTTGAGTGCTTTGAATATCTCTTTAAATGAGAAAACTTTGCCAGGTTGAGATGCGAAGAAATTTTCCAATTTCTCACTCAACAGTTTCTTCGACATTCGTTTTCCACCTTTCTTTCCTTTTCCCATAGATATGTGTTTTTTATATTTTATGGGCAAAGTAACAAAAATATTTGTATCTTTGCAAGCGAATTATATTATTTTTAATGAAAATTCTAATTACAGGCGCATCCGGCTTTATCGGTAGCTATATCGTAGAAGAGGCTTTACGACAAGGTATGGAGACCTGGGCAGCGGTACGTAAGTCTAGCTCTCGTAAGTACTTGCAGGATAAGCGCATACATTTTATTGAACTCAATCTCTCATCAGAAACCGACCTGTTGAAAGAATTGGAGGGTCACGATTTTGATTATATTGTTCATGCTGCTGGTGTTACAAAATGCCTGCATCATGAAGATTTCTTCCGTGTGAACACAGAAGGTACAAAGAACCTTGTTCATGCAATTCTGAAACTTAAAATTCCAATCAAAAGATTTGTCTATTTAAGTTCTCTGAGTATCTTTGGCGCTATCAAGGAAAAGCAACCTTATCAAGAGATTACGGAGGGGGATATTCCTCGTCCGAATACGGCTTATGGTAAGAGTAAACTGGCTGCCGAGAAGTTCTTGGATTCTATTGGAAACAATTTCCCGTATATTGTGCTTCGTCCGACAGGTGTCTATGGCCCTCGCGAGCGTGATTACTTCTTGATGGCGAAGAGTATTAAGCAACATACAGATTTCTCGGTGGGTTTCAAACGCCAGGATATCACCTTCGTGTATGTTCAGGATGTGGTACAGGCTGTATTCCTAGCACTAGACCATGGTAAGGATGGGCGTAAGTATTTCTTGAGCGATGGTGAGGTATACCAGAGTGAGACTTTCAGTAATTTGATACACGAAGAACTTGGATGCCCTTGGTGGATTCGCATCAAGGCACCGGTATGGGTACTTCGTGTGGTTACCTTCTTCGGTGAGTATATTGGTAGAATGACAGGTAAGATTTCGGCTCTGAACAATGATAAATATAATATATTGAAACAACGTAACTGGCGGTGCGATATAGAACCGGCTGTAGATGAACTCGGATATCATCCTCAATATGACTTGGAGCAAGGTGTACATCTGTCTATGGAATGGTATAAGGAGAATCATTGGTTGTAATTATATAGATAAAAAGCATGTTGAAAGATATTTTCAAAATTACCAAGAATCCTAAGAAAGGATTGTTAGCCCTAGAGTGGGTGGTACTGGCATATCTGTTCTTTACTTTGGCCATCATGGCCTTTACTTATACACGTATTGAAAATCCTCAGGCTATGCTTTGGGGACGATTGAGAGTGCTCTTCATGACAGTTGCGGTATGGGGCGTGTATCGTATGCTCCCTTGTAGGTTTACGTTGTTGGTACGTGTGGGTGTACAAATGGGGTTACTGGCATGGTGGTATCCGGATACTTATGAGATAAATCGTATGTTCCCTAATCTAGACCATATTGTGGCGGGGTGGGAACAGAGCCTTTTTGGATTCCAACCAGCACTGGTATTTGCCAAGAATTTCCATTGGGCGATAATAAGTGAGCTCATGGATATGGGATATGTGATGTATTATCCGATGATAGCAGTAGTGGCATTGTTCTACTTCTTTTGTCGTTATCAGGAGTTTGAGCGTTGTTCGTTTATCATCCTCGCTTCTTTCTTTATATATTATGTGATATTTATCTTCTTCCCGGTAGCAGGTCCTACATTCTATTACGATGCAGTAGGAGTGAATGATATTGCGCATGGTATATTCCCGTCACTTGGTGACTATTTCAGTCATACCCAAGACTGTCTTGTGTCACCGGGTTATCAGGACGGATTCTTCTATCAGTTGGTGGAGGATGCAAAGAATGCGGGAGAACGTCCTACGGCAGCTTTTCCAAGTTCACATGTCGGTGTGAGCACAATATGTATGCTTTTGGCTTTGCATAGTAAGAATCGCCGACTCGTCTATGTCTTATTGCCTTTCTATGTATTCCTCTGTATGGCTACGGTCTACATTCAGGCACATTATGCCGTAGATGCTATTGCAGGTCTTATTAGTGCGTTTATTATCTATTATGCACTTCTGTTGGTGTCTAAACCACTAAAACACTAATCCAAAAGTTGGAAAAATAGGGGGTAATTTGTGTAAATCATTTATTTTCAGTAACTTTGCACCCTAAAATGTTTATGAACATATGAGTAAGAAATTATATATAGAGACTTATGGCTGTCAGATGAATGTTGCTGATAGTGAGGTCGTAGCTTCAGTGATGAAGATGGCCGATTATGAAGTTTGCGAGAATGAAGATGAGGCTGATGCTGTATTCTTGAACACTTGCAGTATACGAGAAAATGCAGAGAATAAAATTTATCATCGTCTTGATACCCTTCATGCAGAACAGAAGAAGGGTCGCCAGTTGATCTTGGGTGTGCTGGGGTGTATGGCCGAGCGTGTTAAAGACGATTTGATCAATAACCATCATGCCAATCTGGTATGTGGACCGGATTCTTATTTGAACCTTCCTGATATGATTGCCCAGTGTGAGATGGGACATAACGCAGAGAATGTGCAACTATCTACCACTGAGACTTATCGCAATATCATTCCTCAGCGTATTGGTGGCAATCGTGTGAGCGGTTTTGTAAGCATCATGCGTGGTTGCAACAACTTCTGCCACTATTGCATCGTACCTTATACTCGTGGTCGTGAGCGTAGTCGTGATGTTGAGAGTATTCTTGCTGAGGTACGCGATTTGCACGATAAAGGATTCAAGGAAGTAACCTTGTTAGGTCAGAATGTAAACTCTTACGGATTGTTGCCGAATGGTAAGCGTCCAGAGAATGGAACATCATTTGCAGAACTTCTCCGTATTGTTGCTGAGGCTGTCCCTGATATGCGTGTGCGCTTTACTACCTCTAATCCAGAGGATATGAGTGAAGACATCCTGCAAGCCATTGCTGATGAGCCAAACCTCTGTAACCACATCCATTTCCCTGCACAGAGTGGAAGTAACAAGGTGTTGAAGTTGATGAATCGTAAATATACGCGCGAAGACTATCTAAGTAAGGTAGAGGCTATTCGTCGAATCATTCCAGGTTGTGGTATTACCACCGATATCTTTGTAGGTTATCATGACGAGACCGAAGAAGATTTCCAGGAGACCTTGTCGTTGGTTCGTGAGGTAGGCTATGATAGTGCCTTTATGTTCAAATATAGCGAGCGCCCTGGCACCTATGCTGCTAAGCATCTGCCTGATAATGTATCAGAGGATGAGAAGATTCGTCGACTCAATGAACTTATCAAACTACAGACAGAGATAAGTGCTGAACAGAATAAGAAAGATGAGGGTAAAGAATTCGTCATCCTTATTGAACGATTCAGTAAGCGCAGTCGTGAGCAACTCATGGGACGTACAGAACAGAATAAAGCTGTCGTTATCAATAAGGGAAATCATCATGTTGGTGATTTT
>CACYKX010000063.1 GCA_902775075.1 uncultured Prevotellaceae bacterium | reverse complement strand
CCTTATTTCTGGAATCAGATCATCGAAGTGAATAATCTCAAGATGATGGTGAACTATGGTATGGACCAGATGCGCTTCGGCAAACCTGTATTGGTAGGTAGTCGCGTGCGCTTGGTGACAACACTCGAAAGCATCGAAAACTTACGCGGTATCTGCAAGGCCGGAATCCGTTTTGATATAGAGATAGAGGGTGAGAAAAAACCTGCTTTGAGTGGTCTTGCCACCTTCTTATATTATTTCAAGTAATGAAAGAGGAACAAATCTTAATAAGTATTACGGGGCAGGATCGTCCTGGCCTCACAGCTTCTGCTACCGAGATCTTGGCACGCCATGGTGCTACCATCCTCGACATCGGTCAGGCTGACATTCATAGCACTCTGTCGCTGGGCATTTTGATTCGTATCAAAGAGGCGCAGTCGGGACAGGTGATGAAGGAATTGCTCTTCAAGGCAAATGAACTTGGGGTTAATATTGCCTTTACACCCGTTACGGATGAGGAGTATGAAAATTGGGTAGGGCGCCAAGGTAAGAATAGATATATCCTGACGCTTATCGGCCGACAACTTACGGCCAAGCAGATAGCTGCCGCCACTAAGGTAATAGCTGAACAAGGACTGAACATCGACTCGATACTTCGCCTTACCGGGCGTATGAGTATCGCGCATCCTGAACGTAACGTGCGCGCGTGCATCGAGTTCTCGCTTCGTGGCACGCCGGCCGATCGGGCTGATATGCAGAAACAATTGATGAACTTGTCTTCGGATCAAGGTATCGACTTCTCTTTCCAGAAGGATGATATGTATCGACGTATGCGTCGACTCATCTGTTTCGATATGGACTCTACGCTCATTCAGACGGAGTGTATCGATGAATTGGCCAAAAAAGCTGGCGTCGGCGACAAGGTGGCTGAGATTACGGCTCGTGCCATGCGTGGCGAAATCGACTTCAAGGAAAGCTTTAAGGAGCGTGTCGCCTTGCTCAAGGGACTGGATGTTAGCGTCATGCAGGAAATCGCAGAAAATCTGCCTATTACCGAGGGGGCTGATCGATTGATGACGGTACTTAAACAATGTGGATATAAGATTGCTATCTTGAGTGGTGGATTCACCTATTTTGGTGAATATCTGCAACGGAGATATGGGGTGGATTATGTGTATGCTAACGAGTTGGAGATCGGAGACGATGGCAAACTTACAGGTAATTATGTAGGTGAGATCGTCGATGGTCATCGTAAGGCTGAACTCCTGAAACTTATCGCTCAAGTGGAGAAGGTGGACCTCGCTCAGACAATTGCTGTGGGCGATGGCGCCAACGATTTGCCTATGATTAGCGAGGCTGGACTTGGTATTGCGTTCCATGCGAAACCAAGAGTGGTGGCTAATGCTGAGCAAAGTATCAACACCCTTGGTCTTGATGGAATCTTGTATTTCTTGGGATTCAAGGATAGTTATCTGGGCGAAGCCGGAAAACTATAAGAAATATTTGGCGTATTCATTCTCAAAGTTGGGGGTGAATACGCCTTTTCCTATATTTTGTTTGATTTCATCGGCAGAGAAGAATCTGCCTCCGTCGAGTTCTTCTTCGCTTGGACGTATCTCGCCGTCGTAGACGCATCGATGTACGTATACCAGTTCTTTCTCTCTGTCGCTCTCAAACACGTAATGCCCTAAGGCTTCCGGGTGGAAGTCGGTAATACCGAGTTCTTCGGCCACCTCTCTATGTAATGCTTGTTGCACGCTTTCTCCTAAGTCCACATGTCCGCCACAGGCCGTATCCCATCTGTCGGGTTGGATATCTTTCCAACTGGGCCGATGTTGCAGATAGAGTTCGCCCTTGCTGTTGAACACGTGCAGATGGACCACAGGATGCAAAATCTTGGAACCGTCGTGGGCATGTTGTCTGCTCACCGCTCCGAGAATATTTCCCATTTCATCGACAATAGGAAATTGCTCTTTTCCGTTATCTCTCATTTTTATAGTTTTAGGGTCTTATTCCAAGTGTTAGGAAATTCTTGGGCGGTATCAAACTCGGGTTCTTGTTCGAAGATTCCAAACATGCAACTTCCGCTTCCGCTCATGGCTGCATAGTTGGCGCCCAACTCATAGAGGCGTTCTTTGATTTCTCCTAGGATAGGATGCTGCTCAAAGACTGGTTTCTCGAAATCGTTTACGAGTTCATCTTTCCATGTGTCTATAGGCTGGCGCACGATGTCGCGGCACGACTTTACCGGCTTCTTGCATTCTATCATCTTGTAGGCTGCTCCGGTACTTACGGCAACATCAGGCTTTATGAGTACGATATAATAACCGTTCAGATTACCCTTAGGGCCGTCGGCAGGTTCCAGTATCTCCCCGATACCTGTGGCATAGCTGGGTTCACTTGTGATGAAGAATGCGCAGTCGGCACCCAGTTGAGCGGCATATCGCTCCATCTCGGCATTACCGATATTCAGGCGGAAACGCTCGTCAAGCAATCTGATCATATAGGCTGCATCACTCGAACCGCCTCCCAGTCCGGCTTGCGAAGGAATCCTTTTGCATAAATGAGCATGTACGCGCGGCAGATTATAGTCTTTGGCCAATAGATGATAGGCTTTCACAACGAGGTTGTCGCTTTCGTCGCAATCTACGGCATTACCCGTAATCTTTAGGTCGCAAGCCACATCGCTCGGGAAGTCTGGGTCCATGTGTTTGACTTCTAGCGCATCGGTTACAGGAATAGGATAGAAGACGGTCTCTAAGTCGTGATAACCATCTTCACGCAATCCTGTGATATTCAATCCAAGGTTGATCTTGGCACAAGGGAAAACTATCATATCTGTTCTACTTAAATTATCATGATGAAGCCCATAAAACGGGCTTTTTGGTATTGCAAAAATACAATTTTTCGATTATAAAAGCAAGTATATGTAGAAAAACTTGATATTGTGATAACCAAAGTTACTTTTTTTTATTATCTTTGCATCTAAATATTAAGGAATATATGCCAGAAAAGAAGACAACTCGGCGTCGTACTCAGACGCCAATCGATAATAGTTATGGACATTTGCCTCCTCAGGCTGTCGATATGGAGCAGGTGGTCCTTGGAGCCTTGATGGTGGACAAGGATGCCTTCGCCGTGGTATCGGAGTTGCTGCGTCCGGAGACTTTTTATGACCCTCGTCATCAGAAGATTTATCAGGCTATTCAGAACATGAATATGAGTGAAAAGCCTGTCGACTTGCTTACTGTTACCGAGGAACTTCGGCATGAGGGTACACTCGATGAGGTGGGAGGCGCTCCATATATCATGGAACTTACCGATAAGGTGGCTTCTTCGGCCAATATCGAATATCATGCTCATATCCTGGCGCAGAAATATATGGCTCGACAACTCATCCATTTCGCAAGCGAGGTGGAAACGGATGCCTTCGATCCGCAGGTGGATGTCGATGAATTGATGCAGCATGCCGAGGGATCGCTCTTTGAGTTGTCGCAAAAGAATATGCGACAGGAGTATACGCAGATCGACCCCGTCATCAAGGAGGCTACGCGTATCCTTCAGGCTGCAGCTAGTAATACGGGCGGACTTACGGGTATTCCTTCCGGTTTTACGGGCCTCGACGATATTACTTCGGGTTGGCAGGCTTCCGACCTCGTCATCATCGCTGGTCGTCCGGCCATGGGTAAAACGTCTTTTGCGCTAAGTATCGCTAAGAATATTGCCGTAGACTATCAGGTGCCTATCGCATTCTTCTCTCTAGAAATGAATAACGTCCAACTTGTCAACCGTTTGATCTCTAATGTCTGTGAGATTCCGGGTAGTAAAATTTTGAACGGCCAGTTGGACCGCGAGGAGTGGCAACGTTTCGACTCTAAGTTGCGTTTGCTTACGGGCGCGCCTATCTATGTGGATGACACGCCGGCCCTCTCTGTTTTCGAGCTGAGAACGAAGGCTCGTCGACTTGTTCGCGAAAAGGGCGTGAAGGTGATCATGATCGACTATCTCCAGTTGATGAATGCTAATGGTATGCGATTTAGTAGTCGTCAGGAGGAGGTTTCTACGATCTCTCGTTCTTTGAAGGGATTGGCCAAAGAGTTGAATATTCCTATCTTGGCGTTGTCTCAGTTGAGTCGTAACGTGGAAAATCGTGAAGGACTCGAGGGTAAACGCCCTCAGTTGAGCGACTTGCGTGAGTCGGGTGCCATCGAGCAGGATGCCGATATGGTTCTCTTTGTACATCGTCCGGAATATTATCATATTTATGAGGATAGCAAGGGTAACGATTTGCATGGCATGGCTCAGATCATTATCGCTAAACATCGTAAGGGTGCTACGGGTGATGTGTTACTCAACTTTGCTGGTCAGTTTACTAGATTCCAGAATCCTGAGGATGCGACGATCGGACCTGTTAACGAAGGTGAGATCGTCGGAAGCGCCATGAATAAGGATGTTCCTATACCTCCACCTCCACCAGATAATTCTCCTTTGCCATTCTAATATGGCAATAATGATACATTAGTTTTTTAATTTTTTAGTCGACTCCCTCCACCTATTTTATATATAATGGGTTGGAGGGATTCTTGTTTGTGCATATTTTGAGATAAAAAAAAGAAATGAATAACAATAATAATACTAATAATTCGCGGAAAAATATCAAAATGTTAGAATAAGTGAGAAAAAAGTTATAAATTATTTGTTGGAGTCACCAAAAATGTATATCTTTGCAACTGTAAAAAGAATAAAGACGAAGAGAGATGACAAATTCACAAAGTATTTTAAGCATTATTATTCGAATTCGACTACAACGAGTGGCCGGAAGTAAGAAGGTATGCTTATAACTCTGTGAATGAGTCGAAAGAGCCTTTCTCACTTCCGTTAGGAGTGTGGAAGGCTTTTTCTTTTACCTCAAGTTTTGCGAAAACAACAAAGAGTTAATATAAGAAGAGATATGAGTGACAGATTATTTATTTTTGATACCACCCTTCGTGATGGCGAGCAAGTACCGGGTTGCCAGTTGAATACCGTAGAAAAAATTCAGGTAGCTAAGCAACTGGAACAGCTCGGCGTGGATGTCATCGAAGCGGGGTTCCCAATTTCCTCTCCTGGCGATTTCAATTCGGTAGTAGAAATCAGTAAGGCTGTGACATGGCCAACGATTTGTGCCTTGACAAGAGCCGTACAAAAAGATATTGATTGTGCTGCGGAATCTCTAAAATATGCCAAACATAAAAGAATTCATACCGGTATCGGCACAAGCGATTCGCATATTAAATATAAGTTTAATAGCAATCGTGAAGAGATTATCGAGCGGGCCGTTGCTGCTGTAAAATATGCAAAGAAATATGTAGAGGATGTAGAATTCTATGCTGAGGATGCCGGTCGTACGGAGAATGAGTATTTGGCTCGTGTGGTTGAAGCTGTCATCAAGGCTGGAGCTACGGTAGTTAACATCCCGGATACTACGGGCTATTGTCTTCCAGACGAATATGGTAACAAGATCAAATATCTGATGGAGCATGTAGATGGTATCGACAAGGCTTGTATCTCTACCCATTGTCATAACGATTTGGGTATGGCCACAGCCAACACGCTCCAAGGTGTCTTGAATGGTGCTCGTCAGGTGGAGGTCACCATGAATGGTATCGGAGAACGTGCCGGTAATACTTCGCTCGAGGAGATTGCCATGATTCTGAAATGCCATAAGGGAATTGGCATAGATACGAATATCAACACGCCAAAGATCATTCCTACCTCTCGTATGGTAAGTAGTTTGATGAATATGCCGGTTCAACCCAACAAGGCTATCGTGGGGCGTAACGCCTTTGCTCATTCGAGTGGTATCCATCAAGATGGCGTGCTGAAGAATGTACAGACTTATGAGATTATCAATCCTAAGGATGTAGGACTCGAGGATAACGCTATCGTCCTCACAGCTCGTAGCGGTCGTGCAGCTTTGAAATATCGCCTTCAGGTGAATGGCGTGGAGATAGAGAATGAAGAAAAACTTGATAAGATCTATAAAAAATTCCTCGTCCTTGCCGATCAGAAAAAGGAGGTTTCCGATGCGGATATCCTCGTATTGGCTGGCGCCGACGATACAGAGAACCATACTGTGAAGCTCGATTACCTTCAGGTTACAACCGGTAAAGGTGTGAAGAGCGTAGCAAGTATCGGTCTTGACATTAGCGGACAGAAGTTTGAGGAGGCCTCTTCGGGTAACGGACCTGTAGATGCCGCTATTAAAGCTTTGAAGCGAATCATCCGCAAAAATATGACGCTAAAGGAGTTTACTATCCAAGCTATCGACAAGGGTTCTGATGACGTCGGTAAAGTACATATGCAGGTGGAATACGACGGACATGTCTATTATGGCTTCGGAGCCAATACCGATATCGTTACCGCATCTGTAGAAGCGTATATCGACTGTATCAATAAATTTAGAATAAAATAAAACATTATGAATACATTATTTGACAAGATTTGGGATAAACATGTTGTGCAGGTTGTGGCAGACGGACCTACTCAACTTTATATCGATCGTCTGTATTGTCATGAGGTAACTTCGCCTCAGGCTTTTGCGGGAATGCGTGAGCGTGGATTGAAAATCTTCCGTCCTGACCATATATTTTGTATGCCTGATCATAATATTCCAACTCACGATCAGGATAAACCTATCGAAGATCCTATCGGTAGAAAACAGGTAGATACGCTCGACAAAAATTGTGCTGAGTTTGGCGTTACCGAATTCAAGATGAACTCTAAGGATAATGGTATTATCCATGTCGTCGGACCGGAGAAGGGATTGAGCTTGCCTGGCATGACAATTGTTTGTGGCGACTCTCATACATCTACTCATGGCGCTATGGGTGCTGTGGCTTTCGGTATCGGTACATCCGAGGTTGAGATGGTTATGGCTAGCCAATGTATTCTACAGAGCAAACCTAAGTCTATGCGCATCAATGTGAATGGTAAATTGAAACCGGGTGTTGTCGCTAAGGATGTTGCTTTGTATATCATGAGCAAACTCACAACTTCTGGCGCAACGGGTTATTTCGTAGAATATGCTGGTCAGGTCGTTCGCGATATGAGCATGGAAGGTCGATTGACATTATGTAACTTGAGTATCGAGATGGGAGCTCGTGGCGGTTTTGTCGCTCCGGACGAGACAACCTTTGAATATATCAAGGGACGCGAATATGCTCCTAAGGGTGAGGAATGGGATAAGGCCGTCGCTTATTGGAAGACTCTGAAGAGTGGCGATGATGCCGTATTCGACAAGGAACTCAATTTTGATGCGGCCGATATCGAACCACGCATCACATACGGAACCAATCCGGGTATGGGAATTGGTATCAACGGAACGGTTCCTACACTCGATGAAATCGATGAAAATGAACAGGCTGGTTTCAAGAAGAGCTTGAAATATATGGGCTTTGAACCTGGAGAGAAACTCCTAGGACATCCTATTGATTATGTGTTCCTTGGAGCATGTACGAATGGACGTATCGAGGACTTCCGCGCCTTTGCTTCTATCGTTAAAGGAAAGCAGAAGTCAGAGGGTGTAACAGCTTGGCTTGTACCGGGTTCATGGGCTGTAGATAAACAAATACGTGAAGAAGGTATTGATAAGATCGTAGAAGCCGCAGGTTTTGAAATTCGCCAACCGGGATGTTCAGCATGCTTGGCTATGAATGACGACAAGATTCCTGCCGGAAAGTATTCTGTAAGTACTAGTAACCGTAATTTTGAGGGACGACAAGGACCGGGTTCTCGAACCATTCTTGCCAGTCCGCTGGTTGCTGCCGCTTCGGCTATCACAGGTAAAATTACCGATCCACGCGAATTCATGTAATTGTTTATTCTCAAGAAATTAAAGTTATGAAACAGAAATTTAATGTCATCACATCATCATGCATACCTCTTCCTTTAGAGAATGTAGATACCGACCAGATTATACCAGCTCGATTCCTCAAAGCTACCGATAAGAAGGGAATGGGCGATAACTTATTCCGCGATTGGAGATATAACGCAGACGGAACACCCAAGAAAGATTTCGTGATGAACGACCCTTCTTATAGTGGTGTTATCCTCGTAGCCGGTAAGAACTTTGGTTCTGGTTCTTCTCGCGAACATGCTGCTTGGGCTATTGCCGGAGCTGGCTTCCGAGTTGTCATCAGCTCTTTCTTTGCTGATATCCATAAGAATAATGAGCTCAACAACTTTGTACTTCCTGTTGTCGTGAGCGAATCTTTCCTCAAGGAACTCTTTGCCAGTATTGATGCCGACCATAAGACAGAAGTAAAGGTTGACTTGCCTAATCAGACTGTTACGAATCTGGCAACCGGTAAGAGCGAACATTTCGAGATTAATGGATATAAAAAACATTGTCTTGAGAATGGACTCGATGACGTAGACTTCCTTGTACAGAATCGCGACAAGGTAGAAAAATGGGAGGCTGCCAATAAATAAAGGCGAAAGATTGTACGAAAGAGTATGAGTGAATTAAATAATCAAATAGTCAACCAGCATCCGGCTATCGAAATCATGGATTGTACGCTCCGAGATGGCGAACAGACTAGTGGTGTTTCGTTTTTGCCTCACGAGAAGTTGATGATAGCTCGCCGCTTACTTACCGATGTGAATGTCGACCGTATAGAGGTGGCTTCGGCTCGTGTGTCAGAGGGCGAGAAGGATGCTGTAAAGATGATTTGTCGCTATGCAGCCAGCAAAGGTATGCTAGAGCGAGTAGAGGTTCTCGGTTTTGTAGACCAACATAAATCTATCGACTGGATCAAGGAGTGTGGTGGTAAGGTAATCAATTTGCTTGCCAAAGGTTCTCTGAAACATTGTACCCAGCAACTAAAGAAATCTCCTGAACAACATATCGCAGATATAAAGAAAGAGGTGGAATACGCTCATTCCCAAGGTTTTACAGTAAACCTATATCTTGAGGATTGGTCGAGCGGAATGCGTGATTCCATCGACTTTGTCTATCAGATGATGGACGAACTCCATACCATTGGTATCAAGCGATTCCTGTTACCTGATACGTTGGGCATCTTGAACCCTCTACAATGTTTGGAATATCTGCGCAAGATGACGAAACGATACCCTTCGGAGCATTTCGACTTCCATGCCCATAATGATTACGACCTAGCCGTGAGCAACTCCTTAGCTGCCGTCTTTAGCGGTTGTAAGGGCCTGCACGTTACGGTCAACGGACTGGGAGAGCGTTGTGGTAATGCGCCGTTGGCATCTGTTCAGGTTATCCTCAAGGATATGTATCACACGCAGACGAATATCCATGAAGACCAGTTGCTCGACTTGAGCCATCTTGTAGAAGGATATAGTGGAATAGCTGTGGCTCCGAACACCCCAGTCGTAGGAGATAACGTGTTCACGCAAGTTGCAGGCGTACATGCCGATGGCGACAACAAGGATAATCTATATTGTAATGATTTGGTTCCGGAACGTTTCGGACGCCATCGGGATTATGCCTTGGGTAAGAATTCGGGTAAGGCCAATATCATCAAGAACCTAGAAGATTTAGGTTTGGAACTTACTCCCGAACAGACCAAAGCCGTCACGATGCGTGTTACCGAGTTGGGCGACAAGAAAGAACTTGTGACCCAAGACGACCTACCGTATATCGTGAGCGATGTGCTCAAGCACAACACCCCGGAAGATCGAGTAAAACTCGTTTCCTATATGGTGAGTACCTCTTACGGGTTGAAGCCGATAGCCTCGGTCAAGGTAAATATCAATGGCGTGGAATATGCTGCTGACTCTACGGGTGACGGACAATATGACGCCTTTGTGAAGTCGTTGCGCAAAATCTACAAGGTTAATCTGAATCGTGAGTTCCCACGCCTTGAGAATTATCAAGTGACGATACCACCAGGCGGTAGGACGGATGCCCTCGTGCAGACCATCATCACATGGCGTGACGGCGATAAGATATGGCGCACCCGAGGTCTTGATGCCGACCAAACAGAAGCTGCCATCAAGGCAACCTTTAAGATGCTGAACATGTTTGAGAGTGAAGATAATAACGAAAAAAAGTAACTTATATTTTTTAAGATAAGAAGATGAAACTAAACATTGCTGTGCTGGCCGGTGACGGTATCGGACCAGAAATCATGAAACAAGGTGTAGCGGTACTCGATGCTATCGCCGCTAAGTTCAACCACGAGTTTGACTATCACGAGGCTGTCTGTGGCGCTCATGCCATCGATGAGGTGGGAGATCCATTCCCAGAGTCTACCTTCAAGACTTGTATGGATGCTGATGCTGTTCTTTTTGCTGCTGTCGGCGACCCTCGTTTCGATAATAATCCTACCGCTAAGGTTCGTCCGGAGCAAGGACTTCTCGCTATGCGTAAGAAATTGGGACTTTTTGCCAACATCCGTCCTGTTTCTACCTTTGATTGCCTCATTCATAAGAGTCCGCTCAAGGATGAGTTGCTCAAGGGAGCCGACTTCGTTGTGATTCGTGAACTTACGGGTGGTATGTATTTTGGTGAGAAATATCAAGATAATGACAAGGCCTACGATACAGATATCTATACCCGTCCGGAGATTGAGCGCATCCTCAAGGTGGCTTTCGAGTTTGCCATGAAGCGCAACAAGCATCTTACCGTTGTCGACAAGGCCAACGTCCTTGCGTCATCTCGCTTGTGGCGTCAGATCGCAAAGGAGATGGAACCACAATATCCAGAGGTTACTACCGACTATATGTTCATCGATAATGCCTCTATGCGCGTACTTACCGAGCCACGTTTCTTTGACGTTATCGTTACCGAGAATACCTTTGGCGATATCCTTACCGATGAAACCTCATGTATTACCGGTAGTATGGGCTTGCAACCATCATCATCTCTTGGCGAGCATACGCCTTTGTTTGAACCTGTTCATGGTTCATGGCCACAGGCTGCCGGCAAGAATATCGCCAATCCTTTGGCTCAGATTCTTAGTGCGGCTATGCTTTTGGAACATTTCGGTTTGAACGAAGAAGGCTCTCTTATCCGCAAAGCCGTAAACGCCAGTCTCGACGCCAATGTACGTACACCGGAGATTCAGGTAGAAGGTGGCAAAGAATATGGTACGACAGAAGTAGGCGAATGGATTGTAAATTACATTAAGAACGCCTAATATTTGATAAAATAGAGTGCTTATAGCCCGCAGATTTCATGGTTTTCGTGATTAAATCTTACCTTTGCGATATGAAAAAGACTTTGATGATATCACTATTCTGTGGATTCTGCGGACTTACTATGTCGGCACAAGAGAATGCGGGACTCCGAGATAGTCTCTCAGCAGCTACCGAACAGTTGGCCTATCATCCTGATAGTATCGATTTGCGGTTGAAGAAAGTGCGTTGGAATATCCAGCTCAAGCAATGGCAATATGCTAAGGATGACCTTGATAAGGTGCTCTACCTCGACAATAGGAATATTGCCGGATTGTTCTATCGTGCCTATGTCAACCAGCAACTTATGCGATATAATTTTGCCCGTCTCGACTATAACAATCTGCTGACGATAGTTCCGGGTAATTTCGAGGCTCAACTGGGGTTGGCTCTTCTCAATCAGAAGGACAAGCATTACACAGAGGCCTACGATCAGATAAATGTGCTCATTGAGGCGCATCCTGATAGCGCAACGGCTTATGCCGCTCGTGCGGGAATAGAGAAGGATAGGGGGATGCTCGAACTTGCCGAGTATGATTATGGCAAGGCCTTTGAATTGGACAGAAAGACGCTTGATTATCTCGTCAATCGTGCCGACATTCGTATCTCGTTGCGTCGCATGAGCGAGGCGCGTCGCGACTTGGATTTGGCCACGAAACTCGGCTATCCTCGTCCTGCCTTGACAGAATTTTATCGCAGACTTAGGAAAAAATAAATAAACCTCTAAATATTACGATGATATTAAAAAATAAATCCTACCTCGAAGTGATTCGCGATAGGATTTTTTTATTTCTCTTTTCGTTTACAATTCTTATTCCATTGGGAACAGACCGAACATCTCGGCATCAATCTGGTCGCAGATCTTTCGGAAATCCTCCGGATTATTCTCAAAGTCGGAATGGTCGCCGTCCACGATGATCAACTTACCCTTGTAATCCTTGATCCAATTCTCATATCTGTCGTTCAAACCCTTCAGATAATCGATACGCATCGACTTCTCATAGTCGCGTCCACGCTTCTCGATATGCCCGATCAGAGTAGGGATGCTAGAACGGATGTAAATCATCAAATCAGGTAACTTAACGAGCGAGATCATCAGATAGAACAAATCCGTATAGTTGTCAAAATCCCTATCGCTCATCATACCCATATCGTGCAAGTTAGGAGCGAAGATACAAGCATCCTCAAAGATCGTACGGTCTTGGATGATGGCATCATTACTCTTGCTGATTTCCACCACATCACGAAAACGCTTGTTGAGGAAATAGATTTGCAAGTTAAAAGCCCATCTATTCATATCCTCATAATAATCAGCTAGATAAGGATTATTGTCTACGGGTTCGAAATGTGGCTTCCAGTTATATCTTTTTGCCAGCAATTTGGTAAGAGTCGTCTTACCGCTACCAATGTTTCCTGCTATTGCTATATGCATAATCTCAATATATGTATCTTAAAAAAACTACTAAATTATTTCTCGTTGAAACTAAATAGTCCGTAAATCTCGGCATCAATCTTGTCGATGATTTTTCCGAAATCCTTAGGCACGTGTTCGTAATCCATGTCGTCTACATTGAATAACAATACCTTGCCCTTGTATTTCTCACGGATGAACTCCTCATACAAGTCGTTGAGATTTTGCAGATATTCAATAGGGATTTCCTGTTCGAAACTGCGTCCACGCTTCTGGATATTCTTTACCAGATGTGGAACCGATGAATGTAAGTAGATCATCAGGTCGGGTAGTTTTACCGCCTCTTCCATAGCTCCGAACAACTCCATATAGGCTTCATAATCCCTATCGTCGAGGTTGCCCATTCTATGATTGTTCTCGGTAAAAACATACACACCTTCATAAATCGTACGGTCCTGGATAATATCTTTGTTTGATTTGGAAATTTCCAGCAGATCTCGAAATCTTTCTTTCAGGAAGAAAACCTCCATGTTAAACGACCATCTCTTGATGTCCTTATAATAATCCTCCAGGTATGGATTATTCATTACTTGCTCAAACCGGGGTGTCCACCCATAATGTCGGGCGAGCATCCTGGTGAGTGTTGATTTCCCGCTACCTATATTTCCTGCTACTGCTATATGCATGGGTGCAAAGATACAAAAAATATTCGGTTTAGAAATCTATTTGTCGAGAAACTTTTTTGGTGTCAGACTTGATGACGAGTACCAATCGCTTGTCGCCATATTGGTTTACGGCGAACTTCATTTTCTTCTTGCCGGCCATCTTCAGATGACCGATAGTTTTGCCGCTATAGCTTACCACGTCGATCTCGTCTACCGGTAACTCGCTTACTAATTGCACTTTACCTTTGTTCATCTTAATCTCTACCTTGAAGTCTTCTTGCTGGGCCAAACCGCTTACGGCAATAGCGTTCTGAGTGTCGTCTTCCACGTCGTAGCCATTCAGCTGTAGCCATTTGATGCCATATCGGCGACCTAAGATTTCTACACCTTTGTGAGCGAAATGCAAGTTGTCGGGGCCTGCAGGGCAGCCATAACTGGAGATAGCATAAGCCGTAGGGATAGAGTCGTGGATGCGGTCGATGGTAGCGTTTGCTCCCGCGCAGATACCTTTCATCTCCTTGCTTACGACCTCACCGGCAAGCAAAGGACAATCCTCAGCTTTCAGGTTTAAACTGTCGAGCAAGTCGTGATAGATGAATTTCACCTTACTCAGCCATTGGTCGTTGTAAGCATCGGTTTCACCCTGATGCCATAAGATGCCCTTGATGACGCCGCGTTTTTGAGCGAGACGGCCCAACTCGATGAGTCGTTGTAATGGGTTCAGGTCGTATAGTTTCATCTCGTTTTTCAACCAATCCTCTTTACCGGCAAACGTCTTGTCGACATAAGCCTGTCGAAGTTCGCGATGGAACAAGTCGCTGGCGGTACCGTCCACAGCCACGTTGATCATACCGATCTTGACATTCTCAGGCAACTTTTCGAGGAGCGTGCGAGCGAAGAAGTCGGCAGGACTCATGTGGGCGAATCGGCGACAGAGAGGAGGGTAGGCAGGTTGCCATTCTCCGAATTTACGGTCTACATCGTTGAGCGCACCCATTCGCCAATATCTGTCGTTCACAGCGAGCGAGTCCTCATGGGTGGCACGAGCCACACCAACCATGTTAGATTGTCCTAGACACAGGAAAACATAGAAGTTGCTGTCTTGCGCATAACTTCTAGTAGAGCCTAATACGGCTAAAGCAATAATAAATTTTAAGATTCTTTTCATAGTTCTTTTACTAAAAGTAGTGCAAAGTTACAATTTTATTTTGATATGGCAGAAAAGTGCAACAAAATATAAAGTATTTGATACTTATCGTTATGCTCTTTTCGGGGTGATTTTCATTTAACCGGTTATATTGGGGGTGGAATCAAGTTGTCAAAGATCGCTAATTGTTCTCCGGTCCGTTTGGACGTCTCCTCATGACCATTCGGAATTCCTTCGGGACAGAGGAGCGCTACTCTGCCCTTTAGGATTACGATTGCAAAGATACGACATCC
>CACYKX010000062.1 GCA_902775075.1 uncultured Prevotellaceae bacterium | reverse complement strand
CAGATGGAAGAGTTCATGTGTCTGCTCCACAGTCTTACACTGATGAGCAGATCAAACTCTTTGTCTTGAAGAAATGGATGTGGCTCGTACAGAAACGCATAGAACTGACTTCTGCCGTAGTAAAGAAGTATGCAGCCTTGACTGAGGATGAAATCAAGACGCTTGTTGTTGAACGCAAGTGGCTGGCAAGCATCATCAGCGGCTGTGAAGCCTTGATGCAGAATGTTACTCACCAGATAGCAAGCGATGTAACGGCTCTTGCCGAGCGTTATGAGGTAACATTGGGGGCAACCGAGAGTCACGTAAAAGACTTGGAGCAAGAGGTGTTACAGTCACTCAAAGAAATGGGATTCACCATCTAATCTGTTCGTTATGAATATGAATAATACTAAATCTAAAAATTCGGAAATAGCCGTTCAATATAATTTGCCAGAGAATTGGGCAGATGAAACTTCTTTTTCATTCAATCACTTGTCTGAATTAGTATTGCAGTTGCATGATTCTGCTTATTCTGCTACAGTGAAGGCTGTAAATCGCTTTGCTACAATAAGAAACTATGTCATAGGATTCTATATCGTAGAGTATGAGCAGTTCGGCAAAGACCGTGCAAAATATGGTGACCGTTTGTTAAAACGGTTGGCAGAAAGCGTAAATAAAAGGGGAATTAATGAGACATTGCTCACAAATAGCCGTAAGTTCTATTTGACTTACCCTCAAATAAAAAACTACCTAATGGCAATTTCTCCGACAGCATCGGAGAAATCTGTGGAGAAAACTGCGACAGCGTCGCAGAAATCCGAAATAAGTCCGACAGCATCGAACGAATCTGCAATTTCTCCGACGGCGTCGGAGAAATTCTTCACACCAGCTGTAGAACTTATTTCTAAGCTCTCCTTCTCTCATATTGTTGAGATTCTGACCGTCGATGATCCTCTGGCTCGTTTCTTCTACGAAACGGAGTGCATCCGTTGCTGTTGGAGCGTAAAAGAATTGCGCCGACAGATTTCGACAAACCTCTATTTCCGTGCAGGGATAAGCCAAAAGCCAGAACTCTTAATTGAGCGTACAGAGATAAATAACTCTCCAGCACTTTCTATCAAAGACCCATTCTCGTTTGAGTTCCTTGGATTACGTCCCGAAGCATTCACGGAGAGCGATTTGGAGAATGCCTTGATAGGACATCTCCAGGAGTTTCTGCTCGAAATGGGCAAGGGATTTTGTTTTGAGGCACGACAGAAAAGAATGATTATCGACGATGAATATTACTTTGCCGACTTGGTGTTCTATAATCGCATTCTTCATTGCAATGTCATCATCGAACTGAAAGACGACGAGTTCCGTCATGCAGACCTAAGCCAACTAAATGCCTACGTTTCATATTTTAGAGAGAACGAAATGAACCCGGGTGACAATCCTCCTGTAGGCATACTGCTTTGTACTCGCAAAGGTGATAAGATGGTAGAGTATGCTCTGGCAGGAATGGACAACAACCTGTTTGTGTCCACCTACATGCTTTCGCTGCCAGATAAGAAAACACTGCAAGATTTTCTGTTAAAAGAGATTAGCAAATGATTGAAACAAGATTCAAAGATACAGAGATTGGAAGGATTCCTGAAGACTGGGAGGTGAAGCGTTTGGATAGTATTTGCGAGTTTCGCAATGGATATACGCCATCAAAGGCTGTAAACCGTTTCTGGGAGAATGGTACAATTCCTTGGTTCAGGATGGAGGATATACGTACTAATGGCAGAATACTATCTGATGCTATTCAACACATTAACGAAGAGGCTGTAAAGGGTAATTTGTTTCCTGCAGGAAGCATTATCATGTCAACGACAGCCACCATTGGGGAGCATGCACTTCTAATTGTTGATTCGCTTGCGAATCAACAATTTACGAATTTAATAATTCGTAAATCGTTGACGCACGCGGTAGATACGATGTGGTTCTACCATTATTGCTTTGTTCTTGGAGAATGGTGTCGGAACAATATCAATGAAGGTGGTCTGGCGGCTGTCAATATGGAAGACTTTTCTAATGTAATCATTCCATTGCCATCATTTGATGAACAGAAAGCCATCGCATCCGTTCTCTCATCTATGGACGACGAAATCTCTGCCCTTGAAGCCAAGAAAGCGAAGTACGAGCAGATAAAGCAAGGCATGATGCAGCAACTCCTAACTGGTAAGATAAGATTGGTGGACACTGTTGTCAAGACTAATGTGACATCGGCAAATGTTCATTTCCGAAGGAGTGTGTTGGCTGCCGAAATTGCAAACAGATTATGCGAAGAACCAACATTTGGTCACGTTAAGATGGAGAAGATGTTGTTCCTCACAGAACGTCTTTGTCATATAGACATTGGCTCACACTATCATAGAGATGCGGCAGGTCCGTATGACAACAGAGCATTACGCTCTATTGACAGCCAGTTGAAAAAGCAGAAGTGGTTTGAGGTGCAACGAACGGAGAAAGGAAACAGATATGTGCCAATGCAAAACCGTGGCAAGCATAAACCGTATTTTGACAGGTACTATTCCTCTGTTGCCTCTACGTTTGATAAGATTATCAACACGTCCAAGACCCAACGAACAGAACAATGCGAGATAGTAGCAACGCTTTATAGCGCATGGGAAGATTTGCTGCATAGTAATAAGTCTTTCACTGATGCCGACATCGTGAATGAAGTGCTGAACAACTGGCATGAATCAAAGAAGCGCATATCACAAGGCCGTTGGCTATCAGCCATCCAGTGGATGCGTGAGAACGGCTTTGCACCAAAAGTTTAGAATATGACTAATAAACTAAAAGACAATTATGAGATACGTCTTCGCTGTGCTACATGTGGTTGCGAAGATCGATTTGAGTTCAATGAAGACAAATCATACATCAAATGTACATTCTGTAACAGAGAATACTTTGGTGGTATTGAGGAACTTGTCATCATAGGAAATGCCATGTTGACAGAGAACTCTGCTGTTTCAGAAGATTACTTGTGTAAGTTGGAGATAAAGAACACAAAAGATTGTGTCAATTGGTTTAACTTTTTCTTTGTGTCGAACTCACGTTAAAATATGAACCTCGACCTTTTTAATTTGTAACTAAACAGGCGTATAAATAATAAGTATTGTTATTTATGTATGTCAATAATAACAAACTGTAAGTTTTTTCATAGGTGTAGGTTATGATTTTAAGGGTGGTACCCGATTTGAGGTATGTCTCCCTTTTCGCATAGTCAATAGCATCATTTTACGCAGTTAACTTCATCGGCTTACGAAGTTAACTGCGTCAGCTTACGAAGTTAACTGCATCAGCTTACGAAGTTAATTGCGTTTTTTATATCTGATAGAAGAAGTAGAAAATGGGAATAAAATAGGACTAAAAAAATATACAAAACGAAAGTGTTTTTTTACTAGATTTTCTTGTATATCTCATCAAATTTTTGTACCTTTGTAGGTACAAAATAAATCATACGTGACAAACGCAAAGCGTTGCAAACTCGCCTGGCACATCGCCAAGTTACTACGTTTAGCCGCGTTATAATAAAATAACATAATGGCGAGAAAAATATTGAAGTATATGACTATACCAGGAGGAATGGGACGTGCCAAAGCCAACTATACAAAACTTGGCGAATATATGTGCTGTTGCGCACTGAGTAAGATGAAACCCATCTTTGATAATGTAATGGAATATCACAGGACAAGGCTTGTTCCGAAATCTCTTGTGAAATTATATTACATGAAACCTGATGAGTGTTATGAGGTGAAAATTCCTTACAGAGAAATCGATCCTGTACAATCTCACTATTGCCGTATTGGTAATGAGGCTATGAAGATCTCGTCTACGCCGTTCTGTTACCCGTACATCAATCCCCAGACAAGGAAAACGTGCTATCGGGAGTTCCCTCGTCTGGCTGAGGTCATCGATTTGCCGGAAGAACACATGGTGAGCTTCCGTTTCCCTCGCGACGTGATATTCTTGATGCTCCGTCTCGATTTCGGTGTCCATAACATCAGTCTAGAGGCCATACAGAAAATGAAAAGTCTACATACCGTCCGACTGTATCTCTATCTCGCTTGTTGGGTGTCTATGGGTAACTGTAGGGTCACTTGGAATAAACTGATTCAACTGTTGTGTCCAAACACGAAGATAGCAGCCTCGAATTCTATCCGAATGAAATACATCGATCGGGCTAAAGGGGAGATGGATGAACTCTTCAGGGAGCACTATCTCAGATTCTCTTTCAATTACAAAAAGTGCATGGAGATAAATCCTACTACCGGAAAACAAAAGATTAAGGGACTGGAATTCTTGTTGAAGTTTGAAGAATCTAAAGAGGCGGTAGCGGAAAACAAGTTTGTCGATGGCATCCTGCGCAAAAAACTCTTCAATGAGTTGCAAAGGATCTTTGACTTGACCGGAGAGCAGACTGCTCGCCTCTTGGCTACTGTCCACTATCAGGATAAAGAGGCGATAGTGCATGCGATCCAGAATGGTGAGAGGAGGATGGCCGAGAATAGATCTCAGCACAAGGTTTTCATGGCGTATGCTTATCTCAGAAAGGCATTCAGTGATATCCTCGGGCATTGGATTTAGCCCCCACTTACCAATCTGTACATGAAGGGGTAAAAAAGTTACCAATCTGTACACACAGAGTTACCAATCTGTACACACAGAGTTACCAATCTGTACATAAAGGCCGGTAGCTTATTACCAAAGTGTACATTTACAGCGTTGTAACTTGTTGAGTACTAGTATGTTGCCGGCACCTAAGATATTACTTAGTGTAGATAGTATTAAGATATTACACTAAGATAGACGTAAAAACATTTTTTTATGGAAGTAAAAAAGGGAATGATTTCAAAATCAGAGTTAGCTCAGCGCTACTTTCCAAATGCATCAACTCCAAGTATTGCACGTACGGATCTGATGCGCGTCATCAAGAGATGTTCTGATCTAAACTCGGAACTGTTGAAGAATGGATATAAGAAGTATGGCAATTACTTCACCCCTAAGGAGGTGAAGCTCATCGAGGAATATTTGGGCGAACCTTAATGCTTTTTCGCATCATTTCGCATCATTTCGTTGCGAATCGCAGCAAATCGCAACAAATCGCAGCATTGGGATTTGGGGATGTTGTATCTTTGCCATCGCATTCGAAAAACGGATGTGCCATGTGGGCGTAAGCCCTAACACGTGGCTATAGTTTATCTAAATTTTTAGCGTATGCCAGTAGATTACAGTGTTACTAAACTTGTTCCAACTTTGAGCACCAACAAGGTTCCTAAGTTTTATGCTCGTGCCCAAGTGAGAGACAACATCGACATCAAAGCTTTCGCTGAGAGTATCTCCAGTCAGACCACTCTGAGTCGTGCTGATGTCACTGCGGTGTTGATCTCTACGGTGGAGAATCTGATAAGAGAACTGAAACGAGGCAATCAGATATGCCTTGGCGACTTGGGTAAGTTCCGTTTGCAGATCAACAGCATCGGTGCGGATAGTGCGGATAAGTTTAACGCTGCTTCTAATATCAAGGGAGTTAACATCCAGTTTGTTCCGGGTGATGATCTGAAGGGTATCTTCACGAATATGGAATTTGAGCAGGTGGCCAGTCGTGTTGCTCAGAAAGCTGCTGCCAAGGCTGAGAAGGATGGCAAGAATACCGTCGACTTGGCCGAAGCTAAGGCTAAGGCGAAAGCCAAGGGCAAGAAGGAGAATGGTGGCTCTGAACATGGTGGTGAGCCAGCAGGCGGTACCACCCAGGGTGGCGGTTCCGAGGAGTCCGGAGAGAAGGGTGGCTCTGAGGTCTAATCGCCTCTCCGGGAGAACTTTCTCCTTTATCGGCCGGTAGCGGACAGGGTAGCGACAGGACCACACGGGGATGACGAAGATGATGTCATCGGAAACAATACACACGGTCTTGAGGAACTATCGGCACTGCCGGTCTTTCCTTATCAACGAAATGTCGAACATGGGTATCCGCCCTCTCGGAGGGTGCTCAACAAAAAAAAATATTATGAGTTTAGAGTCGAAGAGACAAACTTGGGCGGAGATCATCCGCTTTGTCATCACGGTGTTATCAGCGATAATCGGTTCATGGGGCGTAGCTTCATGCAAGGCGATATAATGGGGTAGGGAATCATGAACATAGATATCTTTCTCGACAACAGTAGGGTTGCCATGGAGATGCTAATGCGGAATCTAAGGACCGCAAACTATAAAGGCGAAGTAATCATGCTTCGCCTTCTTTGGTTGATTCATTCTAATTTTTAAATCTAGTAGTATCTATCTTTTTTCTTTCTTTCTTTTCGTAATTCCCAAAGTTATAAGAGAAAGTAATACCCATCTGGCGGTAACATGAAAACTTCATATTCAAGTTTTGTCCACAATAATTTATGATAGGATTTATAGAAGAAGTTTCAAACAAATCATTACAATACAATTTTATGCTTGCCTTTTTCTTAAGGAATTTATACACAATATTAATATCTACATTACCAGAAGATGGTAGGTCATATATAGCTTGTATTGCTTTAGTGCGGAATTGACCATCTAAACTAAGAAATAGTCTATCAGTGATCAATTTAAATGTATTCCTTATATTCAACATACTCCATAATATACTTCTATTAAATGAAATGTCATAGTATTGACTGCATTTTTCATTCTGCCATACAACCATCATTGAAGTTCTAAAATTCCAGAACCTTTTAATATCCGACGAAAATGAGAAACTAGACCCTATTTGTCTTTGATAATCAAGATTCAAGCACTTATAGGTTATTGTCAGTCTATCTGGCTGCTGATATGGAGTCTGAATAAAATAATCATTATTATAATTATACCACAGTAGAAAATTATATTTACGATGTAAAAGGTATTCTATCTGTAAGCTATATTCATCAGACGGCTTTAACATCGGATTGCCAACAATTTCATTGTATCCACCATTTGAGTAATCTGAGAAATTCCCACATTTCCAGTATTCAGGAAAGGTCCTGTCACTGCTAAAGCCGAACTGTAAATAGTGGGTACTATTAGGAGAATACGTAAGTATTGCGGTTGGATATAATCTCCACTTATGCCAAGAAAAATTATGATAATATCCGGCAGCTAAAGACAACTCTAATTCGATATTCTTATTAAGATTCATTTCAGTTCCAGCAAAGATATCCAATATATGCTCTTCATGTCGACTATTAATATCAGAGAAATGAGATACTGTATTTTCTCCTGTTTCTTGATATTCCTGCCAACTATTATCAACACAATGTATATAAGATAATCCATAATTCATATCTAGAGATTCAGAAACCTTGAAGTCATGACTGAAATCAGCAGTCCATCTCCTTATTCGTTGTTGTTCGTTTGATTTGAAATTAAGAACACCTGTTGGGAGTACACTTGTAAGATTCTGCGATGAAGGCGTCTTGTAATAAGTATATTCCAGATTAGCGGTAATACCTATAGGTGAAGAAAATGATAAACTCATATCATGTAGGAAATTCGTTGAAGTCGGTATATTATTTGAATTAATATTACCCACTAGGTATTCGCGAGAATTGTTATTATTATAATTTCCATTATAAGTAAATGCTATATTATTTTTATCTTTCCATTGATAATTTAAATCAAATCTCCAAAGATGAGAATTGTTTATTTTTTCTAGGGTTTCTAGTGTTGAGATATTATGGACACTATTGTCGTTAAGTGTATGGATTGATGTTTCATACGTTGTCCCATAATTATCATTATGACTGTAATTATATAAAAGATCTAGCGAGAATCCTTTATCTTTATATATTATATTGCTACCCTCTACAAAACTTGCATCATGCTCTTGAATATATTTTGAAATTAAGTTTCCCTGAAAAGTATTTTCTTTCTTTATTTCTTGGTCCAATACGATATTGATCACAGAACCTCTAACCTGATATTTGGCAGGAGCCGTATACAGAACTTCTGATGACTTTAACCTATCAGCAGGAAGAGCTCTTAAATATGAATAGAGTTGTTCTGAAGACATAGAAGTTTTACGCCCATCAATTAATATTGTGACGCTCTTTCCGGCTAATGTTAGACCATTATTTAATTCTTCTACTGTAGGTATAATTTTCAATGCATCATACACATTATCAACACCCTTGCTTTCAATGAGTTTATTCATGTCGTATGTGAGCTTCCCTTTATTTATCTTTACGATAGGATGCTCACCGCGAATCATTACTTCTGGTAAATGATGTATTATACTATCCATTCTTATAGAATCATTTGTTTGTGCGATGCATTTATTACACATGGACGCACAAATGAACAATAATACGGAAAATCTCATGATATTCATTAATTTAGTTCTGGTGCAAAAGTATTTATTATTATCCAATCATCTAGAAAGCTGCGAGTTATCTAGACTTAAAGTGTCTGTTATTTAATGTTAAGTAACAAATTTTGATTAAACCACTCAACATCCTTGTTTTATATTCCTTTTTTTGAGTTTTCTTTTTTAACTTTGCATTTATGAAAACTAGATATATTGTTGTTTCTGTTATCATTTGCCTGTTATTACTAATAGGCTATCAGCTTTTCTGGCTATTTCGTTTCTACGAAGAACAAGATAGCGAAATACGCCAAAAGGTACAAAGCGCTATAGAAAATAGCGATTATGGAGAAATGGTAATTAGAGCAAAGAAAATAGATCATAGTTTATCATCTTACATTTATTTAGGAGATGATCATGAAAATAAAAAGTTAATAAAGAGCGAACATTATATTCAACATAAGAAAGAATATGAAATAGAAACAAGAAAATATATCTATGAAGTAAGTAATGATCTAACACGTAATAACAGCACGAACAAAAGATTTGAAATAGATAGCATAAAGAATCCATTTAATGATTTATCACATAGTTTACGGGCTAGTTTGCATCAGACCTTAGATCGCATGAAGTTGCCAGATCTTAAAATCTTTTATGATCTATTGACAAGAGAATTATCTAAACAGGGAATCCAACAAGAGATTAGGATAACATTGTTATCTCATGATGGACATATATTATCCGAAATTAATGGAGATAAAATCAAGAAATCAGATAGTAATTCATTATTCTTACTGGAATGTTGTAATAATGGATTAAGATACAGAATTGTTATACCATCACTTGTTACAATAGTATATAATAGAATTGTAGGTATTGTAATCATCTCTGTCTTAATTATCATTATGCTATCAGCTATTCTCTGGTATCTTATAAGAACGATAAATAGCATGAAGGAACTGGATGAGATGAAATCCGACTTTACGAATAACATGACTCATGAATTAAAAACTCCTATAGCCATTTCGTATGCTGCAATTGATTCATTGATAAATTATTCAGATGTTTTCGACGAACAAAAGAAAATTCAACTTTATAAAATAACACGTCAGGGACTATCACAATTAAGTGAATTGACTGAACAAATATTATCGATGAGCATGGAGCGTAGAAAAAATATGAGCCTTTCCATGGATAATATTAAAATAAAGCCTATTATAGAGTCTACAATTCAACCTTTCTGTATAAATAAGAAGCATTTTAAATATACCATTGAAGTTTTACCGGAAGATGCTGTTGTATATGCTGACAAACAACACTTGCAACATATTATAAGTAATTTAATAGACAATGCTATAAAATACTCAAGAAATGACTTGCATATATATATTAAGGCAAAGAATAATGAAATGTCTATTTCTGATAATGGAATAGGCATTTCATCAAGCAATATTCCATATATATATGATAAATTTTATAGAGTCCCCAACAATAACAGACATGATGTAAAAGGATATGGACTCGGATTATATTATGTTAAGCAGATTATGAATAAAATGAAAGGAGATATTGTCGTTGAAAGTGAATTAGGAAAAGGAACCACTTTTACTTTGTTTTTTAAGAACAAAAGCTAATGGATAATAATATTAAAGTTTTACTCGTAGAAGATGAACAAATGTTGTCTTCTATCATTAAGGATACACTTGAACCATTAGGATTCAAAATAGTAGTAGCAGGGAATGGTTTATCTGGTTTAAAATTATATGATACTTTTAAACCGAATATCATCGTATCTGATATTATGATGCCTCAAATGGATGGCTTCGAGATGATAAGAAAGTTGCGAACATTTGACAAGATAACTCCCGTCTTATTTCTAACTGCGAAATCTGGGGTAAACGATGTTGTTAATGGTTTCGAACTTGGGGCTAATGACTATTTAAGAAAACCTTTTGGAATACAGGAATTAATAGTAAGGATAAAAGCCTTAGTTTCTAGAACTTATTATGATCATAAGAAGTTGGTGGACAATGATGTTATAGATGACAATTGGATTAATATTGGAAAATATACTTTTAATCCTTCTACACAGCAACTAGTTCTTAACGGGAAAATCAAAACCTTATCTTATAGAGAAAGTCAAATCTTATATTTCTTATCTAAAAAGCAATTTACTGTAATAAAGACAAATACTTTATTAATGGAATTGTGGGGGGATGATAGCTATTATAATTTAAGAAGTTTGCACGTATTCATTACTAAGTTGAGACATATGCTTTCTGATGACAAAAATGTTGAAATCGTAAATGTAAGAGGAATTGGTTATAAACTTGTTACTATTAGTCAAAGTGACTAAAACGACGTCTCCCTTCCTACCTATTGGTATAAGAAAGAAGGTATGAGGATGTGCCTACATCGTTAGAAAAGAATAAAAGATATGATGACAACTGAAATACCACAAATATGGCATATAAATACCATGATATAGTGATTTATAGTATCTATAGTTTGTGTTATCTTTGCAATTAGTTGGTATAGGAACCAACTTAGCCATATTAAATGATTGAAAATGTTAGTTCAGACTGTATGTTGACAGTTGGATAGGAAGAATCTCGGTGAGATTACTTCCTATTTTTTTTGCTCCAAATATTCTGCGAAGATACGAGCTGCGCTCTCTACCTTTGCGGCACATGGACGTGTCTTGTAATATTCTGCGGTGCGCTCAGAAGCTATATAGTTGCTTGTTGCCTTCTCGTGCCCCTTAAGGCCCAGAATCTCTGCACAGATGATAGAGCCATTCTGTTGCTTAGATTTCGCTAACAACTCCTGTACCACTTTGTAGCAGGCCGACTTACCTTCTCTGTCGGCACCTTCAGTCTGTCCACAGTCAAGTCCTACAAGGACGACAATGCCCGATACGGCACCACACATCATTCTCATTCTGCCTACACCTCCACCGAAGCCGGCACCAATCTTCTTGGCCATCGTGTCGTCTAAACCATATAGGTCGGCAAAGGCCGCAACGACACTCTGACAGCAACCGTATCCTTGCATGAAGTTGTCAACGGCACGCTGTACACGTTGTTCTAAATCTTGTCTCATGTTCCAATATCGATAATTAAAAAAGACAGGGCGTAATTAAATGTTACGTCCTGTCTCTATGATTGCTATGATGTGAATTACTCTGCAACTTCGGTTTCTGCAGCTTCCTCAGCTACGAAACTTGAAAGGTCATCGGCATTGAAAGCCTTAACATAGGCTGCGTGACCGATAACTTCTTCCTCTGCCATGCGAACATAAACGTTGGCACTCTTCTTGAAGAGCTCCGGAGCCTTGCTTGCATCGGCGATGATGAGCAGTGACATGATGATGTCTGCTGTCATATCGTAGAGACGACGTGCAAGGAAGTCGTGCTCGTCCTGGTTAGCATCTGCCTTAACCTTCTCGATAGCCTCTTCGTAAGTGGCAACGAGTTTGGCGATGCGCTCCTTCAGAGGTTTCATGCAGTCGCATACTTCCTCTTCGAGCATCTCCTTCATGATGTTCAGATAGGTTCCGTTAGTGATGTAACGTACAGCTGCTACTACCTGCAACTGGGTTGTACCCTCATAGATAGAGAAGATACGTGCATCACGGAACAAACGCTGACTCTTATACTCCATGATGAAACCAGAGCCACCATGGATAGAGATGGCGTCGTATGCGTTCTGATTAGCATATTCTGAGTTCATACCCTTAGACAGTGGAGTGAAGGCGTCAGCCAAACGACTGTACTGCTTCATTTCCTTGCGCTCTTCAGGTGTAAGCTTGCGCTCACGAGCGATGTCTTCAAGGGCTTTGTAGATGTCTACATAGCGTGCTGTCATGTAAAGGAGTGAACGGCCGGCATCCAACTTAGCCTTCATGCGAGAAAGCATATCGTAAACAGCTGGGAAGGTGATGATCTTCTTACCGAACTGTGCACGCTCCTTGGCATAGGCAAGACCCTCGTTGTAGGCTTCCTGCTCTACACCGACACTCTGTGCTGCGATACCCAGACGGGCACCGTTCATCAATGCCATGACGTATTTGATAAGACCGAGCTTGCGGTCGCCACAAAGTTCTGCTTTGGCATTCTTGAATACAAGCTCACAGGTAGGTGAACCATGAATACCCAACTTGTTCTCGATGTGACGTACTGTAACGCCACCGTCCTGCTTGTCGTAGATGAACATAGAAAGACCACGACCATCGTGGGTGCCTTCCTCAGAACGAGCCAATACCAAGTGAATATCAGAGTCACCATTGGTGATGAAACGCTTTACACCATTCAGGCGCCATGTGCCGTCCTCATCCTGTGTGGCCTTCAGCATGACACGCTGCAAGTCGGAACCTGCATCTGGCTCGGTCAAGTCCATTGACATGGTCTCACCGGCTGCGATGCGAGGAATGTACTTCTGGCGCTGCTCCTCAGAACCGAACTCATAAAGAGTATCGATACATGACTGTAGTGACCATACGTTCTGGAAACCGGCATCGGCAGCAGAGATAATCTCTGATGCCATAGAGAATACTACATTAGGAATGTTGAGACCGTTGTAGCGACGAGGCATAGAGATACCCCAAAGACCGGCCTTGCGTGTAGCATCGAGATTCTCGAAAGTTTTGCTAGCATAGATCATGCGACCATTCTCTAGATGTGGACCTTCCTGGTCTACACTCTCTGAGTTTGGTTCTATGATATTTGCTGCAACATCACCGGTGATGTCGAGCAGGCGCTTATAGTTTTCGATAGCGTCCTCGTAGTTTACCGGTGCATCGTCGAAATTATCTTTGTCTGCGTAGTTGCGCTCCTTGAGGTCAACGATACGCTTCATCAGAGGATGGTTCAGGTGGAACTCAATCTCTGGATGATCTGTATAATAGTTTGCCATAATTTACTTAGAATTCTGCTTGTAATACTTAATGAGCTTTGGAACTACTTCTTCTACATTGCCGTTGATGACGTAGTCTGCAATCTTGTTGATAGGTGCATCCGGATCGTTGTTGATACTGATGATGATACCTGAGTCTTGCATACCTGCAATGTGCTGAATCTGACCAGAGATACCACATGCGATATATACCTTAGGATGAACGGTGACACCGGTCTGACCAATCTGACGGTCGTGGTCTACCCAACCTGCATCTACGGCTGCACGACTTGCTCCAACTTCACCGTGAAGTTCTTTAGCCAACAATGCCAATTGCTCGAAGCCTTCCTTGCTGCCGACACCATAGCCACCGGCTACAACGATAGGAGCTGACTTCAGATTGTTCTTGGCTGCCTCTACATGGCGGTCGATAACTTTAACGACATAGTCGGTGGTAGGTACATATTTTGCAACTTCAGGATATACGACCTCACCTTTAGCTTGACCTTCGTAGATTGCCTTCTGCATAACGCCGGAACGAACTGTTGCCATCTGTGGACGATGCTCTGGGTTAACGATGGTTGCAACGATGTTGCCACCAAATGCAGGACGAATCTGATAAAGTAGGTTGTCGTAGTGCTTGCCGGTCTTCTTGTCATCATAGTCGCCAATCTCCAATTGGGTACAGTCGGCTGTAAGACCTGATGTAAGAGAAGAAGACACACGAGGACCTAGGTCGCGACCGATAACGGTAGCACCCAAGAGACAAACCTGAGGCTTCTCTTCCTTGAACAAGTTGACGAGAATGTCGGTATGAGGAGCCGATGTGTAAGGGAACAAACCCTCTGCATCGAAAACGAACAATTTATCTACACCATAAGGTAAAATCTGATCTTCTACCTTACCTTTAATGCCGCTACCGGCAACAATTGCATTGAGGTCTACACCAAGTTTATTGGCCAGTTTACGACCCTTTGTAAGCAATTCCTGAGAAACTTCCTGAACGGTGGTTCCTTCTATTTCGCAATATACAAATACGTTATTCATAATTAGCCAATAATCTTTTCGTCCAACAATTCCTTTACGAGGCTCTCTACATCAGCGTCGCTACCTGTAAGAGTCTTGCTTTCCTTAGCCTGGAATACAATGTTCTGTACGGCCTTTACTTTGGTAGGAGAACCTGCCAAACCGCACTGGTCGTAGTCGGCACCACAATCGGCGATGCTCCACTGACCGAGTGTCAGATAAGGACGTGTCTCGTAGAGGTCGCTCCAAGGTTCGTCACCCTTGCGCTCCATAGGGCATGTAGCGTATTTGTACTTCATCACGCGCTTTACATTGCAAGGACGGGCCGGAGCTGCGCTACCGTTTACTGTGATTAATACAGGAAGAGGGGCTACAACAGTCTCTACACCACCGTCGATGTGACGACGGATCGTGGCTTTGCCATCCTCTACCTTGAGTACTTCCTCGGCATAAGTAACCTGATTCAAACCAAGTTTCTCAGCTACCTGAGGACCTACCTCTGCGGTATCTCCATCAATGGCCCGACGACCACCGAGAACGATATCTACATTACCGATTTTCTCGATTCCCTTTGCCAAGAA
>CACYKX010000061.1:13695-28829 GCA_902775075.1 uncultured Prevotellaceae bacterium | reverse complement strand
GCTTGGTGGATACCGGCTGATTATGATACACAGGAATATAATTATACCGAGTCGAAGTTATCAGAGATTCGAGAGAAACTTCCTCATGCTTACGACAATAACGCATCGCAGACCATTGCTGGACCTACATGCGTTCAGACCTCACTTCAGATGAAGACCCCGGACGGAATCTATCTGAACCTCCACGAAGCAGCTTTGGTCGACTATAGTTGTATGCACCTCAACTTGGATGACAAGAATATGGTATTCGAATCATTCCTTACCCCTGATGCACGAGGAGACAAAGGCTATTTGCAAGCCCCTTGCAAGAGTCCTTGGCGAACGATCATCGTGAGCGATGACGCTCGTGATATGCTCTCAAGCAATCTGATTCTCAACCTGAACGACCCTTGCAAACTAAAGGATACCAGTTGGATACATCCCGTGAAATATGTCGGTGTATGGTGGGAGATGATTAATGGTATGAGTCAATGGTCATACACATGGGATCTCCCTTCGGTAAAGCTCGATGCCATTGACTATACCAAGGTAAAGCCACACGGCAAGCATGGTGCCAACAATGAGAATGTGAGAAAATATATAGATTTCGCTGCAGCGAATGGTTTCGACCAAGTACTCGTCGAAGGATGGAATATCGGTTGGGAAGATTGGTTTGGTCATGAGAAGGATGATGTCTTCGATTTCGTAACTCCTTATCCTGATTTTGATATCAAGGCACTCAATGAATATGCACACAGCAAGGGAGTAAAACTTCTGATGCATCATGAGACCAGTGGTTCTGTGCGCAACTATGAGCGCCATATGGAGGCCGCTTACGACCTAATGAACAAATATGGTTATGATGCCGTGAAGAGTGGTTATGTGGGTAACATATTACCACGTGGTGAGCATCACTATGGTCAGTGGATGGTAAACCACTATCTTTATGCCGTGAAGGAGGCAGCCAAGCATCATATCATGGTGAATGCACATGAGGCAGTACGTCCTACAGGTTTGTGCCGCACCTATCCTAATCTTATTGGTAACGAGGCCGCTCGTGGCACCGAATATGAAGCGGGAGCCGGTAATAATGTGAACCACACGACGATACTTCCTTTCACCCGTCTACAGGGTGGTCCGATGGATTACACTCCAGGTATCTTCGAGATGGATATGAGTAAGATGAATCCACAGAACCATTCACATGTCAATTCTACCCTGGCAAGACAGTTGGCCCTGTATGTCACGATGTATAGTCCGCTCCAGATGGCTGCCGACCTCGTAGAAAACTATCGCAAACACATGGCTGCCTTCCAGTTTATCAAAGATGTCGCAGTCGACTGGGATGACAGTCGTTACCTGGAGGCAGAACCGGGTCGGTATATCACCGTTGCCCGTAAGGCCAAGAATTCCGATAAATGGTTTGTCGGTTGCACGGCAGGTGAGAAAGGCCATGTATCGAAACTCCATCTTGACTTCCTCGATAAAGGTCGTCAATATGTAGCAACGATATATGCGGATGCCAAGGATGCAGATTATCGCAAGAACCCACAGGCATACGTAATCAGTAAGAAGACTGTTACCGCCCGCTCAGTACTCACGTTGAGAGCTGCTGCCGGTGGTGGCTATGCCATCAGCATCATGCCCAAATAAGGCATGATGCGTTGCATCATTCAGCATTTGCTTCTTTGATTTTAGTTAGTATTTGCGCGCGATTCCCTTCACTGGTACCGTGGACAGCATGACGGACAATGCCATGCTTGTCGACCACGACAGTGAGGGGAAATCCTTTGTTGCCAATCCACGACATCATATCTTTGGCCTCTACAAGGTGCGTCCACGTGAAATGCTGCTTCTCGGTAATATTCTTCACCTGTTCGGCTTTGTGGAAGGTAGCAGAAAAGAATATGACATCAGGAAACTTTTCCTTCCACGTAGAAAGCTCCGGCATCTCTGCTCGGCATGGCCCACACCCGGAGTACCATAGGTTAAGTACCATCACATGACCTCGCACACTATCGTTAGTCCATATTCGTCCGTCCACATCTTTCTCACAGAACTTAGGGAACTGTTTGCCGACTTCCGGATAATATAAAATGTCGTGACCTTTTGCTTTCCCCCTTGTCAGTTCCTCCATCTCGTGCAGCATATTGATACCTTTCAGAAACTGGTCAGCGTTGTGAACCTGCTCACGAGGGATAGCCTGTTGGATGACAGACTCCGGTAATGCGCCATTGACATCGACGGCAACGATGCTGTTGCCCTCATTGTCTTTCAGTCGATGAATAGAGAACGAACTATAAGGAAGACTTTTCATATCACGAAAGAAATAGCCATTGCATAAAACTTTCGGAATCACAGTGTCAGTACGTTCTTGTGCGGTCGCAGTCAGCGAGCACAACATGAGTAGTAAAATAAATAGATTCTTCATATTATTACTTTGTTTTTCCCATTCTCTCCATTACAGTTATTTACTCTGGTAAGTATAATTTAACACAAAGGTATGCAAAATATGAATACCTTCCATCATAAAGAAGTTCGTTTTACCCCTTTTTCTGCAATCTTAATATCTGTTAACCGCAACGTTGAATTCTTGGCTGCTTTGTTAATTTCTGTTTAAAACTGAATATTATGAGAATCATTATATATATTTGCGATTATTACTACTAACTATTTTGGATATGAAGAAAGTTTTCGCATTAATTCTTATTACATTACCTGTAACTATGTTTACCTCTTGCTCAGGTGATGATAATACTACTATTATAAATAATGGTGGAGGAGGTAGTGTAAGTAATACCAGTCTGGTCCTTAAGGCAGTAAAGGCCAATAATACGGACATAACCGGAGCAAAGGCTGTTGCTGTGGGACGAAAGTTGGGTGGAAGTTCAGCATCGTCAAAGGATGTGACACGTGCCGAAGGTGATGTGGCAATCGTCAACTCGTTGCTGAAGGCCTCTGACGATATGAAGTTTATCGAGGTGAAATATACCTTTGATGTTGAGGTTGCCGTGAAGGATGAAAATGGTAACGAGGAGGATATCGATGAGGCTAGCGAGGAACAGAAAAAGGAAGTTAAAACTGTCATAGAACGAATAAACTCGAGTTTGAGAATCGTTCCTAACTTCATCTTCGATGTTGGTGATAACTATCTGTGGTTGAGTAATTGTCGTTACGAGGTGCCTGACTATAATCAGATGGAAGAGTCGCCTGTAAAGAAGATGCTTACGAAGATTCGTGATGACTTTAACGAATCCCATCATAGTGTTCATGGTGGACAGTATTTTATTCGCAAGAGTGATGGTGCTCTGTTTATCTGGGAAGTCAAGGATGGTGCTCCGAATGATCTAGGAGACGGCTACAACCCTCAGAGTATGCTGAATGGTTGGCTTCATGCCATAGGTAATCATATCTATGTACGTGAGGGCGGTTACGAGATAGATCACAACCATCCTAATGGTAGAGTATTGCGTGTCACGGATAATGGAACCTCTCTCAGCTATGAGGATATTATCCCTGCTGTTGTTGAAAATAAATACGATGTTGCTCATATCCTTCCTGCTGGTAACAATCTAGGTGTGGTTTGTCGCGAAAAGGTAATGGACAGAGGAGAAGAAAAGCTGTTCTCTGTACCTTATATTTATAATACATCAACGAATAAGTTGACTCGCCTTGTTATTCCGGAGACTGACAAAAATGACGAAAATACCCATTGGTCGTTGATAACTATTGCCGGTGAATTCTATGCGATACGCAACCATCATCAGCCGGATGGTCATCCTGAAGATCCTAATAGAATAGATTTCTATAGTGTCAATGTCAGCGATGCAACAGTCGGCACAAGATTGTATGGCACACCGATGCAGATTGGTATAGGCTTTGATGATAAGGGATTCGTCACTACTGAGCCCACTTTCAAGTTTATCATGAGCGATGATGGTCAGGTACCACCAAAGCGCATCATGTGTATCTTTGATCCTAAGGCCAGTGGTGATGGTGTCTTTGTGATGCATGAATTGCCAGCTCATTATCCGGGTAGCATCAACGCATATATCAATGGCATTGCATGTGGTGATGTGGATAACGATGGCTTCTATGTTTGCGATATTAACAAAAATGCAGCTGTACGTGTAAACTTAGACTGGAGTGGTGCTTCACAATATCAGTCACTTGAGAGAAAATTCACACATTTCGAGGCAGCCAATATGTCTATCAAGTATGAGGCAACGACGAGTGATGGACAAAAGATAGCCCTTTGGGTTCCTGTCGTTGGTGAAAATCAAGGTAAAGTAACAGTTATGACAGGTGCCAATGGTGATAACTATGATATCGATGTGGTTTTGAATATGGATGAATAGAAAAACAGATGTAAAGGGTAACAACGTTGTTACCGGTTCTTTACAGTCTTTTTATGGATAGATAAATAAAAAGACCCTGAGTTTATTTTGACTCAGGGTCTTCTGTATATTTCCATAAAATGAGGATTTAGGGATGAATGGTAACATTTTGTGACGAATAGTAATGTAAGTAAATTTATTATTTCGTCACATAATATGTTTGTCTATCCCTATAATTTGGAGGAAATCATTTTTATTTATACCTTTGTCATCAATATTTCAAGGGAAAGCATTCTCTCAAGGATGTAAACCTTGATAATCTTCGGAACATTTCTCGCCAAGTATCATGGAATGAGAATTGTTTTTTTTCTAAAGAAATTACATTCAAAATATAAACAACAATACATAAAGAATTATGAGAACAGGAACTATTATTGGAATCATTTTTATTGTGGGGGCTTTGTTAAAACTTGCTGCAATATGGAATATTATATCTCTGCAATGGTTGTCTAACCAACCTTGGACTAGTTATATCCTTCCTTGTATTCTACTATATATAGGAGCGTCTTTGGTGGTGAAAAGTTTTTGTAAGGATCGTGACCAATGGCTTAGACGTCCAATTCCTGACCAGGAAGAGGGAAGGCGCATTCTTTGTTCTACGAAATATGGAGGCGATGAGTATGTGTATAATGGTGAGTCTTTTCATGGCGCGCGATTGGAAGCTAGTTTTGGAGGAATCAAACTTGACTTGCGAAATGCTGTAATCAATGAGGATGAAGAAATAGATATCCATACTTCGTTCGGTGGTGTAGAACTGTATGTTCCGGAAAACGTAAATGTGCTCGTGAAAAGTCGCAGCTTCTTCGGTGGCGTAGGCAATGAGTCTCTTTCTACTAATGATCAGAAACTTCCAACTCTATATATTGTGGCAAGCAACTTCTTCGGGGGTGTTAGTATCAAAAACTAAAGGAAATGATTTCTTACCATTTTTTCTTGTAATAAATTGATAAAATGTCTTCTTGCAAGATAAAACGCGAATTAACCATCGTAACATGAAGAAAATTATATATATAATTGCTTCACTGATCTTCCTCACGGCCTGTGGACATTCTGACAAGGAATTGATCTCTGATGCAGAGAATTTGGTAAAATTACATCCTGATAGTGCCCTGAAAACCTTAAATAAGGTGGAAAACCTTGGACATTTGCCTGATGAATGGGTTGCTCGGTATTGGCTGGCGATGGCTGAGGGACATACGGGCATGAATGAGGCTTTATCGGAGGATTCTGCAGTGCTATTTTCGCTTAACTATTATGAAAATCATCAGCCTGTGGACAGGGTGATGCTGAGAAAGGCTCGAGAGATGGCTTCGTCATATTATTGGTGGAAGGATAAACCTGAAAAGGCTCGACTGTTGATGGAGCGGGCTCTCGCTGAAAGTAAGAAACTGGGAAACCGAAAGGAGATTCTTTCTTATGTGGTGGCTTTGGCTGACCTAGCTTTCCATGTTCACGACTTGAAGGCTGCTACTCGCTATTCTGAGATGTTGATGAAACTCGACGGTGGAGACAGAAACCATACTGATTATCTTGATGGACTGGCTGCGGGATATTATTATCATGGTGACGTCAAAAAGTCGAATGAGTATTCGTTGCGGGCTATCGCCACTCTACCTCATGCAAAGGATTCCGCACATATCTGGATACTTGTCATCCCGAACTATGCGGATGTGCTGATTGATGAGGGTAAGATTGATGAGGGTATCAGATGGCATGAAAAGGCGTTGGAGCATTATCGGCAGTCGGAGATTTATAAGAATGAGATTCCTGAGTCAATATTCTCACTTTCACATGCCTATCTTCTCAAAGGTGACAAGCAGCGTGCGAAATATTATATGGATATGTTACCTCGTATTACTTATGATGATTATAGATATGATCCGTTCCGCTTCAACATTCTGTCGCATAAGATGGTGCTCGACTATGCCTTAACAGGGAAGTATAATGTCACTGATATCGCGGAATATGCCAATGGGGTGTACAAGGCGAGAAGTAAGCGGGAGGCGATAGCGAAAGCGAAGCAAGAGTCTATCCGGAAACTGCGCGAGCATGAGTTACTGTTGCTCGTCACACAGCAGAAGTTATTCATTTTCTTCTTGCTGTTGACATTAGGTCAACTTGGTGTCATTTTCGGTCTCTCTGTTTTCCTACGTCGCCGTAAAAAGAAGATCTTGGAGAAGGATGTAGAAATGCATATTCTGAATAATAAGTTGCAGAAGTTGCAACAACAGAATCATAAAACAGAGGAGACTTCTCTTCCTGATGAAAAAGTAAATCCTTGTCGGTCTACAATCGTTCTTACCGGTACTACCAACGATACGATAAAATTGCAATTACAAGATGTTGTTTATCTGGAAGCTGTGGGTAACTACGTGAAGATTTTCCAATTGCAGGATGGTGTTGTGAAGAATCAGATGATTCGTTCTACTTTGAAACAGATAGAACAACAACTTAGCGTTTGTTCGATGATCGTGCGTTGCCATCGTGCTTTTCTGGTAAACCTCCAACAGGTGGAACGAATTCTTTCTAAGTCGAGCAGTATGCAACTTCTGATGAAACATTGTAATGAAACGATTCCTGTATCTCGCAGTAATATGGCACAAATTAAGGAGGCGATCAAACGCTAGGGATGTTAAATTCCTAAACTCTATCATTGTTTATTTACGCAAAAGTTTCACCATATGGGAAATAAAAAAGACTCTGTCAATCAAAAATGAGAGGCAGAGTTTTTTTATGAAATACATATAGTTATTCTTCTTGAGTATAAAGGGATAAAATACATAGAAAGATGAACTTGTTATCATCTGATAAAAGAAAAAGTGCTGTAACAAAAAGTTACAGCACTTTGCTTTTGTACCCAGAGCCGGGATCGAACCGGCATGCCTTGCGGCACTGGTGTTTGAGACCAGCGCGTCTACCAATTCCGCCATCTGGGCATGGCGTCTTTTGTGATTGACGATGCAAAGGTAGTACTTTTTTTCGAATTGACAAACTTTTAGCATAAAAATCTTAATTTTCTTGCTAACAATTGCTATTTTTTCGTACCTTTACATCAAAATCAAACATGCGTTAAGACTATGATGACATCGAATAATGATTATTGTGTAATATTGGCTGGCGGAAAGGGTAGAAGGCTCTGGCCGTGTAGTCGTGAGAGTTATCCTAAACAGTTTATTGACTTCTTCGGCACTGGAAAAACTCAATTGCAACAGACGTATGAGCGCATGACGAAATTCATGAGCCCTGATCATGTTCTCGTAAATACGAATATTGAATATGCTGATTTGGTAAGACAACAGTTGCCGGATCTGGCTGAGAATAATCTGATGGCAGAACCGATTCATCGCAATACTGCTCCTAGTGTAGCATGGGTGGCTCATCGGGTGGCTCATCGTAATCCGTATGCTAACTTGGTTGTTGTTCCCTCAGATCAGGTAATCTTGGATGCTGAACAGTTTGGACGTGACTTGAAAGAAGGCTTAGAATTTGTTACCAACAACAATTGTTTGCTTACGATGGGGGTGAAACCTACTCGTCCGGAACCGGGATATGGATATATTCAGTTGGGTGACTATTCTTACTTTGATGATATCTTTAAGGTGCAGAGCTTTATCGAAAAACCAGACCGTGAGTTTGCCAAGGCTTTCATGGAGAGTGGTGAATGGTTCTGGAATACGGGTATCTTCCTCTCTAATGTTCATCATCTCGGTATGTGTCTGTACAAGTTCTTACCATCTGTGTTGCGTAATCTTGACAAGGTAAACCCTGATTTTACGGAAGAGGAGGAGGGTGAATATGTGAGGGAGCATTTCCCTTCGTATCCGAACATTTCTATAGATTATGGTGTACTCGAGAAATCAGAAAATGTGTATGTGAAGAAGTGTAGCTTTGGATGGGCTGATGTGGGTACATGGCATGGAATCTATGAGGCGATGCAGAAGAGTGATGATGATAATGTGGTCATCAATTCAGATGTGCTCCTCGAGGACTGTCATAATAATGTTATCAAGATGCCGTCGGGTAAACTGGCTGTGTTGAATGGGTTGGACGGTTATATTGTGGCCGAGAAGGATAATGTGCTCTTAGTGTGCAAGAAAGAGGACTCCTCGGCGCTCGTCAAGAAATATGTGAACGAGGTTCTCATCAAGAAAGGTGAGGAGTATGTGTAATGGTTCTTCCCACTGTAGAATATAATAAAGGCTGGTCTTGATAATGAAAAGACCAGCCTTTATCTTTATAATAGTTGAAGTGGGCATTAACCTAACTTCTTGAATTCAGCATAGATGTTATCAGCAATTGTTTTCATCTCGCTATCCTCGAGTTTCAGATGCTCCTTGCGGAAGTTTACGTCGGCTTCTGAGTTCATCGGGATAAGATGGATGTGGGCATGAGGCACCTCAAGGCCCAAAACTACCTGAGCTACCTTCTTACAAGGGAAAACAGCCTTAATTGCTTTTGCCACCTTCTTGGCGAAGACTTCGAAATCGGCCAAATCCTGGTCGTCCATATCGAAGATATAATCTACTTCCTTGCGAGGAATCACCAAAGTATGACCTTTGGCGATAGGACTAATGTCGAGAAAAGCATAAAACTTGTCACTTTCTGCACATTTGTAGCTAGGAATCTCGCCTGCTGCAATCTTACTGAATATTGTTGCCATAATCAGAATGTCTTTATATGAATTGATTATTCGAGAGTAATCTTGTCGATGCGCAGCTGGATGGTGCCGCGAGGAATCTTGATTTCCGCAATATCACCAACTTTCTTGTTGAGCAATCCTTGTGCGATAGGAGTCTTGATGGAAATCTTACCTTCCTTCAGGTTGGCCTCCTGTTCGCTCACAATCGTGTAGACCATCTTCTTATTCAAGGTAAGATTGGTCATCTCAACTTTTGAAAGTATCTGTACGGCATCAGCACTCAGACGAGAGATATCTACGATCTTAGCTTCAGCGATGGTTAGCTTCAGTTCGTTGATCTTAGCTTCGAGATGAGCTTGATTCTCCTTTGCAGCATCATATTCTGAGTTCTCACTTAAATCTCCCTTATCGGCAGCCTCTGCAATAGCAGCCGAAGCCTTAGGGCGCTCAACTGTTTCGAGCTGACGTAGCTCTGCTACGAGTTTGTCGTAGCCTGCTTGTGACATATAAGCCATAATATTTTCTTTTTAATTGTTACTACTAAAATGTTCTAACAGGGACAAAAAAATAGAGAATTCTGACGTTTTACTGTCAGAATTCTGTATCCTTTCTTCTTTCTGTTTTCTATGTCTCTATTTGCAAAGATAGCTATTCTTTTTGATACCTCCAAATATTTTAAGAAAAAGTAAGGTTCTGTTTTGATTTATATCAAGAATTTGTTGGGGTAAAATATAATTCTTTTGTAACTATTTGGCGTTTAGAGAAATGTAGATACCTTTGCATCGTGTTTTTCATAGTATTAGATTTAAGGTTAACAAAAGGTTGGGACTCAGCGGAGCCCCTTTTTTTATGTTCTTATCTCTGTTGTAGCTGAAAGCATATCATCTTTTCCCATTGATGACAAAGCGGTATTATACCTTTATCATAAAAAAAGGAAGATTCCGTATAGGAGTCTTCCTTGTCAATATAGGTATTTCTTAAAATCTAATATTAGAGATCGAACTTATAACCCAGGGTAAGCTGGAATACTGAGTTCTTGCAATCACTGTTGATGAAACGGTTGATGTCGTCTTTTACCACGTTTGTTACACCAAAGTTGTAACGAGCATCCAACACGAAGTTCTCGTATTCATAAGAAACACCAACAGGAATTGACAGGTCTACTGATTTGAAAGTATCAGAACTGCTGCTGTTTACGAGGAAACCTGGTTGCAGACCGGCTTTCAGTGCAAGACCTGGGGCTACATAGACATTAGCCAGGACAGGTACGTTGATATAATCCATTTTTAGGGTGTTATCTTTGTCGTCCTGTGTTCCTTGCATAGAATATAAGGCACCGGCACTCAAAGAGAATACTGGAGTAGCTTGGTATTCGAACTCTGCACCTGCTGCAAGACCGAGACGGCGGTCGTCTTTGTCAAGGTTTGTAAGACCTGCGAGGTTCATACCAACTTTTGGTTGGAAAGTTACGCTACCTACTGTATGCTGTGCGAAAGCACCTACTGATGAGAGCAGTACTACTGCCATTAATAATAGTTTTTTCATATCTAATTGTTTTTATTTGTTGTTCTTGTTTTTTCCTTTCAAGTATTCTGGCAGCAAAGGTAATGGCTTTTCCTTTACGATATGGTGTGTTTTCCCTATTCGTTAGGGGAAAATCCCTATTATAAGGAAAAGAAGAAAAAAGAGAACAAAAAAACAGCCAATCGGATGATACTCCGATTGGCTGCTATTGACTTTATAATCCTTTTCTAAAAATTAGAAGTTCAGATACAAACCGAAAGTCAAGTTGTTGCCATCAAGGTCGAGACCGTAGTGGCTTACCTTTACATTGGTGTTGTTATTCTTGGTCTGGTTCCAGCCAAGGAATCCTGCATGAGTAACGAATGATAATCTCTTGGTCAGGTTGACTGCAACACCTGGGCGTAAACCTACTGCGAAGAGGTCTGCATCCTGACCTGCATCATACTGGTGTGTATAGCCGAAACTGCCATCGCAGAATACGTTTACATATTTAGAATGAAGGAATGTGTAACGAACGTAAGGGTTTACCTCTACAGATTTTGCATTACCCTCAGTCTCGCCTTGCCAACCGAAAGCAACACCTGCTGCCCAGTCGCGATTGAAGTTGTAACCAACTTCTGGAACAAACTTGTAACTTGTTGTGGTGTTACCATTGTAATCGTTACCTGCAATACCTAAACTACCACCTACATAAACCTGTGCATCAGCACTTACTGCAACCAATACGGCTGCAATAACAGTCATTAAAAACTTTTTCATAAAACTCTTAATTTGTTGTTATACAATCTATATTCTTATAGTCGATGCAAAGGTAGGAATGTTTGGGTATATAAGGAAATCATTTATGTTAAAATTGTGCTATAAGTTTATTAAAATTGTTCAATAAATCCTTTTTTCTCTTTGCAGAAATTGATTAACTCTCTGAATATCAGATTCCTGGATAGTATCTGTACGTTACCTGTCATAATCATCTGTTTTCGTGCTCGGGTGATGGCAACGTTGAGCTTTCTGTCGATGATGCGTTCTCCCTCACGGAAACAGTTGCTTGTGAGGAATTCCAGTTGATAATAGTTTTGTATGGTAAAACTGTAGATGATGACATCGCGCTGACTACCTTGATAGCGCTCTACGGTGTCGATGCTGATCTTCTGCAAATCGACAATATCCAGTTTTTCTATTTCCTTGCGTATCATGGCAATCTGGTTGCGGTATGGCACGATGACGCCCACGGTCTTCGTCGCATCCCAGTCGTCCTTATGTTCTTGATAGATCTTCTGTAGGCATCCGGCCACGATCTTTGCTTCCGAGATATTGATCTTGTCTGATATGTTGGGCTGCTTGCAGAATTCACTCGGGATGAAGACCATACGATGAGCAATCGACTGGTCTAACTGGTGTGGGCATGGTACTGGTTCGAGGTTTTCACGGAAATAGAACATCTTGTTCGGAAATTCGGCGATGGCGGGATGCATTCGTCCTTGTCGACGTAGAATTCCGATGAACTCATTGCGACGGTTCTTCTCCTCCCAATGGATGAGACGTTCGAAAAGAGAGTTGCGGCAGTTGTCGAGACAGATATCTTGCAACAGTTTGTCATCTACTCTGGATTCGTTCTCACTCTGTTGTACCACGGCAGGTAATTGCTTGTAGTCGCCAACAAGGATAAACTTGTCGACAAGTGTCAGTAGACCGATGAGGTTGGGTTCTAGAATCTGACTGCTCTCATCGATGATTGCCAAATCAAAATGCTTTAGATTGAAGATGAAAGGTTTGGCAGCCATGAAGGATGTGGTACCTACGATTACGCGCGTACCTATTAATATATTACGGATGTCAGCAAGTTTAGGAGAATGTTCTATGGCCTTTTCCAGCAGATATGGTTTGAAACGCTCATCACAGGAATACTCGTTGCTGATGCGAAGGAAAGGAATCTCGTTATCACACAGCATCTCACAGATTTCATCGACGGCACGGTTCGTGTACGACATAAGCAGAACATTACGTCTCGGTGTGGATAAAGCCTCGCGTACCATAAACTGGAGAGCGCGAGAGGTCTTGCCCGTTCCCGGTGGCCCGATGAGTAGGAAATAGTCTTGTGCTTGTTTGGCCCGCAGAAGTATCGGATCAAGGATGTCGTCGTAACTTCCGGAGAGGACGAGCGACTCATCCTTTCTTGGTTCACGTTGCCCTAAGAGCAACTGTCGTTTGTGCTGTTCAGAACATATCAGTTGATGCAGACCCCGTATAGCTCCACCAATGGAAGCATCCGAAGAAGCATGCTCTATCGCAAAGTTATCACCGGTGATGACATCCGGATTCTGTTGTCCATTGTTCAGATGTACGATGATTCGTTCAGTATGAATCTCCTGTAGCACACCTTTGAAGAGGATTGCGCTTCGCACATCAGGCGTTGCTTGGTCAGCATAAGCATAGAGATATACCATGTCACCCACGCGGAAGTTGGGCAGAAAGTCTTCCCCTTGATCAGGAATAGAAAACGTAAGCGTGTCGAAGCCATTGAAATCAGAGCTTTTCGATTTCTCTACTATCTTCAGTCCCGTATAAATACTTCCTGTATCTTTCTTCTCTGCCAGCGGCAAGTTCCACAGGTCACTCTGCGAATTGCTTGTTCCCTCCTGAGCGCCCAACTTAGAGATGAGTTCTTCGCGCAGGACGAAAGTCATCATCCTGCAGAAATAACTTTCTTCGAGTGGAGATAGTTGATGGATAGGGTCGGTGATCTCGGCGAATTGAGGAGTGATAAACCTTTTATAGAAATAACTGTCACACTTGTTTACATTCAAGAAGTCCGGATACAGTTCGTTGAGTCTGGTCTCGAATCCGTCACGAGCCATCCCGATATTTTCAGTAACCAGTTGGTTACGGAACTTTATCGCCTCTCGAAAGAGTTTCTGATAATAAGCTACTACCATCAACCCATCGCGTGGAGGATATTTAGAGTAAAGTAGTCGAATGTCCACCTTCTCCTTACCGAGATGGAAATTATAATGCAGCACACCGTAATAAAGCAGCAACTGCACGTAATGGTTTTCAAGTTGAAAACTACGGTAACGTGGGTCAGACTGTCGGCGCTCCACATTGATATTCCTGCCCGATTTCTGTTCCACCAGCAGTTTATAATCTGTTGTCATCAAGTCGACTCGTCCTTGAATGCCCAAAGCCTCACAGATGAATGAAGGCTCGAGGATAGCCTTACTCTTGTCGTAAAGATGTTCGCGTCCCGGCATCTTCCCGAAGAGAACCCGAACGACCTGTCCAAGATTATAGCATTGCTTGTAAGCATCCTCCTTGAACCTCTGAGCATCGAAACCGGTACAGGTACAAAACTCCAGCGCTTTCTCCTTGAAATTACTTTTAAGAGTGTCACGAGGATCATATTGTTCTCGACAGTTGATGATATCATCAAGAGCACTTCCCGCAAAGTTACCGAGTAAAGTAGCCTGCGAGTTTGCCCGAGGTTTCATCTGGTTGACGATATAGAGAAGAGGATGATGTCCACATTCCAAGAAACAAGCCGCAATGGCGCTGATGTCGATCAGATAATCCGGTTCCACCACGATGATTCGTGCCGTTATCGTATTTGAAGCCTTATCAACATGATTATCAAGGAGATTCAGTTGCATCCCCTTGTAAAGGATGTCGGTGAGATAACTATGGTCGATGGCAAGTTCTTCGTTGCGCAGATGTATCTTGAAATCCATATCAGCATGCTCCGTATCCATGCTGACGAAGATGAAATCCTCGTCAAACTGCTGTACGATACAACGGATGTACCTATTGTTGATATCCAATTGACTCGTGTAGGGACGATTCTCAGAAGGGATGAGGCTTACGACATTCGAAGGAATATCTACGGAGAATACCGCAGAAATCAGCAGACAAAGTGCGCGCAGATCATATTTCATCTCTGTTGATGGCAGAGGAACTTCCGAATTGCTATGTCGGCGCATCGTCTGTATCGCCATCTTGTCACCGGCGCTCATATGATGCAACTTACACAGATAATCCACTTGAGAGAATAGATTACCATAACTCTGTTGCGTATCTTTGATTCCCGCATGACAACAGAGCACCAACGTGTCGTGCATCATCTTATTGCGTGCAGAACCGTCAAGGTCAGCCCGCGTAAGTATCTCTTCCACTCTATGGAAGAGTTCTTCTGCTGTAATGATATTCTCCATATTATTGCAAAGATACGGAAAAAATTTTGTTCTAATTCATTTTTTTTTGTACCTTTGCTTGCTATTCATAAAAACAAAGCCTATGGAAAAAAAGGATTTTATGCAGAGAGCTATCGACCTCTCTATTAATAGCGTCAAGAATGGCGGAGGTCCTTTTGGCGCTGTCATCGTCAAGGATGGCGAGATTATAGCCGAGGCTTCTAATAGTGTTACCATTGACAACGATCCTACTGCCCATGCAGAGGTGAATGCCATCCGTAAGGCTACTAAGAAGTTGGGCTCTTTCGATTTGGCTGGTTGTGACATCTATACGAGTTGTGAACCGTGTCCGATGTGTCTGGGAGCAATCTATTGGGCACATCTCGACAAGATCTATTATGCTAACGATCGTAA
>CACYKX010000061.1:0-13687 GCA_902775075.1 uncultured Prevotellaceae bacterium | reverse complement strand
GCGATAAAGGCTTTTGAAGCATGGATGCAAAAAACTGATAAGACGGAATATTGATATTCCGTCTTTTTTTATGATAGGGGTTTATTGCCCTCCCAATCGTTCAAAGAATGTGATGATCTCCTCCCAAGTCTTGAATTCGTTACTCCCGAAGGCTATTGCCGTTCCCATGAAATTCTCATCAGGTGTGGTGTCGATGAAATAATCGCCATAGAGCAAATTCTTCTGTTTGGTAAAGATCACATGATTCCATGCCGGAGCACTAAGATATTCCTCCACCCAAGTTTGTACCTTCGTAAGATACTCATGGTCGTTGGTAGGAGCGTCGGCAACGATCTACACCTGATAGTTTTCGATAAGCATCTCATAAGCCTTGTGCATACTCGATGTAGGATGATTATAACTATCATGTAGCGTAGAGTAGTCGATGTAGACGACAGGACGTTCCTTTCCATTCTGTCGGTCATCGACCCAACGGATGACAGGAATCAGATAATGATGAGCCACCTTGTCGATGAGTCTATGCTCACCATGGAAATAGATAGCCTGAGGATAATGCTCACGGAAGAGGTCGAAGGTATGTACTACAGGGTCCTTGTCGCCGAAGAGTCCGAATATCTTATCCTTGTCCTCATCCTCACAACCCTCAAAGCAATGAGAGCAAGTCTCAGAATATTCCTTAATCAGTCCCTTCGTTACCATGAAGTCTTGTACACCATCCTTTCTCGGGTTCTGGAATTGCTGTTTTCCCGTCATACTACTCATTGTATCCCCCATCCTGAAAGCCGGGTTTACGAGAATACGATCATATCCATATAGCATTTCCGTGAACATGCCACCCATCGAAGAACCGATGATCAGGTCTGGTTTCTCTCTGTCAGCAAGTTCTCTGAGCATTGTCAGAGCCTCTTCCGGATGCAGAGGAATATCATCAGCGATGATGTTAGCTTGCGGCATCAACTCCTGCAAAAGCTTCACCGTTCCACTTTGAGCAGAAGACATGAAACCATGAACATACATTACTTTTTTGCCCGACATCAAATCGGGATATTGTTTGATATATGGATTTTCCATTTGTGCGAATCTTATTTATGGCAAAATTACGGATAATATACCGAATAATCAAATATATTTATCTTTTTTCTCTTTTTCTTTTGGTCGTTAATGATAAAATATCTATATTTGTGTCAAAAATAGATAACCTAGAAAATGCACTACAACCTAAGAAGTCTAACAACCATGTTTGTATTACTTTCCACCTTATTAGTATATGGACAGGAGTTCCATCCGGGAAAGATATGGCCTGATGACCGTGGAAAGCACATCAATGCACATGGTGGAGGTATAATCAAGTACGGTAACCGTTATTACTGGTTTGGAGAAGATAAAGACACCAAGACAACAGCAGCGTTGGTTGGGGTGAACTGTTATTCTTCGAAGAATCTGAAAGATTGGAAGTATGAAGGTGTTGCCTTGTCGGTCTCTGATGAACCGGGCAACGATATCGAGAAAGGATGCATCTTGGAACGTCCTAAAGTCATCTACAATCGCAAAACCCATAAGTTTGTCATGTGGTTCCATTTGGAACTTAAAGGTCAAGGTTATGGAGCAGCCCGTGCCGGTGTTGCCGTGAGCGATCACGTTACCGGTCCTTACCGCTTCCTTCGTTCTTCGCGCGTGAATGCCGGGAAGTATCCTATGGATATGACGGCAGAACAGATTGCAGAATTGAACAGTATGGATGCTGATAAATATAAAGAGTGGTGGACACCGGAATGGAATGAGGCTGTGAAGAAAGGTCTCTTCCTGAAACGTGATTTGGCAGGAGGACAGATGGCTCGTGATATGACACTCTTCGTCGATGATGACGGAAAAGCTTATCACATCTTCTCATCCGAGGAAAATATGACCCTACATATCGCAGGACTCTCCGACGACTATACCTCACATACTGGAAAGTATGTACGCGTAGCCGCGGGAGGACAGAATGAAGCCCCTGCTATCATGAAGCATAACGGCAAATACTGGATGATAACCAGTGGATGCACAGGGTGGGCTCCCAACGAAGCACGTATGTTTTCGAGTAATAGTATCTGGGGACCATGGAAACAATATCCATCACCTTGTGTCGGTGAGAATGCCAAGAAGACATTCAACGGACAGAGTACCTATATACTTCCAGTACCTAAAAAGCGCACCTATATCTTTATGGCCGACGAATGGCGCCCGTCACATCCGGATGATTCCAGATATCTGTGGCTGCCTATTCTGTTTGTTGATGACGTTCCTGTTATCGAATGGAAGGATAGTTGGAAACTGAAGAAATGATTAATCACTTAAATTAATAATATATCTATTTAACCTAATTTTTTAATTAATGAAACACGATTATCTTATGATGACGTCAAAGCGCACCATGATGCTCTTGGCGTTGACAGTTGGGTGTTCATTATCTCCACTTGGAGTGATACAAGCTTCAGCTGCACAGATCACACAACAATCAAATGTTGTTAAAGGACATGTCGTAGACCCTACGGGTGAACCAATTATTGGTGCCACCGTCAAGGTGAAAGGTTCTTCTTCTGCCGGTGCCATTACCGACCTCGATGGTAAGTTCTCTCTTGAGGCTCAACCGGGAGCAACACTTGAGATTTCCTACATCGGGTTCAAAACTCAGGAAGTGAAGGTTGGTCATGGACCTATTAACATCACGATGGTAGAAGACAGTAAGGCCCTGAGCGAGGTCGTCGTCGTTGGCTTCGGTACACAGAAGAAGGTAAACCTTACCGGTTCTGTGGCTGTCGTTGATGGTGAGGAACTTGCTCAGCGCCCTGTACAGAGTGCAGCTCAAGCTCTGCAAGGTGTCGTTCCGGGTTTGCAGATCTCTTCTACGAGTGGTAGCTTGGAGTCGAATCCATCTATTAATGTCCGTGGTACCGCCACCATCGGTGAAGGCTCTAGTGGATCACCACTTATCCTGATAGACGGTATGGAGGGCGATATCAACACCGTGAACCCACAGGATATCGAGAGCATCTCTGTATTGAAGGATGCCGCAGCCTCTTCTATCTATGGATCTCGTGCACCGTTCGGTGTCATCCTGATCACCACGAAGAATGGTAGTAGAGAAGGCAAAGTGACGGTAAACTATAACAACAGTTTCCAGTTTAGTAATCTGATTCGTGGCAAACACATGATGAACTCTGTCGACTATGCCGCTTGGGTGAATGATGCCAAGACAAACAGTGGACAAAGTGTGTTCTTCGGTGAAGACAGAATGAAGCAAATCGTGGCTTACCACAACGCCACTCCATATAGTCCTGGTGTTCGTCAGGCTGCCGACGGTACCTTGCTTTATGCTATCCCTACCGAGAATGGTACCACATGGGCAGATGGCTATGGTTATGGTATCGACGATGTCGACTGGTATGATGTAGTCTACAAAGGGACAGCTTTCTCTATGGAACATAATGCCAGCGTGAATGGTGGTAGTGATAAGATGAACTACTATGCATCATTCAACTATCTCGACAAGGGTGGTTTCATGAATATGGGTTCCGATGGTTACAAGCGTTACAACGGAACTGCCAAGTTTAGTGCGCAGTTGGCTAAATGGGCTCGCATGAACTATGCGATGCGTTACACCCGCACCAACTATAAGCGTCCTTCTGCCATGACAGGTAGTTTATATAGTGATATGGCTCGTCAGGGATGGCCAATGCTTCCGCTTTACGACCGTAACGGTTATCTCTATAGTTCACCATCTCCGGCCCTTGGACTTGCTACGGGAGGTGAGGACACCGTAGAGCGCGATCTGTTGAATCATCAGTTAGGATTCGTTTTCGAACCGATTAAGAATTGGGTAACCCATGTGGAGTTCAACTATAAGGTAGACAACCGCACACGTCATTGGGACAGTCAGCGTACTTATAACCACAATGTAGCCGGTGATGCAGTGATTTATAACCAAGGCTCTAATGTCCATGAGGATGAATACAAGGATAATTATCTGAACTTCCAAGCCTATACAGAATATAGTTGGGATTTCAACAAGAAGCACAATTTCCATGTGATGGCCGGTTTCCAGACGGAACAGTTGAAACGTCTTGAGTTCGGTTTGCAGCGTGATGGTATCCTCGACCCATCAAAGCCAGAAGTAGATTTGACAAACGGACTTGCCTATAATGGTACTGCCGTAGTACCTTCTGTGAACGGTGCTCGCAACCAATGGCAGACAGCCGGTTTCTTCGGTCGTATCAACTATAATTATATGGAGCGTTACCTCCTTGAGGCTAACTTGCGTTATGATGGTACTTCACGATTCCGCCGTGACCATATGTGGAAGGCATTCCCTTCTTTATCACTCGGTTGGAGAATCACCGAAGAGAGTTTCATGAAGAATGCAGATATCAAGTGGCTCGACAACTTGAAGCTCCGCCTCTCTTACGGTTCTTTGGGTAACCAGAATATCAACAACTGGTATCAGACCTATCAGACTATTGCCTATAACTCAGTAGCAGGTACATGGTTGCAGAATGGTGAGAAGACAAATGTTACCAGTGCACCAAGTCTTGTCTCTGCCCTGTTGACATGGGAAACCGTAGAGAGCTATAACGTAGGTATCGATTTCGGATTGTTCGGAAATCGACTCACCGGTAGCTTCGATGCTTATGTACGTAATACCAAGAATATGGTGGGTAAAGCTCCAGAACTTCCTGCTCTCCTTGGTACCTCTGTTCCTGTTACCAACAATACCGACCTTCGTACTACCGGTTGGGAACTTCAGATTGGCTGGAACGATACTTTGCATAATGGTCTCCATTATGGTGCTACCTTCAACCTTTCAGACGCTCGTACCAAGATTACCCGTTATCCTAATAACCCAACAGGTTCACTGGATAATTATATCGAGGGCAGATATCTGAATGAGATCTGGGGTTATGAGACCATCGGTATCGCAAAGAGCGACGAAGAGATGCAGAAGCATCTTGCTACTGCCGACCAAAGTTCTCTCGGTAGCAACTGGGCTGCCGGTGATATCATGTATGCCGACTTGAATGGTGATAAGAAAATCACCAATGGTGCCAACACAATCGATGACCATGGCGACTTGAAGGTTATCGGTAACTCAACACCTCGCTTCCTCTTTGGTCTCGACTTGAACGCAAGTTGGAAAGGTTTCGACCTTAGAGCATTCTTCCAGGGCGTGATGAAGCGCGACAGTTGGTTGGGTGGCTCTTGGGGCTCACTGGAATATCTTTTTGGTGCTACCAACTCTTGGGAGTGGTGGGCAACAGGTATCACAGCCGTACAAGATTACTATCGTGATGCCAACACATGGTCTGTACAGAATGGTTATATGAGCGAGAATGTCGATGGATGGCTTCCTCGCGTACAGTATAGCGATAAGAACGAAAAGTGCCAGACTCGTTATCTGATGAATGCAGCTTATATGCGTCTGAAGAATTTCCAGATAGGTTACACCATCCCTCGTGCCATCACCTCGAAGTGGAGCATCAGCAATCTGCGCGTATTCTTCTCAGCAGAAAACCTGTTCACTATCACGGATATGCCTGAGCAGTTCGATCCTGAGCTGATTGGTACCAGTGCCGAGAGAACAAATGGTTATCCGCTGTCAAGAACATTCTCTTTCGGACTTAATGTTACATTCTAAAAATGATACGACCATGAAAAAATATAAATTTCCTATTATAGCATTAGCGCTGGCTGCCGGATTTGTGTCTTGCTCTGATTATTTGGAACAGGAGCCACTCTCTTATCTTACTCCGGAGAAATTCTATACCAGCGAAGATCAAGTACAGGCTGTTGCCAACCAATTCTATACGGATATCCTTCCCGGTCATGGTGGTTGGGACTATGGTACTTATACCTCAGATAATAATACCGACAATCAGATGTCGCGTAATCCAAGTAGTAAGTTTACTACGAATCTCTATAAGACCAGTAATACCAATGGTGACTGGAGTTGGGGCAACATCCGTAATGTCAACTATCAGTTGAACCAGGTCAAGACCAAGTATGCAGCCGGTCAGATCAGTGGTAATGATACGAATATCCGCCAGTATATCGGCGAATTGTATTTCTTCCGTGCCTATGCATACTTCGATCTGTTGAAGAAGTTTGGCGACCTACCAATTCTTACCGAGGCCCTTCCCGATAATGAAGCCATCCTCGTGGCAGCCAACAAGCGTCAACCATGTAATGAAGTTGCTCGTTTCATCATCAACAACTTAGATACAGCAACAACTTATTTGAAAGAAGATTTCGAGAGCCGTCACACCCGTGTATCTTATGACGTGGCTTTATTGTTCAAGAGTCGTGTGGCCCTGTTCGAAGGCTCTTGGCTCACCAACTTTGCCGGTACACCTTTCGTCCCTAATGGTACAGGATGGCCAGGTGCCGCAAAGAATGCCAACTATCAGTATCCTACGGGTTCTATTGAGGCTGAGGCTAAATATTTCTTTACACAGTCTGCTGAGGCTGCCGAGAAGGTGGCTGAGAAGTATAAGACCCTATTGGTTACCAACAACGGTATCGTACCTCAGAAGGAAGGACAGAGCAATCCTTATCTCGAACTCTGGGGAACAACCAGTGATGCCGGTAAACCGGAGATTCTGTTATGGCGCGAGTATAACAAGTCGTTGGGTGTAAGAAATGATGTCGAGGTTGCCGTAGAGAAGGGTAACATCGGTACCGGTTTCACCCGTAGTCTAGTAGAAGGTTATCTGATGAAGGATGGTAAACCTATCTATGCTTCCGCTTACGAATATTGTGACACCTCAGTAAACAAGGTGACACAGAATCGAGACCCTCGTCTGTCGGTATTCCTGAAGAAACCTGGTGACATCAACTGTTTCAAGAATATGTCATCTTCAGAAGACCATTATACAGAGATAGAACCAGTTCCTGCCATCACCAATGCGAATGCCGAAGATGGATATATCACCGGTTATGCAATACGAAAGGGTATGACCTTCGATAAAGAGCAGACAGCCAACGGTGGTAGCTCTAACGTATGTGTGGAGTTCCGTGCTACAGAGGCTTTGCTCAACTATATGGAGGCCGAATATATGCTTACCCATAGTCTTTCGGGTAAGGTGTTGGAATACTGGAAGATTGTACGCGAGAGAGCAGGATTCACCGGTGCTGCCATTAATCCGCAGACCACGATCGATGCTACCGATATGAGCAAGGAAACCCTCGACTGGGGGTCTTATACCGCTGGTAAGCAACTTACCGACAAGGTGCTCTATAATATCCGTCGTGAGCGTCGTTGCGAACTCTTGGCCGAAGGCCTCCGCGGCATGGATCTCCAGCGCTGGCGCTCTTACGACCAGTTGATTGAGAAACCTGCTCATACCGAGGGCATCCATGTATGGAATACCGTAATGGAAGACTGGTATCCAGGAGCTGTTGCTGATGGAAGTAACAGTGCTACGATCTCTGCCAAGAGTCTGAGTGAATACTATCGTCCTCATGAGGTCATCAAGGGCAACAACAATTATTACAATGGTCTGACATGGAGAATGGCTCACTATCTGGAACCATTACCATTACGCCAGTTCTTGCTTACTGCCGCTGATCACAAGAGTATCGATCAGAGTCCGCTGTACCAGAATCCTTACTGGCCTACAACAGCCGATCAAACTGCAGAAAAGTAATTCTTTATAATACAAAGGATTGAGGGTTCCCTCAATCCTTTGTTCGATTATTTATATAAACTTAATCAATTCCTCACCGCTCATAAACATAGGTTGTCCTTCAGCATACTCTTCTTTTAGCTTCATATCAGTTTCGTGTTTCTTTCTGTCGGCTTTGATGATTTCTTGAATATCAAATTCTCCGAGTGTTATCTCTTCATCAAAGAAATGCTTGCTCTATAAGCAAATTCTTTTTATTTTGATTCATTTTTAATTCTTCTTTTTTCATCAGTTTTCCTATATTTTAGTCAATATTATCTCTTATTAGATTTTTGATTTCTACTTCTTATTTTGGTATTTGTTTGCGTCTAGCCACCATCTTGAAAGTCTTTTAGAGCCTAATTGATAGATGCAACATTTTTTGAAACCTGTCTTTTGGTATATTACATTATTCTGTATACTATTGATGTGTGTACGCAGTTGATAGTTTCTTAGAGGTAATCAGTACAAATAATTATAAAAGAGAGTTCGATAACTCTTTATGAGGGTGCGTCCCTATAACATGTGGTAAACTCGTAGATTAATTATATGTACCACGGCCGTGGTACAATTGTACGTCGAACGTGGTACAACTGTGCGACGGCCGTCGCACACCTATACCACGGCCGTCGCACAACTAACGAAGCAACATTTTTACAGCAACATACCCACATCTTATCACCAATCATGTTATGTATAATAAAATCTGTTTCATGGGAAATCAATAACTAGCAAATGCATGCCTTCCCGAAGGCATCCCGAACGCATCCCGAAGGAAATAGCTATGAAAAATACCCTATTAGTGTGCTTTTACAATAAATTTTCGATATCTCTCGATTTTTTAATTGGAAACCAGTATTGTCGGACGATGTTTTTTTGTATATTTGCGGAGGAAAACCTAAATAATAACTTTTAAGATTTTTTTTGTATATTTGCGGAGGAAAACCTAAATAATAACTTTTAAGATGAATAAACCTAAAATTCTTGGTGCATTGCTTTTTGCCGCAATGACATCACTTTGTGCGAATGCCCAGCACCTATTCACGGTGAATGCTAAACCGGGTGCTCCTATTCAACCGACGATGTATGGTATCTTCTTCGAGGACATCAACTTTGGAGCCGACGGTGGTCTCTATGCTGAGATGGTAGAGAATCGTTCCTTCGAGTTCCCTGACCATCTGATGGGATGGAACGTCTTCGGAAATGTTATGGTCAATGATTTTAAACCGGCCTTTGAGCGTAATCCTCATTATGTAACTCTTCAGAATGCCGGTCATGACCAAAAACTTACCGGTATTGAGAATCATGGCTTCTTCGGTATGGGACTGAAGAAGGGAATGAAATATGATTTCTCTGTGTATGCGCGTCTGAATAACTTACAGGGAAAGAAAACTAAACTCCGTGTGGAAATCGTTGGCGAGGATGACTCTCCTATTGCTCGTGACACGATCACGGTGACCAATAATAAATGGCAAAAGTATACGGCTACTCTGCTGTCGAAGAAGACGGTGAAGAAAGGCTTTATGCGTATCTTCCTGATGGGTAAGGAGGGGGTTGACCTCGACCATATCAGTATGTTCCCGGAAGACAATTGGCATGGACTTCGTGCCGACTTGGTACAGGATCTGGCCGATTTGCATCCTGGCATCTTCCGCTTCCCTGGTGGTTGTATCGTGGAGGGTACCGACTTGGCTACTCGCTATCAGTGGAAGAATTCTGTAGGGTCTGTGGAGAACCGTCCTTTGAACGAGAACAGATGGAACTATACCTTCCCTCATCGTATGTATCCTAATTATTATCAGTCGTATGGATTGGGATTCTATGAGTTCTTCTTGTTGTCGGAGAAGATTGGGGCAGAACCATTGCCAGTGGTTAGCTGTGGATTGGCTTGCCAGTTCCAGAACAAGGATGATGATGCTAATGCGCATGTGGCTGTGAAAGATCTTCAACCTTATATTGATGATGCACTCGATTTGATAGAATTCGCTAACGGAGGTGTGAACACGAAGTGGGGTAAGCTCCGCGCGGAGATGGGTCATCCGGCTCCTTTTAACCTGAAACAGATCGGTGTGGGTAATGAACAGTGGGGTAAAGTTTATCCTGAGCGTCTGGCAGAATTCGTGAAGCAGATTCGTGCCAAATATCCTAATATCAAGATCTGTGGTACTTCGGGTCCTTCTGCATCAGGAAAGGATTTCGACTATGGATGGGAACAGATGCGTAAGCTGAAGGTTGACCTCGTGGACGAGCATTACTATATGAGTCCGAAGTGGTTCTTCGATAATGCTAACCGTTATGATAAGTATGACCGTAAAGGTCCTAAGGTTTTCGCTGGTGAGTATGCTGCTCATGCCGACCATGAACCAAACTCCTTCGAGGCTGCGCTCTCAGAGGCTTGTTTTATGACTGGTCTTGAACGAAACGCAGATGTTGTCTATCAGGCTACTTATGCTCCGCTCTTTGCTCATGTCGATGGATGGCAGTGGCGTCCTGACCTGATCTGGTTTGATAATCTCACGAGTGTACGTTCTGTCAATTGGTATGTACAGATGCTTTATGGTACCAATAAGGGTACTAACATCGTAAATATTACCGAAGATGGTAAGGCTCTCACCGGACAGAATGGCCTCTATGCCAGTGCCGTTTACGATAAACCTTCGAAGAATTATATCGTGAAGATTGGTAACAATGCTGACAAGGATCAGCAGATCACGCTCCTCTTCAAGGGTGCTAAGTTGAATGGTGGTAAGGCTACGATTCTCCATGGTAATCGTTTGGCAGAGAATACCATCAAGCATAAGAATACCGTTATTCCGCACACTTCAGATATTCAGGCATCAGGTAATCGTGTCACAATCACCATCCCTGCTAAGTCGTTTGGAGTATATCGCTTCTGATAAAAAATATTGTTGATATAAAATAAAAGCCGGTTAGGAATGTTCCCAACCGGCTTTTTGATATGATGTATTTGATAATTATCTGATAAACAGCATCTCGCGATATTTAGGAAGAGTCCATAATTCATCGCTGACGATAAGTTCTAGTTTGTCTATCTGATAACGTATTGTCTCCATCTTAGGAGCAACGGTGTCGTGGTAAGCAACAGCCTTTTCACGTGCATCCTCTATCTTGTTGGCTACCTTACGGGCATTCACCAGTTCCTCTACACCCTTCTCGATGCTATCGGTACGTTCGGCAATCTCAGTGATGATTTTGATATTTCTGTCGGATAACTCCAATGCCTTCTCACGTCCGAAGATCTCGATCATGCTACCGACATTCTTGGCCAACTGACTCTGATAATGTGTAGCCACAGGAACGATATGGTTCATTGCCAAGTCGCCCATCACACGAGCCTCTATCTGAATCTTCTTGGTATAGGTTTCCCATTTCACCTCATTGCGCGCCTCAAGTTCGTTCTTCTGCATCACATTCTCGCTCTCGAACATCTTGATGCTGTCGGCGTCAAGGTAGCGGTCGAAACATACTGGGCAACTTGCTTCACAGTCGAGACCACGACGGGCAGCCTCCTCTTTCCATTCATCGCTATAACCATTGCCGTCGAAACGGATTGGCTTGCAGGTCTTGATATCTTCACGGATGACATCAACGATAGCGCTAGTCTTATCCTCACCTTTGGCGATGAGTGCATCCACACGAACTTTGAAATTGGTGAGCGCTTCGGCAACGGCGGTGTTCAGCACGATCATCGCACTGGCGCTGTTGGCCTCGCTACCTACGGCACGGAACTCAAAACGGTTACCGGTAAAGGCAAAAGGAGAAGTGCGATTGCGGTCGTTATTATCTATCATCAACTCAGGAATCTCTGGGATACCGAGTTGCATACCTTTCTTACCTTCTATCTTGAAGAGTTCTTCCTTATCTGCTTTCTCGATATGGTCGAGTAGGTCGCTCAACTGTCGACCTAGGAAAGAAGAGATGATAGCAGGAGGAGCCTCGTTGGCACCTAAGCGGTGGTCGTTGGTGGCACTCATCACGCTGGCTTTTAAAAGTCCGTTATGCTTATATACACCCATCAAGGTTTCCACGATGAAGACAACGAAACGCAGGTTGTCTTCAGGAGTCTTTCCGCTCTTGTGCAACAATACCCCCGTATTGGTGGTAAGGCTCCAGTTGTTGTGCTTACCGGAACCGTTGATACCGGCGAAAGGCTTCTCATGTAGTAAAACCTGGAAACCATGCTTACGAGCCACCTTCTTCATGAGTGACATCAACAGCATGTTATGGTCTACGGCTAGGTTACAGTCTTCGAAGATTGGAGCCAACTCAAACTGTCCCGGTGCCACCTCATTATGGCGGGTCTTGCAAGGGATACCAAGTTCGAGGGCTTGAATCTCAAGATCTTTCATAAAAGCCTGAACGCGCTCAGGGATCGTACCGAAGAAGTGGTCGTCCATCTGCTGGTTCTTGGCAGAGTCGTGTCCCATCAGAGTGCGACCGGTAAGCATCAGGTCAGGACGAGCGAAGTATAAGTCTTCGTCGACGAGGAAGTATTCCTGTTCCCAACCGAGGTTCGCATGTACACTCTTGACATCCTGGTCGAAATAATGGCATACGTTAGTGGCAGCGACATTGACGGCATGCAAGGAACGAAGCAGAGGAGCTTTGTAGTCGAGTGCTTCTCCTGTGTAAGAGATAAAGATGGTAGGGATACACAAGGTATCATCCATGATGAAGACAGGAGAGGTTGGATCCCAGGCAGAATAACCGCGAGCCTCGAAAGTATTGCGGATACCACCAGAAGGGAAACTAGAAGCATCAGGTTCCTGCTGTACGAGGAGTTTACCAGAGAATTCCTCGATCATTCCGCCCTTGCCATCATGTTCTACGAAAGCATCATGTTTCTCGGCAGTACCTTCTGTCAGAGGTTGAAACCAGTGTGTGTAGTGGGTGACACCATTCTCCATAGCCCATTGCTTCATGCCATCGGCTACAGCATCAGCGATACCTCTATCCAGATGAGCACCGTTTTCCATCACGTCAACCAACTTCTCATAAATGTCGGCAGGAAGGTATTTGTACATCTTCTGGCGGTTGAACACATTCTTTGCGAAATATTCCGAAGGTCTCTCATAGGGAGTCCTCACGTCAACAGGTCTTTTCTTAAAGGCCTCTGCTACAACCTCAAATCTTAAGTTTGCCATTTGTATTATTTCTTTTATTGGTAATTTGTTGTTTGCGGGGGATGGTAAAAACAAAAAAACTCCCACGATGATGCGGGAGTTGATGCTATTCTTTACCAAAATTTATTTTCTTTTTCGTTGAATTCAAAGCCGGCGGTAGCAAGTTTGGCCTCAAGCGCTTTACGCTCGATGCCGAATGCGTAACAGAGCTCGTCCAAGTTCTTGTACTCCTCATCACGGAGCAACATATTGACAGAACTGAACAGCATCATCGGATCATTTGGTAACTTTTCCATTATCTTTTTAATCTTTTACCTAATTCGGATGCAAAAATATAAAATTTCTGTTAGATAACGAAAGAATCGTAGCTTTTTTGTAACTTTGCCGGCTGAAATTATCAAATGTGATATTGTTTTATGAAGAGATACAGAATAATGATACTGATGATTGCCGTTATGATGGGCATTTCGGCTTTTGGAAAGGTGACGCCAAATGAGCGACAGGCCCGTGAGATGTTTGATAGAATCTATCAGATGGTGTATGGCCCTCAGGGTAGTTCATTCCGATATAGTGTCAATATCGTGGGACTTTACAAGACGGCTGGGACGATATGGTATAAGGGGCATAAACAACGCTTTGTGGAGAGTCGCTATGCTTCGTGGAATGACGGTAGCCGTTTCTATCGGGTAGACAAGAAAGAGCATACGGTGGAACTTCATAACCCGAAATCCAAGAAGAAGGATCGCTTTGCCAGTAAGTTTACCTTCTCTCCAGATAATTATTATTATCATATTGCCGATAGTCGTGAAGGCTTTGTGATCATGCTCGATGCTAAGCCTGGTGTGA
>CACYKX010000060.1 GCA_902775075.1 uncultured Prevotellaceae bacterium | reverse complement strand
CCTTCATTATCGAGCGCTACATAGAAAGGTTGCGTGTTGGCACCAAACTTAGAACTCTGTAGATAACTCCATTTGTCGCCAACGGTGCGCAAGGTGCGCTTCACACCGTTCTGCGTTACCTCCATAGGTTTTTCCAGCGGCGTCTTGTCATCTACATACAGACTGATCAATATGTAGTCCTTGGATAATTTCTCAGCCACCTGAGGGTCTGACCATACGGCAGCCTCCATCTTACGGCAGTTCACGCAACCGAAGCCTGTGAAGTCGATAAGAACTGGTTTGCCGGAAGCCTTGGCAGCAGCCATACCCGTCTCGTAATCTTTATATTGAGCCTCTACGGTATGATGATTCAGATTAAAATCCTGTGTGGTAACAGGAGGCGCAAAGGCGCTCACAGCCTTACAAGGCGCTCCCCACAGCCCTGGCAACATATAGACGGCGAAAGCTAATGAGCACATGCCGAGCATAATGCTTGGTACCGGCATCGGACGGTTGATGTCGCCTCCGATCTCGTCGGTACGGAATTTCAACCAACCGATCAGATAGCAGCCCAAAGATAGGAAGATGACAATCCACAGACTCAAGAACACTTCACGGTCGAGAATATGCCAGCCGTAAGCCAAATCGGCAACGGAAAGGAATTTCAGCGAGAAGGCCAATTCCACGAATCCGAGAACGATCTTGATCTGATTCATCCAAGAACCACTTCGCGGACTCTTCTTCATCAATGTCGGGAACATGGCAAAGAGGGTGAACGGAATGGCGAGCGCAAGCGCAAAACCGAGCATTCCTACTGCCGGTGCCACCCAGTTGCCTGATGTGACAGTCTCTACGAGCAATAGTCCGATGATTGGTGCTGTACATGAGAAACTTACCAATACCAGCGTGAAGGCCATCAGGAATATCGAGATGATGCCCGTGGCATTGCTTGCCTTGGAATCTACACGATTAGCCCAACTGTCGGGTAATTTGATTTCGAACCATCCGAAGAAACTTGCGGCAAAGACGACGAGCAGCACGAAGAGGATGATGTTGAAGATCGCATTCGTAGACAAGGCGTTCAGTGTGCTTGGGCCAAAACAAGCTGTAACGAGAAGTCCCAAAGCGAGATAGATGACAATAATCGATACTCCGTAGGTCATAGCGTCACGCACGCCCTTGGCTTTGTCGTCCTTGGCACGCTTCAGGAAGAAACTTACCGTCATCGGGATGATCGGCCAGATACATGGCATCACGAGGGCCAGAAGGCCGCCGATGAATCCCATAAAGAAAATGTATAGAATGCTATGATTGGCGATGTCGTTGTTTCCTCCAAAGGCCTTCAACTGGTCGACAACAGGGTGCCAAAGAGCATCTTTCTCTGTCGGCGAAAGTGCGGCCGATGCCAGCGAATCCACACGGGCCATACTGTCGGCCTTGACTTTATCCATACTGTCGGCATGATTCAAAATCATATCGGCTGTATTGTCCTGCACATTCTCCGTAGGCACAGTGTTACCGACATTGCCCGCAACGACAGGACTTTTACCACTACTCTTGAAATCTACCGAAGATGGCGGAAGACAACTTTGGTCGCTACAAGCGCCATATTCCAGATAACCACTGATGTGATAAGTGGGTTGCGTAAACTTGATCTTCTGCACAAACTGAACCTTTCCCTCAAAGAAGCGAAGATTCATATTGAAGAGTTTATCGAATTTGGAAATCTCATGTCCACGAACTTGCAGTTTACCCACGAGCGAAGCGCCCTCGATCTTCTCGACATTGAAGGTTGCGGAAATCGGGCCATCGTTGCCCAACCCCGTAGAATAAACATGCCATCCAGAGGAAATCTTTCCACTAAATACAATTTCGGCTTCTGCCGTTCCGTTAGTCTTTAATTGCGTAGAGAACTTTACAGGATTGGCCATCTGTGCATGTGCCCACCCTGCTATCAGCAATACAACAATCAGAGAAATTAGCTTTTTCATTTGAATACCTTTATATGATCTCTATTAATAGTTTGTGCAAATTTACAGCTAAAATTTATAAAAATCGAAAAAGAATAAGAGAATTATTGTTTTCGTGATGGTTTTTATATGTTTTTTGTGCCGAATGATACCTAATAAGGATTTTGTGTACGCAAACATCAAAATATAATCAAGAAAAGGGAAGAAAAAGTTGGACGGTATTCTTTTTATTCCTATTTTTGCTACATTAGTTATATTCATTTGCATTAAACGATTATTACACAAACCTAAACAACTATGACATTATTGATGATTATTGAGCTACTTGTAGTTCTCCTTGCCCTATGGGTAGGAGCACGCTATGGTTCTCTCGCATTGGGAGCCATTTCAGGTATCGGACTTGCCATTCTTGTTTTCTGTTTCCATCTGAAACCCAGTGAACCGCCTACCGACGTTATCTATATCATCATCGCTGCCGTAACGTGTGCCGGTATCTTACAGGCTTCGGGCGGTATGGACTGGATGATACAGATCGCCGAGCGATTGCTCCGTAAACATCCCGACCGCATCACGTTGCTGGCTCCCTTCACGACGTTCTTCCTGACCGTTCTCGTCGGCACGGGACACGTGGTGTATACCCTGATGCCTATCATCTGTGATATAGCCCTGAAGAAGGGTATTCGCCCCGAACGCCCTTGTGGCATCGCCTCTATCGCCAGTCAGATTGGTATCACCTGCTCCCCTATCGCCGCCGCGGTAGTGGCATTCTCGTCGATTTCCATCGCGCATGGATTCAATGTCACAAACGTACAGATCGTGATGGTCACCATACCGGCTTGTGTTATCGGTATTCTCTTGGCCGTGGCATACAGTTGGAACCGTGGTCTCGACCTCGACAAGGATGAGGTCTTCCAAGCTAAGCTCAAAGACCCTACGCAATATGCGTATATCTATGGCAATCATGCCACAACGCTCGATAAGGTGATTCCGCAGAGCAGCAAGAATGCGGTCTATATCTTCATGACGGCTCTTGTCATCATCCTCATGATCTCTGTTCTGAAGATGGTTGGTATAGAGATTCTGCCTGCATATGAAAAGATGGTCGACGGCAGTCCGGTGACGACTCGGCTTCCGATGAATATCGTCATACAGATCATCATGATAGCTTCGGCAGCTCTTATGATCATCTTCTGCAAGGCCAAGCCCAAGGCTGCCATCGGAGATGCCGTATGGCAGAATGGTATGGTGGCCGTGGTTGCCATCTACGGTATCGCTTGGATGAGTAACACTTATTTTGATAATTACAAACCAGAGATGCAGGCGATGCTTGCCGACTTGGTGAGTTCTTATCCTTGGAGTATCGCCATAGCGTTCTTTGCCGTATCGGTACTCATCAACTCGCAGGGTGCCGTGGTCGTGAGCATGTTGCCTCTCGCCTACTCTCTCGGCATCGATGGATGGATACTACTGGGCGTGATGCCTTCGGTATACGGATATTTCTTCATACCAAACTATCCGTCAGATATTGCTACGGTGAACTTTGATAGGTCGGGAACGACGGTGATCGGCAAGTATCTGCTCAACCATTCGTTCATGGTCCCGGGACTAATCCATGTCGTCACCTCTACGATAGCCGGTCTGGGCATCAGTTATTTGTTCCACTTCGTTTTCGGGTTGTATTGATATATTTGACTCTCCCAAACATGTACGAAAAAAAGAGGCGCTGCCGCAAATGTGATTGCTATGCTGCGCCTCTTGTTATTTTGGTTTGTCCTCTACTTCTCTTTTTTTTTACTTGAAAAGCATTGGAGCCATTTCTTTGAGAGATCGTCTCCAAGTAAGGAATTCGTGGGCTGTGCCCTCAGAAACGAAAGAATGAGCGTTATATCCGGCATCGCGGAGCGACTCAGCCGACTTCTTGACGCCTTCTGGATTCTCTTTGCTACCGCAACTCATGAATACCATCTTTGGTTTGGTCACCTTCTGAAGGTCTTCCGGAGCATAGGTGCCACCGGAAAGAAGTCCCCAGTAGCCAAACTTATCGGCGTTACGCAGAGTGATGAGTTTGGTTTCTACACCACCCATAGAGAGACCTGCCATGGCACGATTGTCGCGGTTGGCAATGGTCTTGAAATGGCTGTCGACGTATGGGATGAGTTCGTTGACGAGAACTTGTTCAAACTCTTTTGCATCAAACTGACCGATAGTTCCAAACTTAATCTGATTGGTTAGTCCATAAGTCATCACGATGATGAATGGTTTGATCTTGCCATCAGCAATCAGGTTGTCCATGATCAGGTTGGCATGACCTTGACGGCTCCATGCGGTTTCATCCTCACCCCATCCATGCTGCAAATAGAGTACAGGGAACTTCTTCTTGCCATCATACTGTGGCGGAAGATATACGAAGGCTGGACGGTTGATGCCGGCCTGAGCTGACGGGAACATCACCTGTACCACCTTGCCATGCTCGATGCCTGTACGGTCGGCATAGAAATCTTTGTCGTGGGCCGGAATCTCGATACCACTCTCCCATCTTACACTTCCATAATAGTTGTTGGCGCACGGATCGTTGACGACGCCTCCGTCGATGATGAGATGATAATAGTGGAATCCCTCGTCCATCGGGCCGTCTGTGGTCCCTACCCATACGCCTTCTTTGTTCTTATGAAGTACTGTACCGCCGCGACCGCCAAGGCCTAAGGTGACGATGACAGACTTGGCATCAGGTGCCTCGACACGGAAACGAGCATAACCCTGAGAGTTGACCATCGGATACTGTTGACCCGGTTGATTGCATACAGAAGGACGGAAGTCTTCTTTCACCTCGGCATGATCCATCTTGGCATCGAAATTCTTGATGATATAATACACATTCTTCGGTTTCAAATCACGGTCAATAGGCAATGGATAATTGTTTGTGCCCAACCATGAGTCGCGGTCGGAAAGATTCCAGAAGGTAACGACGTCGATGACATCTTTGTGCTTGCGCAGAATCTTGAAGAGATTAGCATATTGCGACTCTTGTAAGGTCTTGATATGCTGAGGGATGTTGGCATTCGCGTTATGACTGAATTGCAACTGTCCACCCATTTCCTCGTTGGCACGAATATCGAGTTCGGTGATCTGTATGTGCTTCACGATAGTAGAATATTTGGTGATCGCAGCATCAATATCTTCCATGCTCGGGCCGTATACGTTGTAATGAGCCTGCATGCCGATACCATCGATAGGAACGCCGGAATCCTTCATCTTCTTCACCATATTATATATACGGTCGCGCTTGGCTGGGTCGGCAGCATTATAGTCGTTATAGATGAGGAGAGCCTTTGGGTCTGCTTCACGAGCATACTGGAAGGCCTTGGCGATGAACTCGTCGCCGCAGAGTTTGAAGGCACGGCTTTGGCGATAAGGACTCGGTTCGGTCTTCTGCCATGGCATACGACGACCGTCGCCATCGGCAATGGCCTCGTTGACAACATCCCAAGCATATACCACATCTTTATAACGATTTACAACCGTATGGATGTGTTTGCGCAGACGAGCATAGAAAACCTCCTTGCTCACTTCCTTGCCTTTCTTGTCGACAAACATCCAGTCGCAGAACTGGTTATGCCAGCAAAGACAATGGCCACGCAGTTTGATGCCATTCGCACGACAGAAGTTGGCTATCTTGTCTGCATTTTCCCAGTTCCATTGCCCTTCTTTAGGTTGCAAAGAAACCGGTTTCATATCATTTTCTGCCGTGATACTATTAAAGTTTTTCTTGATGAGAGCGATCTGTGCCGGATCGGTGATGTTTCGCATGTTCACAGCTACACCGATAGGGAAATAGCCCTGATAGGTGTCTTTGTAGCCTGTTGGGTCGACTTTCTGAGGGCGACCCAGCGGTTGAGCCGTAGCCGAAGTCGTGCCCATGAGCATCGTCATGGCGATAATAGAGATTCTGATAAATTTAATCTTCATAGTTTATTTTGGGTTGATAAATAATTAACGCCTACAAAATTATATATATCAGAGGAAAATGGGCTTTCGGTTTGTATCAAAAACTTTTGTGAATGTTACAAACGTCGCAGATTCATTATTATTAATGATTATGAAACTAAATTTATACATATTTGACTATCGGGAATCGTGAGCTATAATAAATAATAGGTATTTTACGGAATTTCACCCAGAATAGAATAAAAAAATTGTAACTTTGCAATCGAGTTGCAAAGAAAACATCTTATCTTTGCATCAGAAGAGAAAAAATAGATATGACATTAAGAGATTTACAGATTGGACAAATCGCAACAATCCGAACAGTCGGAGGCGAAGGGGCTTTGAGACAGCATTTCCTCGATATGGGTGTTATTCCCGGTATCGACGTGAAACTGGTGAAGTATGCGCCCATGGGCGACCCGATGCAGCTGATGGTGCAAGGATACGAATTGACTTTGCGACTGGCTGATGCTGAAAAGATAGAAGTGGAGCCCACTAGCAACGAGGAGGCTGAGAAAAGAGAGCATCACCATAACTATGCTTATAGTCATAAGGGGCATGAGCATCCGGGATATGGTGAGATGATACCTCTCGTCGGGCATAAGGGCGAGCATGACCATGTGGTCTTCGATAAGCTCAACTTCGCGCTCGTGGGCAACCAAAACTGTGGCAAGACGACGCTTTTCAATCAACTCACGGGTTCTAATCAGCATGTGGGCAACTTCCCTGGCGTCACGGTAGATCAGAAGTCGGGCGTCATCAAGGGGCATCCCGAAGCTACCGTAACCGATCTGCCCGGTATCTATTCGCTTTCTCCGTACACGAGTGAGGAGGTCGTGAGCCGTGAGTTCATCTTTAAGACGAAACCGAACGGAATCATCAACATCGTTGATGCCACAAACCTGGAACGTAATCTATATCTCACGATGCAGCTCATGGAATTGGGCATCCCGATGGTGTTGGCGCTGAATATGATGGACGAGGTGAGAAACAACGGGGGTACCATCCTCGTGAATGAACTGGAAACGCAACTGGGTATTCCGGTCATCCCTATCTCGGCGATGAAGAATGAGGGTGTCGACGAGTTGGTGGAACACGCTGTTCATGTGGCCAAATATGCCGAAGCTCCGCTGCGACAAGATTTCTGTAACCCGAAGGAACATAAGGGCGCTGTGCATCGTGCCATCCATGCGATGATGAGTTTGATAGAAGATCATGCTGAGATGGCCGGCATTCCGCTCCGTTTCGCTGCCACCAAGTTGATTGAGGGTGACAAACTCGTGAACGAGGCTCTGCATCTTGATGATAATGAGCAAGATATGGTGGAACATATCCGTAGACAGATGGAGGCTGAACGTGAACTCGATGCGGCTGCGGCCATAGCTGATATGCGCTTCGACTTCATTATCTCTACTTGTGGATATACGGTGGTAAGGCCGAAGGAAAGTAAGGAGCATGCTCGTAGTAGGCATATCGACCAAGTGCTCACGGGTAAGTGGACGGCCATACCGGCTTTCCTCATCATCATGGCGATGATCTTTTATCTCACCTTCGATGTTCTGGGCGGTACGTTGCAAAACTGGATTGCCGAGGGCGTGGATTGGTTTACGACAGAGAGTGACGAGGTGCTCACGGCATGGAAGATTTCGCCTGTCGTCCATTCTCTTATCATTAATGGTATCTATACGGGTGTGGGAACTGTGATTAGTTTCTTGCCTATCATCGTGATTCTATTCTTCTTTCTGTCTTTGCTCGAAGATAGTGGCTATATGGCTCGTATCGCTTTCGTCATGGACAAGAGTATGCGAAAACTGGGACTGTCGGGGCGTAGCATCGTGCCACTTCTCATCGGTTTCGGTTGCTCTGTTCCAAGTGTGATGGCAACGAGGACGTTACCTTCTGAGCGTGACCGAAGGATGACGGTGATGCTTACTCCTTTTATGAGTTGTACGGCCAAACTGCCTATCTATGGTTTCTTCATCGCAGCTTTCCTGCCTAAATATCGAGGGCTGGTGATGACGGCGCTTTATCTGTTTGCCATCATGATCGGCATCCTTGTGGCCTTGGCAATGAAACATATCGTAAAGGGACAGCCTGTACCGTTCGTATTGGAACTTCCTAACTATCGTATGCCGGACTCCGAGAGTGTGATGCGCTTGATATGGGATAAGACGAAGGACTTTATCCAGCGTGCTTTCAGCGTGATCTTCGTGGCTACCATCATCATCTGGTTCTTGCAGACTTTCGATTTCGGACTCAACCATGTACAGAATAGTGAGAATAGTATTTTGGCTTATCTGTCAAGTATGGTTGCTCCGGTATTCGACCCTGTGGGATTCGGCAACTGGAAGGTGGTTTCGTCGTTGATCTGTGGCTTCATGGCTAAAGAGAGTGTCGTAGCCACGTTAACGGTACTCTTCGGTAGCACAGCAAGTATGCATGCCGTACTTAACATGGCTCAGGCGATTTCTCTGCTTGTCTTCTGTCTGCTCTATACCCCTTGTGTGGCTACTATTGCTGCGACACGACGGGAGATGGGCACGAAATATGCTATCGCACTCGTATTCTGGCAATCTGCCATTGCGTGGATTTGTGCCTTCATCGTTTACTGGCTCATGAATTGTATCATATAATAATAGGTGGTGATGAACATACAAAGCATTCTTCTCCTTATATTAATATTGCTTATCCTAATAGGGATTGTGGTGTTCCGGTGGAAAGAGCATAGGCGCAAGCATGATAGTTGTGAAACGTGCGATGCGGAAGGATGTATCTTGAAAATGATAAAGAAAGGGCACTCTCACTCTTGAGAATGCCCTTCTGTCTTATGTGTCTCTTTGCGTTAAATACTTTCGATTTGTTCGGCTATGGTCTGTAGATGAAGATTCTCAGAACTTCGCAAACTTGCTATAATCGTGCGGCGCATCTGCAATCTGTCTTCTGAAGCGAATCCGTCACTAAGTTTTATGTAACGCTTAATCTCTTCCTCATAAGTTTCAATTTCGTCTCCATCATTAATAGATCGTAGAATGGATATCTCGAGAAAACGCATCTCTTCATCCTTCTTTTGGGCCATAACTTGGTCGTGCCCTGTCATTTTCTTTTTTAATTCAATTCCCATGTTTTGTTTTACTTACGTTACGACTATTTTTAATTAGATATGTAATATCTGCTCGCAAAGGTATTAATTATTCTACAATATAGCAACTATTTGTCATTATTTTTTTGAATTTCTTTATTTCTTGACTCTTTCGTGTTTCCCGAATAAGATTAGGGATTTTCCCATCATAGAATAGGAATATCCTCTCGGAGGAATGTATAAGAATCATTACCTTTGCATCAGAAAGAAGATAAATGTATAATCATTAAAGACTACAATTATGAAAACTATAAAAATGTTCATGATAACAATGATGTTGGCGATAGCCACTTCTGTATCTGCGATGTCTTATCATGAGGCTAGAGAGAAGGCTCTTTTCCTGAGTGACAAGATGGCTTATGAACTCGGTCTTACGGAAGAGCAATATGAGGCTGTTTATCAGATAAATCTTGACTATCTGATGAATATGGACAGACATGATATCTATGGCAATTACTGGGGATATAGGAACAGCAGTCTTGCTTATGTTCTCTCTGATTGGCAATATAATAGGTTTCTAGCTGCCGATTATTTCTATCGTCCGGTTTACTGGAGAAGTAATGCTTATCATTTCCGTGTCTATGATAGATATTATGATCGTGATTTCTATTATCGTGCTCGCCCACGTGTATATATCACTTATCGTGGAGATCATGATAGATTCTGGTACAAGAACCGTACTTGGCGTCAACCTAAGAAGGTTAAGGTGATCAAGGAAAATCACAACAGGGATTTTGGTCATTTCAATGATAACAAGTATAATGATAATAGGTATAATGGTAACAAATATGAGGTAAACAGAAACCGCGATTTCGGAAATGGTAATGGGGCGCTCGGGAGCACCCGAAGGAATCCCGAACCTATGAGCAGACCAAACAACAATGGTTCAAGGGCTTTCGGGGGACATAGATAGTTGAATTCATGATAGATAAAGGATAGATAAAAAATGTCGCGTGAATGGGCTTCTCAGCTGATTCACGCGACTGCGATTATAATTACTCAAGTATATAAGTAAAAATGCTATTTGTTCATATTACGTCGAATGTAACCATTATCATACTAATATCTAGACCTAAGAATGACTCTTATTCCCATATATATCATCACTAGAACCCACAGCAAGGCCAAGATAATAGTGAGTATTTTGCGTACTACAAAAATATACTCAAACATGATAATCGTACAGACTTACTAATCAGTTAAACGTTACGAGATAATACTTAATAAATAAAGATATACTTTTAATAAAAATCTTACTGTGCAAAATTACTGTTTCGTGACTGAAATATGAGTATTTATTCGTTCAAACTTTGTACGAATGATACATTTAATAGTTAAAAAATGTACACGTCGATGTGCATATCCGTTCAAATTCCAGTAAACAAGTTCAAATTGGCAAATAGATGTTAATTAATTGTTAATATTTGTTTGTTACATATTTTATATAAGGAAGCAAACGATTCCCAACGTGATCAATATCGAGATTGCAATATTCTGTACTGTATGCCATCTGCGCTCGCGCCGAATCTGCTGATTGTACATAACGATAAAATCCATGTTTGGATTCATTTTTTCCTCATTTTCATAATAACTCTTCATAATTCAAATCAATAATAAGTGTAATAAATAGACAAAACCTCATTTATTTGCAAAGATAGCTATAAAAATGCTACGATACAAAGTTTTTTGATAAAAAGGTTTTTCATTTTGTGACTAATTAGTCTCCATATCTGTAATATTCGAATAATATTTGTATCTTTGTCCGCAATTCATGAATAACAAATTCAATTTACCATAACATGAAACAACAAATTAAGAAGACCATTACAAGTGCTACACTTGCATCAACGGTATTATTGGCTTCGGCTGGCAACGGCAATCCGTTGCTCACGAAAAGCAGTCTACCCTTTGGTGCTCCTGATTTCAGTAAAATCCAGAAGGAGAATTATCTGCCGGCTCTAGAGTCTAGTATTGAACTTGAACGACAGGAGATTAGAAAGATTGTAGAAAACAAGGCGAAGCCTACTTTCGAGAATACAGTACTCGCTTATGAGAAATGTGGGGGACTCCTCGACCGTGTTTCTTCTATCTTCTTCTGTCTCACCAGTGCTGACAAGACACCGGAGATTGCCGAAACTGAGAAGAAAGTCATGCCTTTGCTCACTCAGTTCGGAAACGAGGTATCGTTTAATCAGAAGTTGTTTGAGCGCATAAAGTATGTTTATGATCATGAATACAACAAACTGAAAGGCGAAGATAAGAAACTTCTCGAAGAGCAATACAAGGGTTTTGTAAGAGCCGGTGCGCTGCTCTCTAAAGAGAAGAAAGCACGCATGGAGGCCATCAACAATCGCATCTCCGACTTGCAACAGCAATGGGGCACGATTCTTCCTGATGCCACAAATCATGCTGTGGTGTGGGTGAACGACAAGAGTGAGCTGAAGGGATTAAGTGATGCCGACATCGCTCAATGCCAGAAAGATGCAGAGGCTCGTGGCGGTAAGGCTCCTTATTGTATCGTCATCGTGAACACAACGCAACAGCCTATTCTGGCAAGTCTCGAAAATCGTGAGTTGAGGAAACGTGTCTACGAGGCTTCTATCTATCGTGCTGATGGTACAAACCAGTATAACACCTTCCCTATCGTTTGCGAGATCGCTAAGTTGAGAGCCGAGAAGGCCGAGATCATGGGCTATAATACTTATGCTTCGTATTCGCTCGATGACACAATGGCCAAGAACACGGACAATGTATATGGTTTCCTAAAGAATCTGATCAAGGATTATAAACCGTTTGCTGATAAGGAAACACAGGATATCGAGAATTTTGCTCGTAAGACCATGGGCGATGACTTTAAACTTGAACCTTACGATCGCTTCTACTATTCTGCTAAGATGAAGAAGGAGTTGCTCAACATCTCTGACGATGACGTGAAACCTTACTTCAATATCGATAGCGTGCTGGTGAACGGCGTGTTCTATGCTGCTCATCGTGTTTACGGACTTAGTTTCAAGGAGCGTAAGGATATTCCCACTTATCATCCTGACATGAAGGTGTTCGAGGTTATCGATAAAGATGGCAAGGATATCGCCTTGTTCTATGTGGACTATTTCCGTCGCCCTACCAAACGTGGTGGCGCTTGGATGAGTGAATTTGCTAAACAAAGTGGATTGCGCAAGCAGTTGCCTATTATATATAATGTATGTAATGTGGCGAAAGCTCCTGACGGGCAACCTACCCTACTCACTTGGGATGAGACAACGACCATGTTCCATGAGTTCGGTCATGCTCTACATGGCATCCTCTCTAATTGTAAGTATAATACGCTTTCCGGAACCGACGTGGCACGTGACTTCGTGGAGATGCCTTCACAGTTTAATGAATCGTTCGCTAGTATTCCTGAAATCTTCGATCATTATGCTCGCCATTATGTTACCAACCAGCCAATGCCGGAGGATTTGAAAGCTAAGATGCTGCAATCTATTACTTTCCAACCTGCTTATGCGCTAGGTGAGAACCTGGCTGCCACTTGTCTGGATTTGGCATGGCATAATATCGCCAGCAAGGATGTTCCTACTGCAGAGAAGGCTCAGGAATTTGAGAGTAAGGTATTGAAGGAGATTGGTTTGCTCGACACACAGATTCCTCCTCGCTACTCTACTTCTTACTTTAACCATGTATGGGGAGGTGGCTATGCAGCAGGCTATTACAGTTATCTGTGGACAGAAGTTCTTGCCTGCAATATTGCTGACTATTTCAAAACTCATGGTGCGCTTGACCCTGCCGTCGGTCAGGCTTTCCGCGATAAGGTGTTAAGTCGTGGCAACACAAAAGATTTGATGGGTATGTTTACTGATTTTACCGGTTTGAAGGAACCTAATGCTGAGAGTTTGCTCAAGGCTCGCGGTATGTAAACAGAAAAACCAAGGATGGTTTCTATGGTATGGGAAATCATTCATACGACATAAAAAGAGAGGACAAAGCCTAAGCATCGGTTTTGTCCTCTTTCGTTAGAATAGCAAAGGTAATTATTACTTCATTTCAAAACCAATGCGTACACCATCATAGTTTTTGCTGATGTCACCAATGGTTATAGCTGTAGAATTTCCGCTGATTGCAGCCAATGTCTGCAACAAAGTAAGAAGTTTCTTAGATTCGAAGAGGATGCTGATGCCATTGCTACTACGTTTGGTATAACCATTTATGCTGAGCAATAATCCCTGAAGATGTATTTGCTGGGTCTTGGCATCGAATGTATAGTTACCATTCCATCTTGTTCCGTCAATCTTGGCAGAGAAAGTACCATTCTCATTGAATGTAATATATGTGTTCGACTTACTGAAACCTAGATGATTATAAGTATCCTTCAACTTATTCTTGATTTCCGTAGCTGCCACTTCACCACCTGCCTTGGCCAGTAGATTATTGGAAGTGAACGCACACCCCGGCCCTTGATAATGCCATGTGCCTACAAGGTCGCGGGCACTCAGTTTGTCGAGACCAATAACTGATGAAAGAACGTTGTCGATAGTCTCTCCATTTGTCATTGCGCCCAACACTTCACCAAGAATACCTGTCGACGAACCTGAACTAGATGTAGCCATTGTGCCACAACTAACAAGGAACATACAAAAACCTACTACTAGAATAAATATTTTTTTCATATCGCATATATTTTTACTCTTTGCAAAGATCGAGTTTTTTCTTAAATCTACCAAATCTTAGATTATGATTTTATCCTTTTGGGTGTGATTTTCTGTTATATCTTCCCTGTATGTGTACCACATGTAATAGGTGTATATAGAATACAAGAAAATCCTCGAGAAGAAATTCCCGAGGATTATGTTGTTAAAAACTAATTGCTCTTTTAATTTACTTCACGACAATTTTCTTTCCGTTATGGATATAAATACCTGATACTGAAGGAGCTGACGATATTTTCTGCCCTTGGACAGTATACCATTCATCCTTTTCGTTATTCAATTTCGCAGTATTATCGTTAATCGTATTTCCATAGTCAGCACTTATTACACTAGATCTTGTAAGTGACTTGGAATAAGAGGTTGATGCCTGCTGTATCTTGATATGACCAAAGACAGCTTCTACCCATGTTCCGCTGTTACCCAATTGATCGGCTACCGGAGTCCAACGAAAACGGTAGTAGCCTGTAGGCACATTGAATCTGACAGAGCCATAAGCAGAACCGCTCGTCGATGCGTTGAGGTCTTTCTCTACACTCTTGGCCAAGGCGATAATCTGACTGCCTACCACTTGATTATTACTGTTGATGACTTCACATTTCATGTATGGGTTGCCTGCCCATGCCACAGCATTATAGGTCAACGCATACTGTCCGGCCTTGAGCGACATTCCGTAACCATTGGCTGAGCCAAACTCTGCATAGCCTGCCTTCGAAGCATCACTCTGACGAATGTAAAGACCTGTTGCCAAATCGCCACCGGCCTTAAACTGGAATACACGTGGACCGGCACCGGCTGCTCCGGTTGTCAAGGTCGTTCCGGCATCAACGATCGTCCATCCTGCTGGTACCTCATTGGCTGTGGTGAAAGACAAAGGATTGCCTTTAGCATATAATCCGATGTTGCCCAGTACTACTTCTTCCCAGATACCACCATTGCCTTGGGCATCGGCAACAGGTGTGAAACGTATGCGATAGTTGCCTTTTATCATTGAATAAAAACTTAAACGCAACTGTGCCGAATTGGTGACACGCATACCGGTATTCTTGTTTACATCCGGACGAACGGCGATAATCGTTGAGGTGAGAACGGCATCTGTAGGGTCAAAGACCTCTACTTTGAGATAAGGTGTTCCTTGCCAAGCTGCTGCATTGCAGACAACTTCGTATTCGCCATATCCGAGGTTCAGACGATAGCCGTTCTTTCCTCCGTATTCGATGAAACCGCCCTTATCAGCAGAAACTTCGCGACAATAGAACGCGGAATTGAAATCACCGCCTCCTGGCCATTTCATGATACGAGGGCCACGAGCTACATTACCCGGGGCTACCTCTTCACCATCATCACAAACGGTCCAACCTTCCGGAATGAAGTCTGTCTGATTTGCATTCCATGCCGGGATTAGATTCGTTCCATAGTTTGTAGGCTGTG
>CACYKX010000059.1 GCA_902775075.1 uncultured Prevotellaceae bacterium | reverse complement strand
AGCCGAAAACGCCGAGAAAAAACTCCGAGAAATGCTGGACATCCCTGAAATCAAGGAAATCTGGGAGAGCATACAGCGGAACAAGGAAGACTTCTCGAAGCAGATTGACAAATGGATTGAAGATGGAGTTGCAGCCATCAGGGGTTATGCAGATGGCAAAGACAACGACTTCCAGCCAAAGCAAGGTAATTCTGTTGCATGGGGTATTATTGCTGAAGCATTCAAGTATGGCCTTGACCAGACTGACGAAAAGCAACGCAGGATGGCTACTGCCTACCTGTTAGAGAAGGTGTCATGGACTGGCATTACTGACTCAAAGGCTAATCTTACAGCACTTCGTACTCGTCAACTCTGTGATGCCATGACGGTCACCAAAGACTTGATGGCGAACTTACTCCTTGCCGCTGGCGGCAGGGCTGGCATTAGTACAGGTGGTGGTTCCAATGGTGAACTTACCAACTGGGATGGCACGAAGAAAAAGACAGGTTGGGGTATCGGATAACCCCATAGAAAATGTTAAAAGAATAAATATGATGACATCAATAAAGGTAAAATTCAGACCATCCACGGTGGATGGCAAGGAGGGAGGTCTCTATTTCCAGATTATCCACAACAGAGTTGTCAGGCAGCAGAATACTGATTATAAGGTCTTTGCTGAGGAATGGGATGCAGAGTCTGAAAGCGTTATCGTAAATGGAAATCGCTCCAACCTTCTGTTGGGTATTCAAGAACGTCTGGCATGGGATGTGGCCCGTCTGGAAAAAGTTGTCCGCTCGTTGGAAACGGAGCGTCGTCGCTTCACGGCAGACGACGTGATTACCATGTTCCATAAACTGACCAAGGAGTCCTCACTCTTTACCTTTATGCATGGTGTCATCGCTCAACTGAAACAGTTTGGAAAAGTCCGAACTTCAGAGACATACACAGCTACTCTCAAAAGTTTCATGACTTTTCGAGACGAGCAGGATGTGCCACTCGATGGTATCACATCTGACATGATGCTCATGTATGAAGCTTACTTGAAAACCAGAGAGGTACGCATGAACACCATATCGTTCTATATGCGTAACCTTCGAGCTGTCTATAATCGTGCAGTGGAGAAAGGACTGACAGCACAGAACTATCCATTCCGTCACGTCTATACGGGAGTAGATAAGACAGTAAAGCGAGCTATACCTATCAAGGCCATCAAAGCCCTGAAGGATTTGGACTTGGCAGCGAACTCGGCATTGGACTTTGCCCGTGACATGTTCATGTTCAGCTTTTACACAAGAGGTATGTCTTTCGTGGACATGGCATATCTCAAAAAGACAGACATAAAGAATGGCATTCTGACCTATCGAAGACGAAAGACAGGTCAGGAACTGACCATCAAGTGGGAGAATTGTATGGCTGAAATCATCGCCAAATACCCAGAAAACAAGACAGATTTCCTTCTCCCTATCATCAAAGATGAAGGTGATGAACGAAGACAATATGACAATGCCCTTCATTTGGTCAACTATCGGCTGAAAGAACTATCCACAATGCTGAAACTCCAGCGACCGCTGACTATGTATGTGGCTCGTCACTCATGGGCAAGTGCTGCTAAGGCAAAGAATGTACCATTATCAGTTATCAGTGAAGGAATGGGACATGACTCTGAGACTACCACACAAATATACCTCGCTTCACTGGAAACGTCGGTTGTTGATAAAGCAAACAAGATGATTCTGGGATTGTTGTAAACAAGGATTTGTTTAGCAAAATTCTCAATCTCTTCCTAAGAGACGTAGAGAATCAAAAAGTCATTGATATTCCGCGTTTTTTGAGCGTTTTGCATAGCGATTTGCTAAACAAAGTATAAAAATGATATGCAAAAAGCGTGTTTTCTTATTAAATAATGTGTATTTTGACCAAAAATTGGTATCTTTGTGCTCAAATATCCGTCTCTTAGGAAGAGACGAATGGGGCAAGCCTCCATTTCGTGCTTCAATTGGGTTGCGGATATTCTCGATAAAGACCACCAAAAGCCGTAAGGCAAAACAAAGAATAATAGAACTCCCTCGCTGTGTAAAAAGGGCTTGGTCGCCTGTCGAGACACAGCTTGGGAGTTCTTTTGCGAAGATGGAACTTCCAAAAGTAATAAACAACATATCCGAGCGAGTAATAGATGACCTACAGATGAAGTTGTCTGTAAACTCAACTGTATCTATTGCTGCTGCATCCTTCTCCATCTATGCATATGAAGCTTTGAAAGACGAACTTGAAAACGTTGATGAGTTGCGTTTTATCTTTACTTCGCCAACCTTTATCAAGGATAAGGCGAAAAAAGAAAAGAGGGAGTTCTTTATTCCGAAACTCAACCGTGAGCGCAACTTGTACGGATCTGACTTTGAAGTTAAGCTTCGCAATAAGCTTGAACAAAAAGCTATAGCCAAAGAATGTGCCGACTGGATTCGTCGAAAGGTTAAGTTTAAGTCCAATGCTTCGCAAGAAGAAATGGGAGGATTCCTGCATGTCCAAAATCAGAAGCCAAGCGCATACGTACCCTTCAATGAGTTCACAACAACAGAATTGGGCTGTGAACGAGGCAATGCTATTTATTCGATGGTCAATGTCATGCCATCACCTTTCGCAGAGGAATACCTGAAGATTTTCAACGAACAATGGCAAAACTCCGATAAGTTCAAGGATGTAACGGCACAGGTACTGGAGTATATCGAAACGGTCTATAATGAAAACTCTCCTGAATTCATCTACTTTATCACTCTCTACAATATCTTCAACGAGTTTCTTGAAGATATCAGCGAGGACGTTTTGCCAAATGAGGCTACAGGATTCAAGAACAGTGTCATCTGGAACAAGCTCTACAATTTCCAAAAAGATGCGGCACTTGCCATCATCAATAAACTCGAAAAGTATAATGGCTGCATCCTTGCCGACTCCGTAGGTCTCGGTAAAACCTTCACCGCCCTGAGTGTCATCAAATATTACGAAAACCGCAACAAGTCCGTGCTTGTGCTTTGTCCCAAGAAACTCTATGACAACTGGAGTACCTTCAAGACCAACTACAAGAACAATCCGTTGGTGGCGGACCGTTTGCGTTACGATATACTCTTTCATAGCGACCTCAGCCGTGAGCGTGGTATGTCGGCAGGTATCGACCTCGAACGCATCAACTGGGGCAACTACGACCTCATTGTCATAGACGAGAGCCACAATTTCCGTAACGGTGGCAATGTGGATGACGAAGATCTTGATGACGATATTGTACAGGATGAGCCACGCAAGGAAAACCGCTATCAGAAGTTGATGAAGAAAGTTATCCGTGCAGGTGTCAAGACCAAGGTACTGATGCTTTCTGCCACTCCTGTCAACAACCGCTTCAACGACTTGAAGAATCAGTTGCAATTGGCCTATGAAGGTCATGCGGAACAGATTGACGATGCCCTGAATATAGGGCGAAGCATAGATGACATATTCCGTACCGCACAGTTAGCTTACAACAAATGGGCAAAACTACAACCGGAGCATCGTACTACGGAACGGCTGCTTGAAGAGCTCAGTTTCGACTTCTTCGAACTGCTCGATGCCGTGACTATAGCCCGCAGCCGTAGCCATATCGTCAAGTATTACGACACCAAGGATATTGGCAAGTTCCCGACTCGTCTTGCTCCAGTATCACGTCGTCCCAAACTCACTGACCTCAATGAGAGTATCACATTCAGCGATATTGCCGAGCAACTCAACGAACTTAACCTCAGCATCTACACGCCGTCGCTATATATCTTCGACAGCGTAAAGGATGACTACGAGATCAACATGGAGGGTTCTGGACTCTCTATTGACGGACGTGAGAAGGGCTTGCGTAAGTTGATGGCTACAAACCTTTTGAAACGATTGGAGAGTAGCGTCAATTCTTTCCGCTTAACATTGGGCCGAATCACAGACTACATAGAGCAGACTCTTTCTGTCATTGGCAGGAAAAGTGACGGAGCAATAGACGTAACAACCTTCACCGATGACCTTGACAGTACCGATAGTGAGAATGATCCGTTTGTGGGCAAGAAGTCAAAGATAAACCTTCGGGATATTGATGTGGTTCGTTGGTCGAATGACTTGCGACATGACCTGGAGATTCTGAAACTGCTTCTCCTGATGCTGAAAGACATAACTCCTGAGCATGACTGTAAGTTGCAGATGCTTGTCTCAGACCTGAAACAGAAATTCCAGCATCCTATTAACGAGGGCAACAAGAAGGTACTTATTTTCACGGCCTTTGCAGATACTGCCGACTATATCTATGAACAGTTGGCTGATCGCATCAAGAAAGAGTGTGGCTTGAATGTGGGACTAATTACTGGTAGCACCGACGGACGATGCACCATTCCGAAGTTCCCGATGTCGTTCAATAATGTTCTGACCTTTTTCTCGCCAGTATCAAAAGACCGTGCAGTCCTGTTTCCAAAGGCAACAGAAGATATTGACGTGCTTATAGCCACCGACTGTATCTCCGAAGGTCAGAACCTCCAGGATTGTGACTACTTGATCAATTACGACATTCACTGGAACCCTGTACGCATCATCCAACGCTTCGGACGTATAGACCGTATAGGCAGTAAGAACGATGTCATACAGCTTGTGAACTATTGGCCTGACATCGAACTTGACAAATATATCGAGTTGAAAGGACGTGTGGAGAGCCGTATGAAAGCAACAGTCCTGACGAGTACGGGTGATGACAACTTGCTTTCAGCCAACGAGAAGGGAGACCTTGAATACCGCAAGAACCAGTTAAAGAAATTACAGGAGGAGGTCGTTGACATCGAGGACATGGACACGGGCATCAACATCATGGACTTGGGACTTAATGAGTTCCGTCTCGACCTGCTCAGTTATATCAAGGATAATCCCGATGTAGAGCACGCTCCATTCGGTATGAACGCTGTGGTCGGGGCTACCGACTTGGCAAAGCCTGGTGTTATATACATTCTAAAGAATAGGAACGCAGGTGTCAATATTGACAAGATGAATCTGCTACACCCCTTCTATATGGTCTATATTGCCGATGACGGAACAGTTATCTGCGACCATCTACAGCCCAAGAAACTGCTCGACGTGATGCGCCATGTATGTAAAGGGCAGGACAAGCCAGATAAAGAACTCTGTGCCATCATCAACAAGGAAACTTGTGACGGCAGGAAGATGCAGCACTACAGCGACCTTCTTGCAAATGCCATAGACAGCATCATAAGCGTAAAGGAGGAATCGGACATCGAAAGTCTTTTCTCTGTGGGCGAAACTACCGCTTTGTTGAGCGATGTAAAGGGGCTAGATGATTTTGAGTTAATCACCTTTCTGATAATACGTTGAGTAGGCTATGATTGACTTGAAGTTTCCCCGAACTACCATTGTAGGCAAGCCCGTACCAAAGAATGCCTTTTACAAGCATCTGGAAGTGAATGCCAAGATAAAGCAGCGCTTTGTGGATGATGTGGTTAGCATTCATTGGCTCTACAAGCTGGCTCCCTCCACTATCAATGTGGAGGATGGCAAGCTGGTGCATGAGATTGTTGTTTTCTCCGCCGCGCTGAAATCAAAGGACTGTCCCGACGATGTCTTTCTTTTCATTGACCAGAACATGCCGCGTCATGTGGTATTCATTCTGGAATACGAGAACCGATATAAGGTGTTGCTTAACTATAAAGAGTGGAAAGACGGTCAGAACGGACAGTTCAAAATCATCAAGACTTTTGCTACGGAATGGCTGACAGATAATCAACTATTACTGACACTTGAAGGGCAGAACATGGATGCCCTCTATGAGGCAATGGCTGGACAAGTTTCAGGGTTTGGTACCAAGAAGGCGGAAGATACCAAACGCATCGTTGAGTTGGAAGGGCTGATAGACAAAGCTAAGCGGGAGGTGGAGACCATTCAGAAACGAATACGGAACGAGCGACAACTGAACCGCCAAATGGAGTTGAACGGAGAGGCACGAGGTATCAAGAAACAGATAGCCCAATGGCAAAATGAATTACAGGAGTTAAAACAATAAAACAGCATAATAATGGAAAGACCTGAAAGATTAGATTTACAATCAGCTGATGGAGCGCAGCTCAACCTTGATGCGCTCTATCAGATTGCACCTTCCTGTTTTACTGAGGCCACAGACCCCAAGACAGGAAAAATCAAGCGTGTGGTAAACTTTGACGTTTTACGTCAGCTGCTTGGTGACGACACAGTTGAAGATGCTACAGAGGCATACGAGTTCAACTGGGTTGGTAAGCAGGAAGCACGTGCCGAAGTATTGCGTCCTATCAACAAGACACTCCGTCCTGTTAAGGAGGATAGCGTGGATTGGGATAACACGCAGAACCTATATATCGAGGGCGATAACCTCGAAGTGCTGAAACTACTACAAAAGTCTTACCTTGGTAAGGTGAAGATGATTTATATTGATCCGCCTTACAATACGGGTAACGACTTTGTTTATCACGATGACAGTAGTCGTTCTTTGGAAGAAGAGGATTTAGCTGCTGGTAACATCGACGAATTAGGCAATCGATATAGAAAGAATACCGATTCAAATGGCCGATTCCATTCTGAATGGTGTTCAATGATATATGCTCGATTGATGGTAGCAAGAAGCCTATTAAAGGAAAATGGAGTTATTTTTATATCCATTGATGAGAATGAAATCACAAATATGAGCAAGATCTGTGACGAAGTATTTGGGCGCGAAAACTTTATTGATACTCTTCATTGGAAAAAAAAGAAACAGCCTTCATTCCTCGCTAAACACACAGCAAAAGTAATGGAGTATGTCTTGGTCTATGCAAAGAGTGCCAATTCACTTGAAAAATTGTCCACAGAAACATTATCTGATGCGACTAAAAAAGTGATAAACATATCAAATGCCGAATGTACAAGACATTTCAAATCGAATGTAAGAGTAAAAATAGGAGATAACGGCATACTTCCTAAAGGACGCTATCGTATCAAAACTATGGATGTAGAATATTTGCAAGATGTTCATTACGAAAATGGATACACAACAAATGAAGTTGACGTTGTTGCAAGATTTTCTGTATCTCAAGATAAGATAGACAACTATATAGACAATGACCTTTTGTTTATTACTGCGAATAAAGGATTGAGACGAGATGTCAGTGAAGAAGAAAAAGGGAATAGGAAATCTATCACAGATTTGTTACTTTCAGACTATGGTGATAATCAAGAAAGCGATAATGAATTCAAGGAACTATTTGAAAATAAATACTTCGATTACACGAAACCTATTAACCTCATATACAATTTTGTGAAAAGTAATTTCACGGACAATGAGGTTGTTTTGGATTTCTTCTCTGGGTCTGCTACTTCTGCTCACGCTGTGATGCAACTCAATGCAGAAGACGGAGGAAACCGAAAATTCATTATGGTGCAGTTGCCAGAAAAAACGCCAGAGGGCAGCGAAGCCTTTATTGCAGGCTATAAGAATATCTGCGAAATCGGTAAGGAGCGTATTCGTCGTGCTGGCAAGAAAATAAAGGAAGAGCATCCAGAAGCAAAAGCTTTAGATACAGGATTCCGTGTATTCCGTGTTGACGAAAGCAACTTCGAGGATGTTGAGCGTACACCAAAGGAATATAATCAAGACCAGCTTGAACTTTTCTTGAATAACGTCAAGAGTGATCGTGATGACCTTGACCTTCTGTTTGGCTGTATGCTTGACTGGGGCGTAAAACTGTCCTTACCAATGTCCTCAGAAGAAGTGGATGGCAAGATGATTTACACAGTCAATGATGGTGACCTTGTTGCATGTTTTGCGGAAAAAGTGACGGACAGCGTTGTAAAGGCAATGGCAGACAAGCAACCTCTGCGCGTCATCTTCCGTGATAGTTGCTTCGAGCAAGATGCTGACAAGATAAACATCTATGAGACATTCAAGCAGTTGTTGGACTGGAGCGATAAGGATGTTGAAAAGAACATAAGAGTGATTTAAGCTATGCAAATAAGATATAAACATCAACGATTCCAGACAGAGGCAGCTCGCTCTATAGCTAATGCTTTCACTGGTCAGCCTAAGAGTGATGGTCAGAGTGACCATACCATTGACCAGGGAAAGAATAAAGGGCTATTTAAGCTCGCTGGATTCGGTAATAAGAATGTCGTACTCGCCCGTGAAGCCGTCTGCGAAAATGTGCGTGCCGTACAGACAGAACAAGGATTGAAACCTGTGGACTACCTGCAAGACTTACAGGGCGTTGGCATGGCGTTCACCATCGAAATGGAAACAGGTACAGGTAAGACCTATACCTACATCAAGACCATGTACGAGCTGAACGAGCGTTACGGCTGGACGAAATTCGTGGTGGTTGTACCAAGTATCGCCATCCGTGAAGGTGTGCTGAAAAGCTTTGAGAGTATGCAGGAGCATTTTGCCCAGGAATATAACGGCAAGCGAATGCAGTACTTCATATATAACTCCAAACAGCTCAGCAAGATTGACGCATTTGCCAGCGATGCAGGTATACACGTGATGATTATCAACACGCAGGCCTTCAACTCTTCTTTTGACGAAGAGAAGAGCAAAGGCGGCAGGGCAGATAAAGCAGCACGCATCATCTTTGACAAACGTGATGAGTTTGGCAGTCGTCGCCCTATTGACGTGCTTAGCCAGTGTCATCCTATTATGATTATAGATGAGCCTCAGAGTGTGTTGGGTGTGGATAAGGGCAATAAGACACGCAAGGGTCTGGCTCAGTTTAGGCCTTTGTTTACTTTGCTATATAGTGCCACACACCGTAAGGGTGACATCTATAACATGATGTTCCGACTGGATGCCATTGATGCCTATAACCAGAAACTTGTCAAGAAGATTGAGGTGAAAGGTATCAAACAGATTGGTTCTACAGCCACCAACGGCTATGTCTATCTGGAGGAAATAATCATCAGTAAGGGCAATCCACAGGCTCGCATCAACTATGACGTGAAGACAGCAACTGGTACCAAGCAGACAAGCAAAGTTGTTGGCGAACAGTTCGATTTATATGCCCAGAGTGGAGAACTGAACGAATATAAGAACAACTTTATCGTTGAACGTATTGACGGAGTAGAAGGCACAGTCCGCTTTGTCAATGGCCTGGTGCTGCATGAAGGTGATGCTGTGGGAGCTGTCAACGAAGATTACTTGCGTCGTATTCAGATACGTGAGACTATCCGCACCCACTTGGAACGTGAACGTCAGTTGTTTGGCCAGAAAATCAAAGTGCTTAGCCTTTTCTTCATTGACCATGTGGATAGCTACCGTTTATATGAGGGCCCTGAGACCAAAGGTAAGTTTGCCAAGATGTTTGAGGAAGAATACCGAAATGTACTTTCAGAACTTATGCCAACATTTGGCGATGAGGCTTATCTGCGCTATCTCTCAGACCCTCGCAATGCACCAGATAAGGTTCATCAGGGCTATTTCTCAATGGACAAGAAAGGAAAAGCTGTTGAGTCTGGCAACAAGGAGGGCGAGAATGAAGAACGTGCCTTTGACCTCATCATGAAGGACAAGGAGCGTTTGTTGTCGCTGAAAGAGCCAGTACGCTTTATCTTCTCGCACTCTGCATTGAAGGAAGGTTGGGATAACCCCAACGTGTTCCAGATATGTACGTTGAAGAACTCCGACAACGAAACAAAGAAACGTCAGGAGGTTGGACGTGGTATGCGTCTGTGTGTGAACCAGAACGGAGAGCGTCAGGATGCCGATGTGTTGGGTGACCACGTCTTTGATACCAATATCCTCACGGTTATTGCCAGTGAGAGTTATGATGACTTTGCCAAAAAGCTCCAGACAGAAATGGCTGAAGCATGTGGCGACAGGCCAATCATCATCACTCCGAATCTATTTGAGGGTAAACCATATACAAAAGCCGACGGTACTAACGGACACTTTGACCTTGCACAAGCACGTGCCATCTACAATGCCCTTATACGTCAAGACTATGTTGACGACGAAGGAGCGTTGACTGCGGAATATCACGAAGCTAAGCGAAACGGCACTCTTGACTTTGGCAAGGTTGACGATCTGAAGGATGGCATTATTGCCGCACTTGATACGGTATTCAATCCGTCATCAGTCAAGCCAGAAGACGCACGAAAACCAAAGACAGCTAACTTTCAGCAGGAAAACTTTGACAAGAAAGAGTTCCAAAATCTTTGGAAACGTATTAACCAGCGCACTTACTATCAGGTGAACTTTGACACGTCTGACCTTGTGAAGAAGTCCATCAAGGCATTGGATGATAACCTGAAGGTAACAGAGATACGCATTGTGGTAGAAGGTGGTTCTCTTGATAACGTGCGTGATAAAGAGTCCTTAGAGGCTGGTGTAGCAATGACTCAGGGGAATACTCGTACCATCCATGTAACAGAAGCTATCGGTAAGGGAGTAACATACGACCTTATTGGCAAACTGGTGACAGCTACAGGCTTGACACGTAAGACGATCGTAGAGATTCTGAAAGGCATTAAGCCTGCGACCTTCCATTTGTTCAAGCTTAATCCAGAAGAGTTCATCATCAAGGCAGGATTGATTATCAATGACTGCAAAGCTCTTGCCGTTATCCAATGCATCAAGTATGAGAAACTGAACGACAAGTTCTCGACCGATATTTTCACAGAGAACATGCTTCGCGGTAAGTTGGGCATCAACGCCATCGAATCCACTAAGTCACTCTATGACCTCGTTGTGCTTGATAGCATGGGTACAGAGAAAAACTTTGCCGAATCCCTGGAACACGAAGATGACGTGGTTGTCTATACCAAGTTGCCAAACGGCTTCTACATCAATACTCCTATGGGCAAGTACAATCCCGACTGGGCAGTAGCCTTCAGGGAAGGAAGTGTCAAGCACGTCTATTTTGTGGCGGAGTCCAAAGGCAATGACCTCCAAGGTTCTCAACTCCGTGGCTCGGAGGAAAGCAAAATTGAATGTGCCCGTCGTCACTTCAAGGCCATCAGCGACAACGGCTATATCTACGACGTTGCCAAGGACTACAAGTCATTGTATGATATTGTGACGAAGTAGTTCTGTGTATATGATTTCGGGCGGAAACCACATTATTTCATCAGTTTCCGCCCGAAAATAATTCTTATCAAGTTCACAGATACACAAAAGATTGAGGTGCATAATTTATATGATAATCACTAAGCTGTTTGGGCTTCTTGAATTTTGTGACACGCCCTATCTTTATTGCATATGCACTTGTTTTGTTCGCAAAGTACATTCTATAGAAATTCTCGCTGATTCCTGAAAAAACGTGAGTCTGTTTCCAAATGCTATCTACGTTGCCGCAAAGAATTGCATCTATTTTGAACTCTCCAATTATATATTTCCAAGGAGATGAGGCATAAACGACCACAGTGTCAACGTCCTTGTTCTTGAAGATATTCTTGCGAAACTCATATTTCTTTGTGCCGTTAAATATTTTATCGGCAAACTCAGGCTTAATCGATAATAACACCTTCATCGACTTCTCCTTTTTTTAATATAGCATCAAATTGCTCGTCTGTTAATTGAAAAAATCCCCAATACTTAGGGCTCATATTTAGGTTATCAACAAGATAACCATTTGTGACCCTTTTTGTAAGAGCAATGTTGTATGTCATTTTTAGAATATAGCAATTCTTTTGTTGATACCATTGTTTCAATTCCTCGGAGTCAAAGATACTATAAAAGTTCGTGTATGCAAGGAAATCTTCAACGGTAGCGAAGTCCTTATTGGTTTTAACCTCTTCAATCTGGCATATAGAAGTAATAACACTGCGATATCGAGCGGAGCCTTTGTCGTCTTTTGTACGATAAATTGCGATTATGTCTCCTCGTTGTAATTTTGCGGTGTCAGACATAAAGCAGAGGTATACTTTGTGGATGCTGTTTGTGTAAGAAACATCTTTGACAAGTTCATACTTCTTGCTTTCCTCATTTCGCAATATGGAATCGGGGAACATCTTAGTATGATATTTAGGGTATATGGAAAGCAGAAATTTCCGTTTGTCTTTTGTTGTGAGCAAAGGAAAGTCTTTGAGGATGTCGCCTGTTAGAATTTTCATATTCTTTACCAATACAAGTTCTTCGCCTTTCTTTCCTTCCTCATTAAAACCATATCGTTGTAGTATACGGATAAGCCCTTCGTGTTTCGGATATATAGTTACATAGATTTCCTCAGCCTTCATATCGAGTGCTGTATCCAAAATCTTCTTTACGAAGCGTTCCCCAAGTTTCGTGTTATGGGCATCTATTTTAAATGTGCCAACCTTCAGACGATTACAAGCAGGACGAATGGGAGTGATATCGGTCAACGCTTCTCCACTTTCATTCTTTAGATACAAAAATGCTTGTAGGTTATCGTTTGTATATTGCACATATGCTTCACTATTATCCTTGGACTTTTTCTCGAACCAAGCATCAAATCCTGGATAGTCTTCTTTCAGACTGTTGAAGAACGTGTCGTTCAAATCTATGTCTGCAAATCGTTTTAATGTGATTATCTCATTCATATTTATGTTTATAATTCCAATCTGATTTTATTTTGATTGCTTAATCATATTACCTATCGCCTCAGAGAGATTTTGAGAAATATTATCATTTGCCCAAATGCTCCAGAACGGAATTGTTTGGCTTGAAGGTTTGATTGATGGCTCATCAATCTTTACTCTTGACGGTAGTAAGGTGGAGTCTCCCACGATGATAGCTTCTGCTATATCCAAGAGGGAAAGGTTGTCTGCTATATTACCCAAATTGTCTGGCAAAAGCCTCTTTATAACGTTTTGATCATCTACATTGGTAAGACGCAAACTGATAAAATTGTTACATTGGCTTAATACGGTACGATTTACCTCGGATGGACGCTGACTGATGATGACTAGTCCCACTCCATATTTGCGTCCTTCTTTTGCTATACGCTCAAAACTACGCAAACCTAATTCCGCAACTGCATCCAAGGTAGTTGCCTGTTGAACATAGAGGTGGGCTTCATCGCATAATAATGCTAAAGGATGGCGATTTTCCGTCGTACTCCATTGTTGTATTGAAAATACAATTCTTGCCAGCAATCCAATAACCAAAGGAAGGACATCGGATGGCACCTCAGACATATCTATTACTTTAATTCCACTTTTACCATCCATCAATACTGAGCAAAATTGGTTAAGCCACTCCTGCTTAAGTTCCTCACTGGAAAGGCTAAACATAAATCCCATCCTTTTGTCAGATAGTTTGTTATTAATACGTTGGATAAAACGTGTCAGTTTGCCATGAAATGGACCTTGCTTTTCTCCTCTTGCTCCAGATACCATTTCGACATCAAGTTTTTCAAATGTCTGGACTAATGGCTGTAGATTGTAGGCAACAGGACTGTCTACAGTTATAATATTATCATACTCGGTACCTTTTACAGTTTGCTCCTTTTCACTTAACACTTCTCTTGAAAACAGCATTGCTTGGTTTGGTGCATTTTGATCGCTTCTGTCAAGGAGCAAAGCCTGCATTTCCTCATAGTTCAACAACCAATATGGAACCATCAAAATTCCATTATTCAATTTATCGCTGACAGACAAATCGCCTGGAGTTGCTATTTTAAGTTGTTTAATGCCGTTTCGTTTGAAAGATTCACCAGAATATTCACCATGTATGTCGAAGAGTATTCCATTGGCATGTCTTAATGCAGCCATTTGTTCTACAATCCTTGCAACACAAAAAGATTTGCCACTACCCGTAGAGCCGACGATAGCTGCATGACGTTGAAAGAGTTTGTCTGCGTCAAGATAAGCAATGCTACTTTCATCCATTGTATATTTTCCTATCTGTAAAGGATTAACAGAGGTCGCTAGTTCTGAAGAAATGGACTGCATCAGGTTCGTTAATCTCTCATGTTCTATTTTATAACATGGCGCATCAATAGATGGTACAGCGCTCACATTTCTACGAAACACATTGGTCTTTGTTCCAATTTTATCAATAAATTCGCCTACGAAAACAAGTCGAACCTGGTTGAATGTGGCAAGAGCAGCTCCATCTTCTGTTTCTTCTTCATCATCTACATTGGATGCTTTTCGATAAATCTTAATAATCATTGCGATGATAAAGCGTCCTGATTTTGGGCTCTGTACAGCCAAAAGTTGATTGACTTGCAATTGAGACAAGGTGCTATCATCGTTGATGACGGCTGTGGACATACCCGTGTCAACACTATTGACAAGACCTATGATATCTTTTTTAGTGTAATTGAAAACTATATTATTCATCTTTTTTTATTTATAAATTTTCTCAAAACCATTAATGCTCCAATAGTTTTCGTCGGAAATCACCATACTGTCAGATGGCGTTTTGAAGATTGTACCGTTGGAACCATCAGAAAAGATAGCAATATAATCATAACCTGCATTTATTACATTGTCCTCAATGGGTTTTGTAATGTCTTTCGTAACTAATAGAATACGAACGCCACGTTTTTGGGCAATCTTCAACAATACAGGATGAACGTGAGAGTCGTTGAAACCATAGCCTATACATAGAAAACCTGTGGCCGTATTGAATACGGCATCAACATGAGAGAAAATTTCTCGGTAAGGTTCTTGTTGAGTCCTCTCATATTTGTTTGTACCTGGTGTAATAATACATGGAGTGTAATCGTCAGGAATTGCTGCCGCATTGGCCAACGATATAACCCTCCCATCTTTCTTGAACCAGTCCAACGAACCGTGAACTTTCCAAATGTTGAGTGAGCCTGTATATTCCGATTCTATTCTTTTGGGCAAGAAATCAATCTTATTGTATGGATGACCTACAATATTTGGAGTAAATCCAGTATTGATATAGGCCTCTGTCTGACAAGCCGCATATTCTATGATTCGGTCATAATTAGTTGTTATGATGTTGCAAATCTTTGCAGGGTCTTTATACACGAGGAAGTCTAGCAAAGACCTGAGTGCCATAACCTCGTCACGGAGCAGCCTCGTATAAACTTCTTTGTCAGCTTGTCCTACTAGATTCCATACATTACGAACAATATCATTCTCGACCTCATCAGTTGCTTTTGTATTTAGCAGGGCTTCTTCAAGTCCCATTCCCATATTCAGATTTTCTACAAATTCTTGTACAGCTTTTACAGAGTCTGAATTTGTGTATGGGTGGGAACTAAAAAAATGCTTTAGCGCAGTTGCAAGAGAATCCATTCCAGGAATATGATAGGGCACGGAAGCGCCACTGCCAATCACCAAAACGGGATTATTGGAAACGACATTTTGTATTTCTGTAAAAATTTGCTCCTTTGTCATTGCTAAAATATTTTTATTCAATATGCCTTATACGATCTTGCAACTCAGCCATCTTCTGCATCAGCTCTTTGAAATCCAGAGAT
>CACYKX010000058.1 GCA_902775075.1 uncultured Prevotellaceae bacterium | reverse complement strand
ACAGGATTTGTATTGTTTTGCTGTTCTGCCTTAATTTTACGTTTTTAAGACAAATTAACAAAGCGGAGAGAGAGGAACCCCCACCTTTTCCGCTAAAATCCTGTATTTCAATTGCTTATAAAGTCAAGAAACTGAGTTGTACCGTATCTGTACCATTTTTTAGACCATCTACAGACCCTCTACAGACCATTTCCTAACCCTGCATGACTTGAAAAGACACACCCGGAGGCAGTAAACAAGCCAAAATTCAAAGATCTCTTCTATTCGGGTTCAAAGTTAGCAAAAAATGAACTAACTACCAAATATTTGAGCCACAATTTTTTATCTTGCGTTTTGGTACACGGGTAGTGCAGGGTGCGAGGTCCTATATATTATAGTGACCTTGCACCCTGCACTGCATGTGTACCAGGGCAAGCCCGTGATTTGACTTGTTCTTCATCCTCAATGTTTTATAAAGATGAGTAATTCACCTCAAGATAATAAATGAGCAGTCTTCGAGAATGAGAGTTCCTGCGAAATGCTTTATATTGCGTGAAAAAGATGTTTTTTGGATGATTATTTTCGTTTTCTAGAAATAAATCATTAAATTTGTGGCGGATTATAAAAGAAAATTCCTATGTTGCAACATATACATCTTGAAAACTTCCGATGTTTTGAGCATTATGACATCGACTTCACGTCTGGCGTCAACCTGCTTATTGGCGATAATGGCAGTGGAAAGACTTCCATTATCAAGGCTGTCATCCTTGCACTTAACTCTTTTTTCAAAGGGTTCAGTGACGAGAATACTACTTGTACCGGAATTGGCATTGACGATTTCAATCATACTGTCAACGATGGAGCAAAGAGCATGACGCTGCCTGTCAGCATCTCTTTTGACACGAAGACTTTTTCGGGGGTCACCATTAATAGAACCACGGAAAAGGCAGGGACCACATACACGGGTGCTAAGGAATTTAACAAGGCCAATAAGTTACTGCAAAGTACGGTTGCAAACGAAAGCCGTGGGGACAGGAAGACAGCCTTGCCCCTTTTTGCTTATTTTGCAACGGATGATATCCATGGCAACGTAAAAACCAATGCAAAGGCCTATAAGGAATATTTCGTAACATTCTCATTTGGTTACTACCAGACTCTTAGGGGTGGCTACTTTCTTAAGAACTGGATAGACAGATTGCTGGCATTAAAAGAAGGTGCCAAAGGAGAAGAGGAACTTGAAATTGTGAGGAAAGCCGTCATTAAATGTCTTGGTCAAGCTGGCTGTAGAATTATCAAAAACATGAGTGTCCGTCCAATTCAGGGACATGTGTATTTTGACTATATGGATGGGCGGGAGGCACGTTTTGAGGATTTGTCAGATGGCTATCGCCGTCTGGTCAACATCGTCTTGGACCTGGCCTTCCGTTGTTGTGCCCTCAACAGAACGCTATTCCACGACAAGTGCTGTGAGGAAACTTGTGGCGTCGTCTGTATAGATGAACTTGACGACCATCTGCACCCGGCATTGCAGTCTACTGTCATCAGGGCTCTACAGCAGACATTCCCGAAACTGCAGTTTATCATATCTACGCACGCTCCACTCATCATGACCAGTGTCCAGGACACACCTATGAATCAGGTAATTCAACTTGGCTACCATCATGGAGAATACACTCGTGAAGTCATCAATACTTACGGATTGGATGCCAGCACTATCATAAAGGAGTACCTTCATGTTCCAGACAGAGACAAGAAGGTGGCAGAGGAACTTGTCAAGTTGGAAAATCTGATTGACGAGGAGAAAGTGGACGAAGCAAAGGTGCTGTTATCTACTCTTAGGGATAAGTATTCAGGCCGGATTTCAGAGTTGTCCAATGCGGAGGCCATGCTTTCATTTTATGAGTAAGACGGTATGAGGAAGATTACTAAGAACACCGAGCCTAAAGCTTGGACGCAATATCGTCTTACTCCAGGAGCCGCCTTTAAGCCCATCCCAGAGCTGGTGAACTCTTTGTTAGATGAGCAGGGGTATATATGTGCGTACTGTGAGCGGCGCATCCCCTGTAAAGATGCTGTGGAAGGGACTCCGGGCGCAGAAAACCATAGAATTGAGCATCTCCGCACACAAAGTACGTCAAAGAAAACGGGGATCAGTACCGACCTTGACTATTCCAACATGGTTGTTTGTTGCCCTGGAAATATCGCCCGCGATGGTGCTGCGAATTATCATTGCGACAAGAGGAAGGGTGATGTCGATTTAAGAATTTCACCACTCGACGACACAATGATGTCTACTATTCAGTTTACACCCAGCGGACTCATCAAGTCAACAGACAGTCAACTTGACAGAGAGATAAACGAGAATCTCAATCTCAACCAGCAATTGCTAAGGTCAAACAGAAAAGAGACCTGGCTTGGCATAGCAAGAGGCCTAAAGGCTAAGGACTGGAACGTCAGTAATATTCGCCATCTTATTGATGTTTGGGAAAGTAAACATAAGGAAAATATCAACGGACATATGGTTCTTGCATACAAACCATATTGCAGCATGGTACTTTACATGCTTAATAAAAAACTTAACATGATAAATGGCAAGTAAGTTGGGCGGTTTCAGTTGCAATGGAGACGCACTATCTCTCTATTTTGATTAGAAAGGGGGTAAGCTGAAAAGGAAAGGACAAGCATTGCAGATGTCACTTATGGTCTTCTCTCTGAATAGCCAGAAAATTATTTTCATCTACGTTAGATATGAAATGAGATGGCGATTTTGGAACGTGCCTAATATCATCTGTATAATATTTCGTTATAGGAAATAATTGTGGTTTGCCACAGATATTTCCTATTAATATCATGTTCCCTTGCGCCTTGATAGATGGGGCCGAGAAGGTTCATAGTATAAATACGACTCAGAGCTATGTCTTTCCGGTCTCATGGTGACTTGCAAGGAAACGTCCTCGGCAAAGGGATATAAAATACTGATGTCAGCTATCAGAAAGGATGTCAGTACCCTCAGCACATGAGCCCCATGTTCAAGAAGGAAACAGACATTATCATTATTTGCCAAAGTGTCGCCAAGTGATATTAGTGATTCTAATGTTTGATATTCTTATCTTCTTTGAAAATCTTTTAGGACATAGAAAAATAATAAAAAAGGATTGAATCTCAATATATTTACTTAACTTTGCAAGTGTAACGTAAAAGCTATGAACTATCCGCTAATATCTGAATATATAGAGGCTATCAAGTTGGCTGAGGACAACTTTGCCACGCTTACTAATCTTCGTCCGATAATGGACGAGGAGGGGCAGCCTATAATGACGAGTGGAAACTTCGCTGTTGTCTTCAAAATGAAAAATACAGCAAATGGAAATCTCTATGCTGTCAAATGTTTTTTGAAAGACCAGCCTAACAGAGCTGAAAGTTATAGGATGATTGCTGAAGAGTTGGAATATGTCTCGTCGACGTTCCTTGTGCAATTTAGATATTTGGATAAGGAGTTGTTTGTTGACACAAACAATTCAGAAGAATATGAGTTTCCCGTCCTTATAATGGATTGGGTTGAAGGTGTTACACTAGATAAATATATTCGTCAGAATATAGATGACCAATATGTTCTGAAGATGCTTGCTTATCAATTCAGCAAACTTGCAATGTGGATTATTCCACAACCCTTTGCTCATGGTGACATCAAACCAGATAATGTTATGGTTCGTGAAGATGGCTCTCTTGTGCTTATCGATTACGATGGCATGTACGTTCCTGCCATGAAGGGGCAGAAAGCACGTGAACTCGGTAGCCCAGACTTCCGCCATCCATCACGTACGGAAAATGACTTTGATGAACATATCGATGACTTCTCTCTTGTGTCAATACTACTCTCGTTGCATGCCATAGCGAATGATTCATCATTGTTAGATAAATATGGTGCTTCAGACCGTTTACTATTTTCTGAGAACAATTATAGAAACATTAGTTCTTGCCAACTGATAAAAGAATTATACCCCTCTACCGATATAGAAACCAATACTCTTGTCAGTTTGTTTACACTGACATTAATAAAAGAAGACCTCTCAAAGATTTCTTATAATCTATTATCATTGAGGAGGCCAGAACGCCAAATTTATAGCCACATCTGTACATCTATAACCTACAAAGACCTCGATGCCTACATGTGTGTAAAGGGTAATGCAGATGAGTATGGTGGGATCTATAATTCCGATTGGACACGTTTCCTTGAGCTATGTAATGACAAAGTAATTTCTTATCAAATAAGAAAGCATACTAAGGCTATTTGTGATTTTGCGTTCTCAAGGTGTAATGCTTTAAGATCAGTAATAATACCTCAAAGTATAAGTGCTATTGGAATTAATCCTTTTGCTAACTCTAACATAGAAGAAATACTTTGTCAGTCAAAAGATTTTTATGTAAATTCTAAAACTTTATACGACTATCATAGACGAATTATATCATATTGGGGCAAACAAACTCATCTTACTTTGTCAAAACAAATATTAGAAATACTAGACTCCTCGTTTGAAGGATGTAAGTATTTGAAAAATATTTTTATACCAAATAATGTTGCAAGAATTGGAAGTTCTGCATTTGCACGGTGTACATCACTAGAATCAATTATGTTGCCTGAAAATATATCAGAATTATCAGACTATTTATTTGATGAATGCTATGCCTTACTTTCCGTGGACATTCCACCGAGCGTAGAAAGTATTGGTGAGGGCGCTTTTAATCTATGTGAATCTCTTCAAACAATTATAATTCCCAAAAGTGTAAAAAAAATCGGCGATGGCGCCTTTTCTCTTTGCAGAAAATTACAAACTGTTTATATTTTAAATTTTGCCACTAGCATAAGTTCAGACGCATTTGATGACTGTGATTCTTTAAGAACTATCTTCATTCCCAAAGGGAGTTTGGAACATTATAAGAAGCAGTTACCAAGTTGCACAAAAAAATTAGTCGAAAAATAAAGATTTTTAGTCTATAGTCACATGAAATATTTAAGGAACATAGTACCTATATATATGAAAGAAGATTTCTCCGGTACAGGCTTCTTTTACAAAAGTTTGCTTATTACAGCTAATCATGTAGTTGCTGACAAACTACATTCTTATTTTCTCTTTGAAGGCAATCTTTATAATATCGATATAAACGAATGCATCCTCCTTGATACACCTGGGAACATCCAATCAACTAGTGAGAAGCATGATTTATTCGTCTGTAAAACAAGTTTAAAATGTGAGGGATTAAATCTCATCTCAGAATATGACAAAACTCAAACTTGTGAGTATTTTGGATATTCTTTTAACGAAGATAGTAAAAAATTAGTTGTAGATTCTGTTAAAAATATCCATATTACTCACGATTTTTCATATAATGACTTCCAAACTACTAAATTTAGGAACTGCTTAACATGTCAATGCGTTCTTAGACCTGGTAATTCTGGTGGACCTATTTTTCAAAATGACAACGTTATTGGAATGCTTGTTAGCGGCTATAATGAGGTTGCTAAATGTACTTTTATAAAAGCTAGTTATATACTAAAATTAATCAATTTAACAAACAATTCAGAATACTAAGTAATCGCATCTTAACAAGCTATGAAATTCCCTTTAATATCAGAATATGTAGAGGCGGTTAAAAATGCAGAGGATACTTTCGGAACTCTTACTAATCTCCGCCCGATCATGGATGAAGATTGTAACCCCGTTATGACCAGCGGCAACTTCGCCGTGGTGTTCAAGATGAGGGATGAGAAGAAAGACAAGCTCTATGCGGTGAAGTGTTTCCTCAAGGACCAGCCCAACCGTGCGGAGAACTATAGGATGATAGCTGAGGAACTGGAATATGTTTCTTCAAGCTTTCTCACCAAGTTCCAGTACTTGGACAACGAACTGTTCGTCGATTCCGCTAATGCCGATGGTGATGAGTTTCCCGTCCTGCTGATGGATTGGGTGGACGGCATGAACCTCGACCAATATATCCGTCAGCATATTGACGAAACTTATCAGTTACATCTGCTCGCCTATCAGTTCAGCCGTCTCGCATTGTGGCTGATGCCGCAGCCATTCGCCCACGGCGACTTGAAGCCCGACAACATCATGGTGAGGGAGGACGGCACGTTGGTGCTGATAGATTATGACGGTATGTTTGTCCCATCAATGAAGGGACAGAAAGCACGGGAGATGGGCAGCCCCGACTTCCGCCACCCTGCACGCACCGAAGACACGTTCAACGAGCATATTGACGATTTCTCGCTTGCTTCCATCCTGCTATCCCTTAGGACGATTGCCGAGGAACCATCGCTGCTTGACAAGTACGGAGCCGCCGACCGCCTCCTCTTTTCGGAGAATGACTATCGCGACATCCATTCCTGCCAACTACTAAAGGAGCTATTCCCTTCAGAGTGTGCTGAAGTGAACACCTTGATTGGCCTGTTCATCATTGCCCTTACTCAATCCGACTTGTCGAACGTCTCCTTCCGACTGTTGTCGTTGGAGAGGCCCAAAGAGCCGGAGATAGAAATCATCAGTACGGAAGTTACCGAAGAAGATAAAAAGGGCGCTTGGACGGATGAGTTTGGTGTGGAATATTCAAAGGATGGGAAGAAGCTTTTGACATGTACTAATAGGAGCTTAACAGATTATTCGATTAGGAGAGGATCAAAAAGCATTTGTGATCAAGCGTTTTTGTGGCAGTGCTCATCCTTACAGTCCGTCACCATCCCAGACTCCGTGACCAGCATTGGCGACAGTGCGTTTTCTTGCTGCTCATCCTTGCAGTCCGTCACCATTCCCGACTCCGTGACCAGCATTGGGGGCAGGGCGTTTGGGGAGTGCTCATCCTTGCAGTCCGTCACCATCCCAGACTCCGTGACCAGCATTGGCGACAGGGCGTTTTCTTGGTGTACATCTTTGCAGTCCGTCACCATCCCAGACTCCGTGACCAGCATTGACGAGAGTGCGTTTTCTTGGTGTACATCTTTGCAGTCCGTCATCATCCCCGACTCCGTGACCAGCATTGGCGACAGGGCTTTTTGGGGATGCACATCTTTGCAGTCCGTCATCATCCCCGACTCCGTAACCAGCATTGGCAACAAGGCGTTTTCTGATTGTAAATCCTTGCAGTCCGTCACCATCCCCGACTCCGTGACAAGCATTAGCGACAGTGCCTTTTCTGGCTGCTCATCCTTGCAATCCGTCACCATCCCCGACTCTGTGACCAGTATTGGCCGTCGGGCGTTTTCAAAATGTTCATCCTTGCAATCCGTCACCATTCCCGACTCAGTGACCAGCATTGGCCGTTGGGCGTTTTTAAAATGTTCATCCTTGCAATCCGTCACCATTCCCGACTCAGTGACCAGCATTGGTGCTGGGGCGTTCTCTGGATGCTCGTCCTTGCACTCCTTCACCATTCCCGACTCCGTGACCAGCATCAATGGCAATCCTTTTTTTAGTTGTCCTGCGAGAATTATTAATTATTCAAAGCATTTTGTTATTGTTGAAAACAATCTATATACTTCTGATAAAAGAAAACTTATTTCTTATTTATCAAAAGAAAATCATTTCATTATCCCCGACTCTGTGACCAGCATCGGTGCCATGGCGTTTTTTGCTTGTTCATCCTTACAGTCCGTCGCCATCCCGGGCTCTGTGACCAGCATTGGCACGGGGGCGTTTACTTGGTGCTCATCCTTACAGTCCGTCACCATCCCGGGCTCTGTGACCAGCATTGGCAACGTTGCGTTTTGGGGATGCTCATCCTTGCAGTCCGTCACCATCCCCGACTCCGTGACCAGCATTGGGAACGAAGCATTTTCTCATTGCTCATCCTTGCAGTCCGTCATCATCCCCGACTCCGTTACCAGCATTGGCAACAAGGCGTTTTCTGATTGTAAATCCTTGCAGTCCGTCACCATCCCCGACTCCGTGACCAGCATTGGCGACGGTGCGTTTTTAAGTTGCGAATCCCTGCGGTCCGTCTTTATCTCTCGCAAAACATACAGCCGATTAGATAACAGTTTGCAAAAATATTCTTCCAAAATAAAATTCACCGACTGACATGATAATCATTGAATCAAAACGAAAGAAGGCTGAGACCATCCTTAAGAATTATCCCGATGCCATCTTAGCCGACGTGACCAGCAAGGCGAAAGACGGATTGGTAAAACTGAGCCCGTTCTACCCTCACTATGGCATCCCCGTGCCGTTCAGCCCCGGCTATACCGCCACCTGCGTGGAGGCCATTTGGCAGGGGCTGAAAGTGTTTGAGGGTTGCGACGTGGACACATCGCTCTTCTGCAACGACACCATGCGGGGGCTGAAGCGAACCGTGAGGAAATATGGTAAACCGTTAGGACACCGAAAGGGTGTGAACGGCACAGAACTGTTGGGCTATATAGAAGCCCGAAAGCAGATTTACATCCCTACCTACAAATGGGTGTTGGAGAATAAAGTCAAAGACATCATCGACAGGCTGCGTGAGGCCAGCAAGACAAAGACCATCGTGCTACTCGACTATGATACCAATGCTGATGTTGACAATCCGAACAAGCCGTTGTCTCACGCTTCACTGATTAAAGCATACGCTGAGGGTATATACCCATACAGAGATAAAGTTGAAGAAACGGGTAATAAAGATATTGCCCCATCGTTATTCTAATAAACAAGACTATGGAGAAGAAATCTAATTGGGAAGAATTCAAAAAGATTCTGGACCAAAACCGCATAACGAAGTTGTATCACTTTACAGACCGTGACAACCTGGAATCCATTATCATGAATGGTGGTCTTTACTCTTGGGCTGACTGCATAGATAAAGGGATCACCATTGCCAAGCCAGGGGGTGGAGATCTTTCAAGGTCACTTGACAAGAGAGATGGCTTGGAAAATTATGTTCGACTAAGTTTTGCCCATGACCATCCTATGATGTATGTCGCCATGAATGATGACAGAATCTCTAATCCTGTCATATTGGAGATAGACATTGAAACAGCCTTGTTGGAGGGCAGCCTTTATGCAGACAGAAATGCCACGCGGAACGGTGCCAATGTCGGGGGGACTCCTGACGATTTAAGGAATATACATTTTGGCTTATTCAATAGGCCAATGAGATACTTCGACATGGATGATGAAGGAAAGATGTATTATCAAGCAGAAGTATTGGTCAAGAACTTTATCCCATTGAAGTATATAAAAAATATAGGCAACTTCGGTATTGCTCTTCCTGCTCAGCCGCATAAGATTCAGGCTAAAATTCCATATACTGCGCAGATTACGCGTAACACACCGACTGCATTCATATTCCTAATAGACCAATCGGTTTCTATGCAGCGAATGACTACGTTCAACCGGGAGCAGATGCCGATGTCCGAAGCAGTGGCGCGAATCGTAAACAATCAGATCAATGAGCTTGTACTCCGATGCATTAAAACCAATGAAGTGCGTCATTACTATGATATTGCTGCAATAGGCTATAGCACAAATGCCTATAGTGCTTGGAGCGGAGAGCTTGAAGGGCGTGACTTCGTTACACCGCAAGAGTTGAAGGAGCATCCTTTCAAAGTTATCACTACAAAGAAAGAGACGAGAACGCGGAGAGGTGTTGTAGTGAAAGAAGTCCAAAAGACGCAATGGCTCGAAGCAAGGCATGACGGCAGCTGGACACATGTTCATGAGGCTTTTGCCCGTGCCAAGTCACTTCTTGGACAATGGATGGAAGAACATCATGACAAGGATTGCTATCCGCCAACCATCATTAACATCACTGACGGAGTTTTCAACGGAACAACCAAGGAGAATGTGCTTCAACTTTCAAACGAATTGAAGTCTATGTTCACTAACGATGGTAATGTGCTATTGTTCAACATTCACATTGTACCTAATGGTGGCGACTCGGTCGTATTCCCAATTAGTAAGACTGAAATTAATGGCGATAAATATGGAGAGACTCTTTATGAAATGTCCAGCCTGCTGCCGCTTCGCTACAACCAGCCCATCTCAGAAGTGAGAAAGGACAAGAGTGATGATAGGCATGTTGCCATGGCGGTGAACGCAGATATGTCCACGCTAATACAGTTGATGGACATAGGTACACCAACAAATATCAGTCAGAGTAAATGAGAAACTATTATACAAGATCAACACACAAGTTTGAGAAGAACACTCTTAATGAGGATGCGGCCATTGCAAAGAAGAATATGATTGCCGTTTCCGATGGTGCTGGTGGCGGAGGCGTGTTTGCTGATCGCTGGTCAAAATACTTGCTTATGAAGCTTCCGGCTTCTCCAATCAGTTCCTTCAAGGAATTAGATGCCTGGGTTGATAGCATTTGGGAGCCTTTCTATAATGAGTGTGAGATAGAGGCAAAAGAACGTGGTGGACTTTTCTTGGAGAAATTCTATGACGAAGGCTCTTTTGCCACACTCGCCGCTGCATGGAAGACAAGCGAGACGGAATGGAAATGGATGACGTATGGAGATAGTGTGGCCTTTTGCTATGATAAAAACACAGGTTCGCTATGCTATTCTCCTATACATCTGACAGATTTTGACACGCCCCCATACTTAATTAGCGATAAAGATCCATTAAATGAAGTGGGATTTAAGTATGGACGTTTTAATGTATCGGAGAATTCAACAATTTTTGCTGCTACTGATGCAGTGGCTCATTACATCCTGATGATGTATGAAATATCGAAGAAGGATTCTTATAAAGCAGAGATTTCTAATGCTATAGCTGCTAAGACAAAGAGTAGCAATTATGTCGGTGTGGCAATGAGTATGAGATTTTCTTTCCCTAGCATTTTATGCAGTTTAATTGATCGTCATACTGATTTTAGAAGCAAAATGCGGAAACTAGAAAATGCTGGCTTGCTCGCTCACGATGACTATTCGATAGCAGTGGCTGAGTAAATTACTAGGAAAATAGGGGTCGTAGTAGACAAAGAATGGATAAAAGAAGGCGAAGTATTTGTAGTTCTCGCCAAAGATGAAAATGCATTTAATCCATGGATGCCATCTCCTGTATACATTAAAGATGGCTTCTTCGTTCATGGAAATGGAAAAGCATATTATTTGGAAAGTATTGCAAGAAAAGTTATCAAGGAAATGAAAGGGGAAAAAGTCGAATATGACGATATAGAAAAAGCTTTTATGTAGGAAAAGTATTCATAATAAAAGAATTTAATTAAGTCTTTTGACTCACAAATAGCTATGGGCCAAAGGACTTTTTTCATTCAAATAAGACAGTTCAAGGCTCGCCTACACGGTTGACAATCGCACGCGGTAGGAACAATCCCAATTTAGTGATTGATGTCTGCAACATTTACTCAAAGTATTTGATTTTCCAAAATAAACTCTACTTCTTTCTGACATTTTGGACAGATACTCATTCTGCCTTCTAAAGTTATTCCAAATTTGGGAATATTCTTTGAGCATCTTACCCATTTAAGATCTTCTGATAATGTGCCGCAATTCATACAAAACATGTGCCCCTTATGATATCCATTATCTTTAATAAGTAAATTTGTTCGGGTAAGAGGTTGGCTTCCTGCATTAATATATATCCCCTCCATGTTTAGCCCCCAGTTAGATGGCTGTCTGGTGATTCTGTCTATTTTGCCTTCTTGATTTACACGGCATAGAATAAGTGACCTTCTATATCCCTTTATATACTGTTCTATTATTGTTCCATATCGGTAAGTTGGGATATAACTTATTTGGTCTTTAATGTTGTCTTTATTTAATTCCTCAAATTTACCAGCCAAAGCTTCCACGACTTTCTCCTTACCGTAAATAGGGCTTAAAAGACTATCAATGAAGCAAACATCCTCATCTAGGAGTGGTAGAATTGGTTGTATATCATGCCTTTGAAATGCCACAAATATAGCTTTATAAACTTCTAAAGGTTCAGACATTTCTGAAGTAAGATGTTTGTAATCTCTTATTATTGATAAAAATCTTTTTGCTGGGATATAACCTGATATTGCGGATTTTTCACAACAATATTCAGCTTGTTCTACGTCTTTTTCTATACCTTCTCCAAAGAAGAGGAAGTATGTCAACACATACATTGCTTTATTGTATCCTTGTTTTGCAGATTTTTCCAGATACGAGACTATCTTTATAGCATCAAAATCCTTGGAAGCATTCAGAACTCTTGCGTATGCATATTGTGCGTATGCGTCTCCTTTATCAGCTTTTTCTTGGATTCTCTCGATGTCTGATAACGTTAATTTATTTGTAAGCCCCATGTTATATATCATGTGAATTATATTTTCTGATACAGTCTACAATTTCTTCCTCTCCATTTATTCTCTTATATAGTCTTGTTCACGAAAGCAAGATTTTTTGGAACAGTATGCTTGAACGTTATTGTCTTGTCGTCACCAAGCCTAATCTTTCTTGGTGATCCGTCTGTCAGGAAGACCACATTCATAGGCACCTGGGTAGATAGTCCAAGAAGGTTCATGGCATAAGCACCAGTCGGTGCAATATGTGCCTTGTCTCTCTTTGGATATAGGTAAATACCATTGGCAAGTCTTATGATAACAGCCTCTTTGGTTAACCGCTCCAAAGATTTGGAGACAGACTTGATGTCACCATAGGACACAAAGCTGTTCGGAAAGAATATAGATCCCCTTCCGCACTTCTTTAAATTGTTAACAATCCGTTTACCAATGTTCTCCTCCATATATCAAACACTATTTTGTCGCAAATTTACGATATTTTTTTCGACTACAACAAATATTACATTAGTTTTTTGGGCTGCAGTTGACTGGAATTTCAACCATAATGATGATCCAGATCCTGTGTATCCTTATAAATGTGCCTATTGTCACAAATTTCATATAGGTCATCATGGGTATTACTGATATTCGTAAGATATACCTGTTGTGCAATTAGAGATAAATATAAAGCGGATTAAACAGCAGATAGGCCACAAGTTAAAATAAAAATAATCAATAGAATATTTGGCACTTTCAAAATATTAGGTTATCTTTGTCGCTGTAAATATCAACATTATGATATTTGTAGTAAATATAAGGTATAAATATCATTAAGATGAAAGTTATTTGCTTATGGCAGATCTATACGAATATTCAACACCGGAACTAGTCCGGCTACTTGGAAGCAGGTTCAGAGAATACAGGATGCGCTGCAATCTCACTCAAAGGGAAGTTGCAGAGAAGAGTGGTGTCGGCATGACCACCATTCACAAATTTGAGAGCGGATGTGCCAACAACATCTCGCTTGGAACATTCCTGTTGCTGTTGAAGGTGGTCGGCCGTATCAATGCCTTGGAGGAGTTGCTGCCCGACTTACCGCCATCTCCCTATCTCATGCAAGGGAATGGAAAGCAGACACAACGCATACGACACTCAAAAGACTCTACGCTATGATTACAATACTTAAGGTGATATTATGGGATGAAGAGATAGGCAGGCTTGTTTGGGATGCCCGGCGAGGACTCTCATACTTCAACTATAACCCTCGCTTCATAAGAAAAGGTCTTGACATTGCCCCGCTCGCTGCTCCACTCAAGACGTACGCAAACATGCCCATATGGGGAGAAGATGGAAAGATCTATCAACGGCTCCCATCTTTTATCGCTGACTCCCTACCTGATTCTTGGGGTAATCAGCTCTTTGATCTTTGGCGGCAGCAGCACCATCTTTCCAATGCTGACATAACTCCGCTTGACAAGCTGTCGTTTATCGGCAAACGAGGTATGGGAGCCTTGGAATTTCAGCCACAGGCATCTAGAGAACGAAGTCCAAAGAAAATAGACATGACCTCATTGACCGATCTCGCCGAGCGCATCTTCTCAGAAAGAGAAAACGCACGCATCATGCCCGGAGAGTCTATCACCATGCAGTCGTTGCTAACCGTCGGCACCTCCGCGGGAGGAAGACAGCCCAAGGCAATCATTGCAATCAACAGAAACAGCGGAGAGATACGCAGTGGTCAGATAGCGGGGCTGGAGGATTACGACTATTATCTGTTGAAGTTCGGCAATACAGAATACAGCTCGGCAGAGCTTGAGATGACCTATTATGAACTCGCAAGGAAAGCTGGGATTGACATGATGCCGTCACGTCTGTATTCCGTTAATGGCAATAGTCATTTTATGACCATGCGCTTTGACCGCAGAAACGGAAAGAAAGTCTTTACACAGACTCTTGCAGCCTTGTGTCCAGATGCGGATAGCTATGAGAAGTTGCTGGCTGTTTGTAGAAGGCTCCACCTGCCCGAGTCGGACTGTCAGGAGGTGTTCCGACGTATGGTGTTCAATATTCTTGCCAACAATACTGATGACCATAATAAGAATTTCTCTTTCATCATGAGTGAAGACGGGACATGGCAACTCGCTCCTGCCTACGACCTCACCTATGTGCTGGACTTGGGAGGCAACCTTCCTAATGAAAGCCATTGCCTGTTCATGCGTGCCAAACTCAGCAGTTTCAGCAGGGAGGATGCCGTGGCTTTTGCACATGACAACGGCATACAAAGGCCCAATGCAATTATAAGGGAAGTGGCTGAAGCCTTGAAGCAATTTCGTCCGACAGCAGAGAAAAACGGCGTAGGCGCAAGATGGGTCGGTCGTGTGGAGTCTACCATCCTCGATCATCTGAGTGCATGGGGTGAGTATGATAAGCCAACAGAATCTATTTCCACAGAGGTCAATGGCCACAGGATTTCAGATATTAGAATCGAGCAGACGTATAAAGGCAACTATCATCTGATGGCTAATATCGATGGTGCGCAACGTAAGTTCGTCATTGGCAAGAGCAGAAAGGAGTATGCTGAAATAGAAAGGAAAGGTATTGCTAATATCACTTCCGACCGGCTCTTTGACTTGGCAAAAAAATACTTTGCGTCTACATTGGACAAGAAAAGACATAACGATTGAAGGGCTAGTAATATCTCATTTAGATTATTTGCTGTTATAGGAAAATATGTGGTTTGCCACAGAAATTTGCTACGGTATGATATTGCTAACATAACTAACGACAGTAACACAAACCTTTTGTCTTACTTTATGCAGGATTACCAGATTTTGTGCGTAACTTACAGAAAATTAGACAATCCCCATATAATAAAAATTATATACTATATACTTAAGCCTATAGTGTTGTCATCCTCCAAATGCAGGTTCAACACTATAGGCATTCGCAAATTTATTAGATTACAGAATTCATTCTTATCCTCTCAGGGGCGTCAGACTGCCATTATCATAGTCCTAGTTTTTTGAGCCTGCCACCATACTTGTCCATGTCATCAAGCACCTTCTTGTTGGTCATCTGGGCATAGATCTGGGCGTATCTCGTGCTGCTGTGCCCAAGCATCACGGCAATCGTCTCCTCGGGGACGCCATTCATCAGCGCCAGCGTCGCGAAAGTATAACGGGCTACTCTGAATGTGAGATTCTTGTTGATT
>CACYKX010000057.1 GCA_902775075.1 uncultured Prevotellaceae bacterium | reverse complement strand
TGAGTTTGAAGCAAAAGGCGTAGGTCTGTTTGGCTCTGGCTGGGTATGGCTATCGGCAGATGCTGATGGCAACTTGGTGATTACGCAGGAGGCGAATGCGGCTAATCCTATTCAGAAGGGGTTGAAGCCGCTGTTGACGTTTGATGTCTGGGAGCATGCGTATTATCTGGATTACCAGAATCGGAGGGCTGCTCATCTTGCTGCGCTTTGGCAGATTGTTGATTGGAGCGTTGTTGAGAAGCGGTGGGAAGGAATACTTACGGTTAAGGGTTAAGGGTTCATGGTTAAAAAACAACCTTGACGATAACCCAAACGATAACTATTAGAGGTTACACAAAAATCACAGAGATCACAAATTTTTTGATTCCGTAAACATCGAAAAATACGAAAAGGACGAAAAGAATTGGAACAAAAACAGGAAAAACACCACTTTTGTAAAGTTTAAAGTTTATAGTTTAAAGTTTATAGTCAGTTTAAAGAGTTTATTGTTTACAGTTTACAAGTCCAAATTCTCTGTATTCCTGCACCTGCCTTCGTCATGTTAATACTCTTGGAAGGCAAAAAACCTGCTCTTGAGCAGAAAAACAAACATTCTTACCTTTGCGTGCCAGGTGGACAGGTTAGCGACATCAGATGTAATTGAAACTATAATCGTATTTGAATTATAAATATTTCAAGGCAGGCAAAACGGAGTTTAAGCACTAGGATTTTAATCAGTTAAAAGTTAAAAATGAAGGCTTCTTCCGGTACACGTTGGCCTGATTATGGGTTAATTATGAAAAATACTATGAAATCTGTCAGCAGAATGATGACATCTTCCATTGCTGTCGCCACTTTAGCTATTTTATCCGTTGGGCTTCTTACTTCGTGTCACACTAAGATTGACCCTGTTGCGGCGAATTCCTCATCTGCGATTTTGGCTGTTATAGGAGAGTACTTATATGCGACATTTGCACTTATTATATTTGTTTTCTTGTGGATCTTGCGACCAGCAGGTATTGCGTTGGTAGGTCTCGGTGTGTTAGGATTGTGCAATTATGTAGAAATGTCGGCTAACCCTATTTTTTTAATATGTATAGGTATTATGATGTTTTTTGCTTCATTCGTGCCTATCAAGCAATATGAACCAACTGTTGTTATTTCAAAGCACTTTAAAATGTCAAAAGACGATAGCTCTGGAAAGATGCACAATTGTTCTTATAATTTTTTTATACAACTCTTGATTGGTTTTATAACGCTAATAATAGAGTATACATTGTTTGTAAAATAATGAAGGGATGTAAAGCTGATAAGGTGCGGTTGAACTACTACTATTACTGTCATTATTCTTTCATCAAGGATATACAGATGATACTCTGTACGGTGTTGGGGAAGAAGATGGAATATGCTGGGGAGGTGATACAGAGGTACTACAGCTTCACTTTATGATAGGCTTCTTGGAGTTGGATGATGTGAAGCATAATACGGTGGGGTGCCTAGTTGGTTTCTTGATAGTTAGTGAATTTCACCACATTACTGCAGCAGTTAATCATTTACAAAGGGCTTCTAGATGATTTTGAGTACTGTGCTAGGGAAGAAGATGAAGTATGTAAATGAAATTGTAAAAGTACAAAAAAATACATAAGGATATGTGGTCAGACAATATAGCAGTAAATGATTATCTTGGTTTTGATGTCCATGCAAATCTGATAAAGGGGCTAATTGATGAACCTGAGATGCTTCCTATCACCATAGGAGTATTTGGAGATTGGGGGAGCGGCAAATCGAGCATTATGGAATCGTTGAAGAATGCCTATGACGCAGAAGAGAATAAGACTACGATGTGTCTCCAGTTCAACGGATGGGTATTCGAGGGGTATGATGATGCAAAAGCTGCTTTGATAGAAGCTATCTTGAAGAGTTTTGAAGATAATAAGTCGCTGCCTCAAAAGGCAAAGGACAAGTTAGCCACTCTTGCCAAGTCGGTAAACTGGATGCGCACTATCGGTTTTGGTGTGAAGAATGTAGCGATCCCATTGGTAACAGCTTCTTTGACTGGAGGGTTAAGTCTTGGGCCACAAATATTTGAATGGATTAAGGGGCTTTCTGGAAACCCTGCCAAAATTGCAGAAGCGGTGAGGGACTTAGACTATGATAAGTTCAAAGAGAAATACTTTAAAGAAGGCTCCCAACCCAGTATTGAAGAGCAATATCAAGTGGTACGTAAGTTCAGAGATGACTTCAAGGAACTTCTTGATGAAGCAGGTATAAGTAAACTGATAGTGTTGATCGATGATTTGGACAGATGTCTGCCGGACAGGATTATAGACAATCTTGAAGCCATAAAACTATTTCTGAATGTGGATAACAGTGCCTTTGTGATTGGGGCAGATCCGAGAATCGTGAGGGATGCCATACGTCATCGTTATAAGGACTTGATAGCACGAGATGATGCGGAGGAAAATAAGCGTGTGGTGGTAGATTATCTGGAAAAACTGATACAAGTGCCTTATACATTGCCTAAGTTGTCGGATTCTGAAGTTGAGACTTATATTACATTATTGTTCTGCGAGGAAGAGTTTGGGAAAAAAGGCATGGGGGAAGTTATTACCGCATTTAAAGAGTTCCGCAAGAAAGACCGATACAGTGTTTTTGGAATAGAAGAAGTGAAACAAACTATTTCAGACGAAGACGTTAAAAAGAGACTGGAAGAAAAAGTTTCTCTTATATCTAAACTGTCACCATTGATTGCTGGCAATCTGGATGGCAACCCCAGACAAATAAAACGGTTTCTTAATACATTTGTCCTGCGCACTAAGTTAGCAGATGTGGCTAAACTGGCGGACTTTAAGGTAGACGTGCTTGCCAAGTTGATGATACTTGAATATGCTGAGCCCAATAGGTTTGCTGAGTTATATAAGTGGCAGTCGCAGAATAAGGGATATTCTCCACAGTTAAAGGAACTGGAGATGAGGCAAGATAACGGTGGACATATTATAGCGGAAAAGTATAAGGAATGGAAGCAGGCAAAGATGGTGACTTGGCTTGAATCTGAACCGAGCCTGGCCAACATAGACCTTAGGGATTACTATTGGATTTCGCGTGACAGGCTAGAATCTATGTCAAATGCTATGACACCGCCAATCGTTAAGACCATCATTACTTCGCTTATAGTTAAGGGACAGGCAGAGAACCTTATACGCAATAAGATAAAGGGCGATGTGCAGGGGTTGCAAGAGAGTCTTCAACATGAATTGTACAGCGAACTGTCGAAGCGTGCCGTTGCTAATAACGCAGAAAGAAAGCAGGTGTTTAACCTATTTGAACTTATGATAGGTGAAGGTTGTTCGTGTGGTGGCGAGTTCAGAGCCATGTGTAAGGCTGTGAACATAAAAAGTAAACCAGCGCTGAAGGAAATCGTAAACAGAATAGCAGAGAATCACTCTGAATATCAGGACTTGAAGAATTGATTAGCAATGGGTACGTCGAAATCATACGGGGGAATGAAAGGAACTCCGACCTGGAGTACTCTGAGCAGCACCATTACCAAGGCTGTTAATGGCGGTCATCCTACCAAACAGTCTCTTGGTAACGTGATGTCGCACACTGTGGCTCATCTTGGAGGGTCGCATGGTGCATCGTCTGGCAGTTCAAATACTGGTGGGCGTGCCGGAGTAAGGGCAGCACAGCGATTCGGTTCATTTATCGGTAGTGCTCAGAGTAGCGGATTCGGTAGTGCCTTGGGGCAATTGGCTGATGGGGTGGAGGTAAAGGATGCTGACGAAGCTATTAACCTTATCCTAGAGCATTGTGCTGAGAATGCAGGCACACTCGATGAACTAGCAGCCAAAGCAGCTATGCGAGAACTACTTGAAGAGATTGGAGCGGAAGCTGAAACCGTAGAAGAACTGGGTGATGAGTTTGATGCTGCCATCAGGGAGTTTGGAGTTGAAGAGATCCTGGTAAAGTATTTCGGGAACTATCTATACCAGCATTTGTGTACCGATTTCTATGAAAAGCTAATAAAAGAAAAAGGCATCAGGGAAACAGACAATTTCTATAAAGACCTGAAAGACTATATAGTGGAGAAGACCAAGACCATCTCCAAGCACAGGGATTTGAGTAAAGTGGACTGGAATTCAGAATACGGAAAGAAACTGATGCAAGACATCTTTCGTGATACATTAAAGGCATTTGAGGACTATGAAGGTTGAAGTATCTTTGTCACACCCTCAGACTCCATACGGTTTTTCTTCTATCGTCTTAAACTATGGGGATGAGCCTAGGACATCGGTGGCCATGAACATCGACTATAGGAACTTGTATGAGTTTACTAAAGTACAATCAGGAACGGCTTTTGATCTGTTTGTCATTTCCTGCATTGTATATGGTATAGATATTCTGTTGCCACGAGAGAATATTGGTTTTGACGGGTGGAGTCGAGAAATCGAAGTTGTTTTTCCAGTAGAGAAACCTGATTGCTTTTTTGCTGCTAAAAATGAATTAGAAGAAACATTGAAGTTTCTTACAGGCGATTTGTGGCACGTGTTCTTTGAGCGTCGTACTCTAAACAGAATGTACAAACCAGGGAAACACCAAAAAGTGTATAAGGACAGCTTTCGTGATAAGCATAAGGCGGTGAATCTGTTTTCTGGTGGAATGGACTCTTTGATAGGAGCAATCAATCAGTTGGCAATGTCATCAGACAATGTATGTCTAGTGTCACATACAGACTCGATGTTCAAGGGCGCAAAAACGGATCAAGAGGAAATTTTGCGTGAATTGCAGAAGAAATATCAACATTATCATTATCTACCCACAAGGGTTGATATGAGTAAGCATGCTATAAATGGTGATTCATACGAGAAAGAGACCACCCTTCGATCAAGGTCCTTTTTGTTCCTAAGTATGGCAATATTGGTAGCAGATTCTATCGACTCAACGATGCCAGTTCATATTCCAGAGAATGGAACCATTTCGCTGAACTACCCTCTGACACCATCAAGGCGCAGTAGTTGTAGCACTCGAACTACCCATCCGCATTTCCTTGAACTAATGGAGCGATTCCTTCACTCTGTTGCGTTGAACCATCATATCATCAATGACTATCAATTATGTACCAAGGGTGAGATGGTTGAGAAATGTAAGGATATAGACATGTTGAAAGCTACCTATCTACATTCTTGTTCTTGTGGAAAACGAGGAACAAGAAAAGACATACGTGACGATGCACATGCTTCACATTGTGGGGTTTGTATGCCATGCATATACAGGAGGGCTGCACTGCATAAAATTGGTGTATCGGAAAAAGTAGGAACTGACATTTTCAACTCTCAGAAACGGAGCATGATGGATATTCCCGACATGCCAGCTCTTGTAAGTTTCATCAGAAGAAATATAGACAAGAAAGAAATTGGACGAGGCTTGTTAGAGAATGGACATTTGCGACTTGACCTGTTGAATGAATATGCCGATGTGGTAAAGAGGACCCGAGTTGAAATAAAGCAATGGGTAAAAGATGAAGCGTCGGAAGAAACAAAAAGATTGTTTGGCGTATGATGATTGATACACATTGTCACTTTGACATGATGCCTAATCCTGAGCGGTATATCAGAGAGAGAGAAGATGCAGGTGACATCGTGATCGGTATGACTAATTTGCCGAGTCACTTTCAGATGGGTATAGACCATGTGAAGATGTTTCGGCATATCAGACTATCTTTGGGGATGCATCCTATGTTGGCGGAGGAAGGGCAAAAGGAAATGTCTTTGTTTCGACGTTATATTGATGAAACATCCTATATAGGGGAGATTGGACTGGATTTTTCACGAGAAGGATATAGTACCAAAGAGATGCAAATTGGTATTCTGCATAATGTTTTATCGTTTTTGCGAGAGAAGAAGAAAATTATAAGTGTTCATTCACGCAGGGCTGAGAAAGAATTATTAGAGTTGCTGACAGAGTATGACATCAAGAATGTAATCTTTCATTGGTATAGCGGTTCTGTGGGATTGATTGATAAAATACTGGAGAGAGGGTATTATTTCTCGGTGAATGAGGCTATGTGCCTGTCAAAAAATGGTCAGGCGATATTAAAGAAATTGCCAAAAGAGAGGATTTTGACAGAAACGGATGCACCATATAATGAAAGGACTGACATCCGAAAGGTGTTACGGTATTTGGGAATGTCAGAAGAGGACGTGTATCATAATTTGATGAGTTTGCTGAGTAATTTGAAGAAAACGAATTAACGAAATACCATGTCTACATTTCGCATTATTGCACTTAAAGTATTGGGTGACAGTCCCAAATACTTAAGCAAGGTATTGATGCCTTACACGACTTATTTCTTCTTTCAGGGGTACGAGGATGTGCCTGGGACGCATTTTGTCCGACGGGTAAGCAAAGCTGATGAGGGACTCAGACTGTATGATGTTCAAGGACTTGATGGAAGAAGAATTAGTGTAGAGGTCTCTGCTATTGTGGGCAGGAATGGAGAAGGGAAAAGTACCGTCATTGAATTGATTCTACGCCTAATCAATAATTTTGCCTATGTTTCGGGTTTTAAGGCTTCACAGGAATCACTGCGTTTTGTCACAAAGATGAGTGCAGCCATGTTCTATGAGATTGATGATGTAATTTACAGCATCAGGTGTGATGAGGATGGACTGAAATGGTATGAGGAAGACAAGGAAATCGACCTTTCGGAGCGGGGTGATAGTCAAAAACTTGAAAAGTTGCGGCATGATCATCGACAGAAACTGTTCTATACCCTTGTAGTAAATTATGCCCTTTATTCCTATAATTCACTGCATTTTGCATTTGAATCAAATGGCAATGGATGCTGGTTGGACGGACTATTCCACAAGAATGACTCTTATCAGACACCATTGGTCATCAATCCGATGAGGACAGATGGGAACATCAATGTAAACAAAGAGCTAGGGCTGTCGATACAGCGGCTGATGGCAATCTTCACAGATGCTGGAAATGAAAGGGAGCAACGTATAGTGAGTGAGGGGATTGAAGCCTTTGGCTTTGGATTCTCACTGGAAAATAGTTCGAAGATGCTAGATGTTACCCTTCGGGATTATTTTGAGGCGGTGGCCGATGATGAGTGTCGAATGGAAGACCTCGAAGGTTCAGAACCAATGGAAACGGCAAAAGAACTTCTTGGCAATTTTCATGAGTTCTTTTCAACTTTGGACGAGATCCTGGAAAAGAATGACGCTCTCGTCAATTGGCTATCGAGTTATGAAGTTGACCATACTCCAAAGCATGGTTATACTGATCTTGCAGGTTATGTTGACTTTATAGCGCGAGCATACGAAGAGGAGAAATACGATCACCCATTTGACTTGATACAGGAGATGCGTTTCTTCATGCCAGGGAGAAATCTAAGATGGATGAACTATGCACAACTGTATCGCCTACTTTTGTTACTAGCTGTTTGGGAAGTACTCCGGGAAATCAATGTGGTGGAGCTAAACGAGTCGCTTGATGAGTATTTGCGGGACTTGGATAATCCGGCAAACAAGGCGATACTATACATCCCATACAAAGTTATCGAGATACTATCTACGTATGAACCATACAAGAAAGCCTCTTATCATTATGATGCTACTTGTGATGCTATGAAACTAAACTGGCCAAACTATAGTATCAAGAAAACTTTGGAAAGGGACATTGAAAGTATCCTCCGGAAAGATGACTATACAACCCTTAAACTGCGTCAGACAATCAACTATCTGAAAGAGCGGAAGGGTAGTATGTACAATGCGCAACCTATTTTATGGTCACCTGAGGGCTATAAATGGCTGATACCGTTTTCTGAACTGAAAAAGGAAATACATAATGAAGGTGAAAGTCTGTCTTCTATGCTGAAAAAACTACCACCCCCAGTGTTCAAAGGAGAGATTATGCTGATGGACACTGGCGGCAACCAATTTCCCTTGTCGTCACTCAGTTCGGGACAACAACAAAGGCTCAATTCATCTGGCGCTCTGGTGTATCATCTGAGGAACCTGGATTACCGAGCTACAGAGACTGACAGAATCGAGTACGACTATGTGACGGTAATCATGGAGGAAGTGGAGCTATATTTCCATCCCGAATATCAGAGAACGCTTATTGCCTATTTCCTTAACCAGATAGAAAGGGCGCAGTTGCGTCACATTAAGGGCATTCATTTGTTGTTTGTGACACACTCACCGTTTATACTGTCTGACGTTAGTAGAAGAAACGTACTGTATCTCTCGAAAGAGGGCAGACAACCAATGAAAGAATCGTTTGCTGCCAATATCTATGATTTATTGGATGACCATTTCTTCTTAAATGAAACCATTGGAGGAATTGCCTTGGGGAAAATCAGTGAAATGGTTGAACTGTATAGAGAGTATATGGAGCAAAAGGAGAATCCCACGATGAAGTCTCAGGATAGAGACCAGTTCTCTCGTCTGGAAAAAGACTTTAGACTGCTTAAAGACATGGTTGCTGACAGCTATCTGAAGCAGGATTTGAATCGGATGTACTATGAAATGGTCGCGGAGTATATGCCAGAAAGACTGCGCGACGAAATAGAGCGAGCGCAGAAGCATTTAGAAGAGCTGAAGGCGTTAGCAGAAAAGGATGAGAGATGACAGGAAAGGTATATCCAGAAGGAATTGCGTGGGACAGCTTGGCTAATGACTATATTGCGGAGTTTGGAGACTTGGCGGATATAGAACGGCTGTGGTCGCAATATAAGAGCCGCCATCAAGTATTGGCGGTGTTCACCTGTTCTGCTGCAGAAATCATGAAGGCCTCATTTGCAGAGCTTGTAGCCATTTCACAGCAGTTCAGGAATCTCCCAAACAGGACTGAAGCTGAGAGAAGAGAGTTGAGTACCATCAAGAACTATCTAAAGAGGAAGGTTTTCAACTATGACTATAGAGCAAAAGGATGCAAGCCCCATCAAAGAGTCATTTCACAGTTTTTCCAGAAAAAGATGGATGTGCTGAATGTGCATACATGTTTTTACTGCGATATGGCATATATTAATCCTTATGTGGACGATGCCAGCACGAAGTCTCAGTTCGATCTTGACCATGCCATCGCAAAGAGTGATTGCCCTATAACAGCTCTCTCTCTTCATAACTTTGTGCCGTCGTGTCCAGTATGTAATCAGAGGCTGAAGCACAAGAAACCCCTTGCAGCATGCGACGCAGACCTGATGAGCGTTGCACCATGTAGTGAACAGTTTGATGCAGACAAGAATATATATTTTAAGGTGGTTCAGACTAAAGCTTGTACTGGTGGCTTCATGAAACACCGTGAGAACTATGCCATGAAGATTGTTGCAAGAGGAAAATATGAAGCTTATGCCAAGTTGTTCCATTTAGAGGAACGATATGAGTACCACAAGGGAGAAGCACTCAGATTGCTTGACCTAAAGAGGAAATATCCTGCATCAAACCTGGAAAAAATAGCAAAGATGCTACATAAGACCAAGGATGAGGTCCATGAGGATATATTTGGACTTGGATACTCGAAGGATAATCATAGATGCTTCGATAAGATGAAAAGGGATATAATGTGATTTGGGAAAATGTACGATATGGGAGCTTTTGAGTATTTCATAATATCATTAGTAGCCAGTAACTTTCCGACAGTCAAGGAAGCAGTGAGTCATTTCGTAAAGGACACCTCACTGGAAAAGGAACTGGAACGTTGCTATCAGAAAGCACTGAAGAGATGGTGCAAGAACGATGGCATCAGGAGAAGCATGTCTATACGACTGTTCCAAAATTTGGAAAGTTTAAAGAAATATCTCCAGCGTGAAGAGCACATCAATGAACGGGAACTGATAGAACTGTGGGCTAACGAGTTAAGGAATAACGAATTATGCTATAAGTTCATCATGGAACAGAAAATTGATGCTATCTCTGACACCGCCCATGAGAATAATGATTTAATTCGTGGCCTGCATGTTAAGGCTGATGAGATGCTTGGTAGGATGACCACCACTGTTGCAGGCCGTCCAAAGAAAGGACTATTGAAACACAAACCGGTAGAAGGATATATACGCAGATACTGTACTGATGAACGGGATGGTAATAACTTCCTTCGTTATCTTTTGAAGAATCAGGAGCGTTATACACTGGCTGATTACGTTACAAGCGAACTGAATAAGGAGAAGAACAAGTTTATCGTATATAGCGGTGCACAGACAGGAAAGACCACAGAGCTAAAGAACCTTTGTTGGGAGCTACAAGAAAGTGGTCTGTTTATGCCTGTCAGTTATGAGGTGAAGTCAAGCTATGACCTTAAACAAGATGATATGCCGCAATCCAGATGGATTGACGGGAAAGAAGTTGTTGTTATTATAGATGCTTTGGATGAGATAAATGGCAAAGAGAGGGAGGACTTGCTGAAGACCATTAACTCGTATGCCCATGACAATCCCGACATGAAGATGGTGCTGTCGTGCAGAAGCAACTATAGACGGGATGATCAATTGAATGCCTTTCATGAGTTGTTCATTGAGAGTATGAGTTATGAGGACATTAAGGCACATATTGACAATGAAGTTGGAAGAGGGAATGTACTTTGGAAGATGATAGCAGAGCAAGAATTGGTAGATTTTGCAAAACAGCCCTTCTTCCTGAACGTACTAATAGATGCCTATAAAGAGGATAAAGAGTTGCCAAAAGACAGGAATGGCCTGTATAGACTCTTTATAGAACAAAGCTATAAAAAGGAAAAGAAGGAAAAGGGAACTCTTCTTGAATACCGTGCAAACAGTGAGGAGATGATTGTTATGCTGGAGCGGGTCGCCGTAGCGATGTCTCTGATGAATAGGCAGACGCTGACTGAGTTGGAATTTAGCAAATGTCTGGATGATGACAAAAAGAAAATCGAAGAATGTAGGCGATACTCTATCATTAAATTTGAGAATGATGTTTTTTTCTTTTCGCACAATGCCTTCAGGGAATGGTTGACTGCAACCTATCTACATAGCAGAGGACTTGCGAAGGCCAAACAATTGGCTTCACTGCCGAATGGAAGAATCAAGCCAGAGTGGTATAACATTATTATGCTCTGGATGGGCATGTATGGTCACGATGAAAAGGATAAGATACAAGAGAATATTGATTGGCTGAGGGTTGCCAGCATGGATCTGATTATATATGCTGATAGTAGTTCGTTAGACCAAGATACAAGAGATAACATCTTCATTAGTATCCTGCAGGAATACAAGAATCTGGGTATAAGAATGTCGAATATCCTTGCGGACGACTATAAGGATATGCTCAAATTCGGTCAGTCAAAAACAACAGTTGAATATATCGCTGATGAACTGAAAGAAGCACAGCCAGGCACAGCATATTATGCAGATCTTATGTGTATGTGCTATTTTCTCAATTGGACGGTGGTTGAGCAAAGTTCAGAGGATGTCTTTGACAAATTGTTGGACGTTCTGGATGGTATAACCATGAGGAACCTGAAGGAGGAACCAACAGGGGACTTGCAATATTTATATTTAGGGAACGAATTCTTCTATAAGGAGAAATATGTAAGTCGATATTACGAGCTGTTCAAGGACAGCACTAACTATGATGCCATCAAAGTGATGATTCAGCTAATACATAGGTCCGATTTGGTTGATGAATATGTAGATTATATACTGGAAAAGGAAAACTATGTACAGGATCAACGTAAAGGGAGCACTACTCATGTTGTTTCGAGGGATGAGGTATATGCAGCTCTGGCGGCAGTAGAAAACGCCGAAGGTATAGAGAAAGTTCTAAGGCACGAATTTAAGAATTATCTGTACTTTTATGACAGTCAATGGTCGCGTTATAAGGAAATGGTGGAAAGTCTGCTTAAAAAGGCGGCACGACTGATAAATAAGGCGAATTACCCGTCTCTTCTGGACGCGATAGAAGCATCTTATCTAAGGACGTTCCCAGACTTGTATCATCATGACAATGAGCATCAGGACGTTCTCGTTGCTTATAGGGATTTTTATAAAGAGACAGGAAATGCAAAAGCAGAGAAAGCCGGTTTTGACAAAATAGGCAAGACATATCTTGGTGACTTTGAACGTAGGGCTGATATAAAAAGGTTATTTCTAAAGACCGGCCTTTGGATAACGAAAGAGGACTTGGACGACTACTACGGAAAACTGGATCCGAACAATGATGTTGACAGGGGGTGGGCCGGATGGTTAAATGCTTGTCCATATTTGGAGATTGCGAGCTATGCCAGGGAGAAATACCAGAATTTCTTCCCTGAGACCGAATTTGAGAAGAAAAGCCGTTTACGTCAGCAAAGCCATTTCGACAGTCTTGCTGATTATGACGTGTTCAAGCAGCGCGTATTGGAAGTCCTTGACAGAACAGAAACTGATAGCCGGGACGGACTGAAGAGAGTGCTGAAGGAAGATGATGAAAATCCCTGGAACAGCTATGTATATCAGTTCTATGGTCAGTATATCAGTTGGAATGGAGCTTTTTCTCGTGAAGACATTGTAAAAGCAATTAAAGACAAGACTGTCTATGATTCATTCTTCATGATGGTAGTGAGGAATACTATGCACATGCCCATGCAGACTGTTCTTCTCGATGATAAAGCAAGGGAGCGTATGGTTGCTACTGCGAAGAATATAGTTGAGGATATTGGCAAAGGTATTAGATGTGAATGGGAATATGAAGAAGCTGCCCTAAAACTGATGCTTGAAGGGCATTTCACCGTCGATGAAGACACATTGATAGAGCTGATTCCATTATCAGAACTATCTGTATCAAAGGATGTAGGCAGGGGCTTTAATGAGTCCTATACACTATTTGAGTATATTGAAGAAAAAGTCGGGCTGGACAAGCTTGGACATCACGTAGTACGTTTGCTGAGAAATACTGACAGATGGAAGGAAAGTAGTACTGGTGTTAGGATGGCAGAATATGTTATCAAAAACCGGATATCTGAGGGCTATCAGTTGGTGTTTGATTTAATTACGAATGGTTGTAAAAGTGATGAATATCTTACTGAACAGATGCTAAAGTCTGGTATCATGGTAGATGAGATAAAGGCTGCATCTGACAAGATGGAAACGTCACAACAATTGGCTGTATATGCTACCATATGCAGAGATTTGGGTGATATAACTTGGGTGATAGATAAACTGGAGCCTCGTATTAGTGCTTTGGAAGGATATAAACAAAAACAGGCATTACGTATCCTTCTTGCCATAGGAAGTTTAGATGCTCTTTCGTTTATAGTAGAACATTCAGAACTGTTAGATGACTATCGGGAGTATAACTTCTGTTATTCTGATGTCAACGCGGCAACCTTATTGATTCAAGTGTTGGATATTTGTCACCAGCATAAATATAATTATGACCATGTTAATGCCAGTATTCTCACTTCATTGGAAACGATAGCTGTTCAGAATGAAGAATCGCTGAATGAGGTGAAAAGAGTAATTAGAGGACTTATCAGCAAGGATGCTTACTATAAGTATCTAAACCGCTACTTGATACAGTTTGAGAACAAATACTACGAGAATCATTCTCCTGTAAAGAGTATTGAAAAAGTCATAGATATGATGAACCAAGCAGATATGAATGATGCTATAGAACAAAATGATGGCGAGGTGTCACTGGTGTATATTTCATATAGTTGGGAGAAGAACTCCGATAATATTGTAAATCATTTCTGTTTTGTGCTAAAACAGAATGGTATAGCCTATAAGCGGGATAAGAAGGACTGTAACTATATGGATAACATCAAGGAATTTATGGATTCCATAAGGAATGGTGACACAATTGTCGTGGTATTCAGCAGGCAGTATATGCTCTCCAAGAACTGTATGTACGAGCTTTCTGGTATCATGGAGCATACGGACTGGCAAAAAAAGATATTACCGGTTGTTGTAGATGACTCCATCCGAGAAAGGAGCTTCTATAAGGAACTTGTAAAGCATTGGAAAAGGCAAATAGACGAACTTGAAGAGGAAGTAGAAGACCTGAAAGAGTTTGATTCGGAAATTGTAGCACCAATAGAAGAGGAACTCATGGAGGTCAGAAAGATTTTCAGTTTTCTGCCTTCCCTTAAACGATATGTTGACTGGGTAAATGCAGATTCGTTGAATAATTTAAGTAGCACAAATTTCAAGGTGTTGATAGATAGAATTAGAGAAACAAGATAGTAACAAAGATATGAAAAACAAAAGAATTTATCTCTGTCTTGCTCACATGAGTGAGGACGGAATGGAACAGAAGGCAATTATGGTTCATGGTTAAGGGATCAAGGTTAATGGAGATTGAGGCAGGTAGTAAGGAATACTTAAAATGCCAGGGGACAGGTCAGTGGCATCTGCTTAAATTGACACGATAAGCATACTTGAATTGTATTTATGGCAAGGCAGGCGCGAAAGGAATCTAGCACTGGTATATTTCATGTGATGATGCGTGGCATTAATCATCAGAATATCTTCGAAGAGCCTGAAGACTATTATCAATTCATTGCAACTCTCGATCGTATGCGTGTCCATTATGATGAGGATGGTTCTCCATCAGGTATTAATTGTACCTATTATGCATACTGCCTTATGTCAAACCACTTTCATTTACTGATTCGTGAGCGTGAGGAAAGGGTAGGTGAGACAATTAAGCGCATTGCAGGCTCTTATGTGTATTATTATAACAGGAAGTACGGTCGCGATGGCCATCTGTTCAAAGAACGCTTCAAGTCAGAGCCGGTAAATGACATGTCTTACTTCACTACTTTGCTGCGCTACATTCACCAAAATCCAGTGAAAGCAGGCATCGTTGAACATGTTAGGGAATATGAATTCAGCTCTTGGGGTGAGTATGATGGAAGCGTAGACTCTGTTTTCCAAATTTGCGACACAGCTACAGTATTAAGGCGGAAACCATATGAGCAATTGAATGATTTGATGAATGAGATGTTGCCAGATACTGTTAGGTGTTTAGATATTGAAGATTCATCAAGAAGCAGACCCTCGGACGATCAAGTTTGGCAGATGATTATAGAGATGGTAGGTGTAACGAACAGCAGCGCTTTTCAGGTGCTTGAAGACAAATCAAAGAGGAAGGTGTTGAAAGAATTGAAGGACAAAGGAGCATCATACAGACAACTGGAAAGATTGACGGGTGTTGGACGTGGACTGATACAAAAACTGTGATGCCATTGACCTGTCCCCGTGGCACCCTTGTCCCCGTGGCACCCTCAACTACAAATCCCGCACATTCGCCAAACTCTCTATCCACTGGTTGAATCGTGGACAGCGCTCACGAATCTTGCTCAAACCGATGCTCTCAGCCAGATAGTTGCCATACACCACCTTGTCGTAACCTCTTACAATACGTTCCAGTCTGTGCGATGGCGATGTCTCAGGCGAATTGTTAATCAGCTCCGGATTATCAAATGTCGCAGCTGTCTGCTTCAACTCCTCTATGCCAACTAGATCTCCCTTGGGAATCACCCTTTCATATACATCAACGTTACTGAAAAGCAAACCTTCAAACTCATGCAGTTGGATATACGGGATAAAGCGTGAG
>CACYKX010000056.1 GCA_902775075.1 uncultured Prevotellaceae bacterium | reverse complement strand
TCAGAGGTGGGGCTTTGGCTTCCGGCACATAATGAATCAACTTGAAGTAAACATCCCGTCCATCTGCGCGGTCAGAGGCACAGCAGGGATGGCACCACCGGCAAAGGTGGCAAAGGCACAGTCCTTGCAGCCAGTACCGGCAACGGTGATAACCTTCGCCCCGTCGATCGAGTCTATCCAGACTTCGCCGACTGCACGTTCTTGTCCGTAATTGGTTATCATGACTTGTGAGTGTTGAAGTTCTGCAGGAATACATTCTTGATGAAGGCGTTGAAGCCGAAACAGAAGGTGGCGATCGATGCGCCAACAAGAATAAGCTCGAAATTAGTCAGATGTTCCATGCTTTTTGTATTTAGTGGGAGTTGGTTAGGCTCCCGTTACCTGTTTATTCATTCACAACTTTCAACCAGTTAAACATGGTGTCACTGCCATCGCCATTGCGTACGCCGTCGGCATGAAAAGTAATTTCGTGTTCCTTGGTCTGGTCAACCTCAATATTCCGACAACAACAGCAACAGTTTGTGTCATCATGTTCAAAGAATTGTTTTGCCTCGTCATACGTCATATTGGCAATACTCCTGACATCGTAACTTTCAGGATTAATACTTACGGAGAAAATCTTTATTTTTGCCATACTTTTTCTGCCTGTTTCTATCCCGTCGGCTGCGGTTTTGGTGAATATTGTTTGTGACGCTGTTGTTTGAAGTTATCGGCTGAATGGAGCTTAAGATCTTTTCCTTTTAGGTGTCTTTTCTTATCAAAGTCAGCCGTGTGTTTCAAAATTTTCAGTCGTCATCGACTTCGTATCGCTTTGAGTCTTTTTCCTTGCTGGTATCAAAGTAGCGGACACCAAGGGGACTAAGCCAAGAAATTCTGCGAGAAATTTCATGGAATACCCAGATTGGTACAATCTGCGGAAGGCTGCCGGAAAATTTGTCCCTGAATAGGCACGGTTCTTGGTGTGGCAACGGTCTGCCCTACCTTTGCAAGGGAAAAGGACTCGTCAGAAAGCGTTATGAACCCTATGAGGTGGAAATAACACATGGACAGGACGAAGATAAGTCAGAAAAGACACCCACCCCGTTTCGGGTGCCGTCAAGCATTGACGGGTTGCTTCAGTAAGCTGCATCCGGCTGTCACCAGTGGCTCCTGCCAGGAAAGTCCGTGGACATCTCGCAAGGTAGGGTGACAAACAGGAATAACCATTCAGCCCAGCAATAAGGAGTGTGATGTTACGGCCAGCAGACAGCGTTTTGCGCTGGTGCAGACATCGAGGAATGAAGATGTATGAACCACTGTTCAGGGTGTGTGTGACTGTACCAGGCACATTCTCCCTTAACAGAGCAGATCGCCGTCCGCTATCAGGACGTGACGTTACTCTACGGTTGCAGAGCAGAATGGTGTCCGTCGAGCCGGAACCCCGAAGAGAGATATTCATGAACTTTCAGGCAGAAAAGAGACAATGGCGGTGTCGGATGCAAGCGGAAGTGTTCAAGTCCCATCAGAAGGAAGTACTGGCGACCCAGCGGCCACACTGACAGACATCGGACGGCGACCAAAGCAGCTGACGTGCCATCCGGGATGGTTCCCCAAGCTCTATGAGCTGCCGGGAATGAGCAAGGATAGCACATTAGCAGATGCCAGGAGTGGGCCGTGTCCGTTAATGGGGCTGTGCCGGGAGTGAGTGTGCACGGCTGATGGATGTATCAAAAATGATACGGAAGTTAGCAGATTTGATTCGTTTTTTTAGTGTTTTTTGCTAAAAAGTTAGCAGATTTGATACAAAATCGGCTGTCAGGAATTTTCGTTTTGCCCGATTTTCGGGGGTATTACTATATCGCCGACTGCCCGTTATGGCCACAGCGGGCTTTCTGTGAGGTCGTTTTCGAGGTGGATGCCTTGAAAATGCCAGTTTTCGAAGAAATCCTGACAAATTCAGGAGCATAAAAAAAAGGGCGAGATTCACATCTGGCCCTTGTGCAAAGATAGATTAAAATTTTGCATTGATTTTGCATCCCTAAAAGGGGAAAAGGAGGCTTCGCTAAGCCTCCTGTGTATCTGTGTTCTCTTCGTCGCCGGTAGAGACCTTGGTGGCTACGAAGGTGATAATCTGGTGCTTTGCACCGTCCTTCTCGTATTCCTCCGGCTTGAAATAGCCCTCCACGGTGATACGGTTGCCCTTCTTCAGCAGATCGAAGGAGGCTGAGTTTTCGTTCTTGCGCCACATCTCGATGTTGAGGAATGCGGACTTACGCTTGTCCTCACCGTTAACCTTCTCGGTACGTGCGATGCAGAGGCCGAAGCGTGCTACTGAGGTGTTCTCGAACTTGTTGATCTTGGCATCCTGACCAACGAAACCTGTCACTGCGAAATTGTTTACTGACTTCATAACTTTGTACTTTTTAGATGTTAAACTTAATTTTTACGTGCAATACAAAAGCAGGCAAGGAGAAGGTGAGCGATAGGTCAAGGAATTACAAGCAAATTTCATGGAATACCCCATTTTCTTTAGCCACCACCTGGCGTTAAGAAGAAAATGCGGAAGGCTGCCGTGAAATTTGTGCGGTAATAAGGAGTGTGCGACTGGTACTTGCCGGACACCGCTTGCGCTAACTTTGCAAAGGAAAAATAGTGGCGACATCGGCCAGAAAGTACAACTGAAGGCATAACAAGCAGTGACAATCAACGATGTAGGATGCCTGGCACCCACAAGTTACGACTCAGGAACCCGCCGGTACCGCTGTGCGTATAGAGAGGGTTAACCCTTGAAAAGGTGAATTACATTCAGTATCGAGTGCGAGAGAACGATGACAGCCCACAATACCAAAGCTCACGAAGGGCAGAGCCGCCATGGAGAGGCAAGAGCGGAGGATGGACAGGACGAAGACAGAGCCAGTGTCTTCAGCCCATAGGAACGAGGATCAGGTGAGAGAATACAAAAAGGAGGGATAGCGGACTGCGCCCTTCAGAACGGGAGCAAAAAAGCAAAATGAAAACCCGCAGAAGTCAGATGTGAGAGTCAAAATGTACCAAATAGTGTTTATTTGGTATGTTTAGAGTTGTGTGAAAGTTCCAAATGGAGTTTATATGGAACTTTTTGAGGGAAAAGGAAGCCCAGCATCAGTATAGATGCGAGAATGTCTGCAGGGAGTGTTGGCATCAGGGCTAATGCGAGGAACATCCGAGGAAAGAGAATAGGACGTGCAGGGATGTTGATTTGTGGAGAGAAAGTGCAAGGGGTTCCTGACAGTAGCACAGCTGCCGTCTGGAAACGGCGATAGGTAGCGGCTTGCCTGCATCCATCGACGTAGTGCAGCACCTTCCCAGCGCAAATTGTGCATCACGCCGTCCGTTAAATGACCTTTCCGACGATATTCTGAATATTAGACCGCCATCGCCTCTGCAGACATGAATGTTTGATTTCAAACAGGCTTCCGGTAAAGATAAAGTCCATAGGAAGCGTAGAAATGGCCGTATTTCGCGTTTCTCGGCTTTGATGGGTAAATTCCACACCAAGCGCCTAAAATGCGCTCAGAGGGCCTAAAAATGAATTTTTGCTATAAAATTTGTTTGGTTCGGGGAAAAGTTGTACCTTTGCACCGACCCAAAGACATACCAGCCCGATAGGTACGGAATGTCGGCACCCAGAGAGGATCTTGCGCAAGGCCACACAGCTGATGGCCGTCGACCAACCTCGAAGGGTGTTTTTTGTTCATTCGACATCCTTAATGCGCCAGCCCAGATATTCCAACCAGGAGGGAGGGTGTCTTTGGGTCCGGGGTGCAGGGGCAGAGCCCCGCTTCAGACATCCGATCCGAATATTTTCCGTTCAACTCCTTCACCTCGCGCGTTTTTTAAAAAGTCTGTCTTAGTCTTAGTCTGTCTATAGTCTGTCTGGATCTGCGCGCGCGTACGTATGCGAGAAATCGCCAAAACGCTTTGTATGTCAGTACTTTACAGCGATTTTTCGGAGATTTGAGGTACATTTTTCGGAGATTTGAGGTACATTTTTCGGAGCGAGGTACATTTTTCGGAGATTGAAAGTTTAAATTACTATGTAATTTAATTTAATTTGAGGTACATTTTTCGGAGAAAGTGTTTCCCCGGACTTCATGGAACATCATGGAAAATATAAATCCATCATGCCAGGTGTTAGGCATCTAATTATCAAGGCATGTTTATTTGGGTTATTTACATCAGCTATTTTAAATTGTGATAAAACACGGGCTTGTTTTATGAAAACAATATAAAATTAACAAAAAGATACAAAAATTGGCAACTCATGTCTTAACTTAACTTATTTAGGACTTGTAGGCTTTTTATTTGCTTAAAATAATTTAAATATATATTCAATTTTTACGATATATAAAAAGTTAAAAGTTGTAAAACATTTCGTTAAGTGATATTTTTTCGTTATCTTTGCCGAAAAATTTACGGTTATGACATTAAATGAGTTAGAATTAAGGCTTGCGGAGCTTCGTAAAGACATGGGAGTTACCTATAAATGGCTTGCGGAGCATGGTCTGGCTATGGCAACAGTGAACAAAATAAATAATGGTGGAAACTATAAGATGGGTTCTTTATTCAAATATGCCACCAATTTATACTTTGCCATCAGAGTTGACGGCGAGGCGGTTTTCGATAACATCACTTTCGGCCAGCTTCTGAGAAAGAAGAGAATATCCCTTGGATATAATGGTGTACAGCTTCAGAGTAAGCTGGTATGGTCTCCTGCGAAACTGATAAAGATTGAAAAGGGCCAGGAGTATTTCAAGACTGCGTTATTGGAATATCTGAAGGTAATACCCGTTGATTTCGATTTGGTCAATGCGTCGGAGCTTTCTGACGAGGAACAAGAGAAATATTTAAATTATTAAGGTGAACTATGGAGAACAAAAAGAATAGCCTGGCCAAGAAAACGGCCACGATGACAGAAACCCTTCTCTCTGCGACCAAGCAGGAAATTCACAAGAGAAGGAAGTCACCTGAGATCATCATGGACGGTGTCGTTGTGCGGATGCCTCTTGAGATAATACTTTCAAGAGCGAATTTCACAGGGATGCAACTCAAGATAATCACCTCAGTCATGAAGACGATAGGTGAGAAAGTGCTCGATGAACTGACGAAGAAGAAGAACCTGACAAGTCTGTTCGCTGCTGAAGAGTTTGGGGAAGATCCTATGAAGATTCAGTTTGTTGTTTATGAGAAGGAGTTTAAGTTCGGTCTCGCACACAAAAAGGATCTCGAGGAAGCATTGTTGATGATGCACGTTGTCCCCATCGAAATTCCAATAATAGGTAATGTCACCGGAAAAAAATACAGGACATATACAAACCTCTGCAGTATCACCATTCCGGAGGGCCAGGAGGAAAGCAACAAGTATTGCATTGTTAAGATGGGTCGTGATGTCGCGAACCATATAGTCAACGAAAATTCTGTCTATGCCAATATCCTGACTGCGGCCCAGAAAAATCTGAAGAAGTATTCTATCAGGATGTACTGGTTTACCCGCGCTTATTGTTATAGTGATGAACGGACATTTACCTTTGAGTATATGTACGATCTTCTCTGTAAGGATGTTGAGAACTTCGACAAGTATTCAGTATTTGAGAAGCACATCCTTTCAAACCCCAAGAAAGACCTTGATGAATTGTTTGAAAAGGGCATTATAGACTACAGGTTTGAGTATCATCCGACGAACGAGGAACGCAAGAGGATGAAGCAACGCAAGAACCCGAAAGAGATAAAGTTTGTTTTCTTCAGGAAGAAAGAACTTCCATCGTCCAAGAAAATGCCCTTGTCACCATTGACTTCAAGCAACCTCGAAAAGAAGCTCATGTCAGAATTTGGACTTTTCAAGACATCGGCCAAGGAGATTGTGTCAAAACTTACTATGGCCAACATAGAGGCCTTTGACCAGAGGGTTTCAAAAGTTCGTGATGAGATTCTTGCCGACAGGCAGCGTGAACCAAGGAAAATCAAGAGGGAGGATTTTTATGCCTTTGGGAGCTTCAATAAGTTTTTTATTGAATTTGACGGAGGTTTCTCGAAATACGAGGATGTTACTGAAAAAGAATCCAGTGAGACGGAACAGCCGTCAACCGATTATGCAGATTACGAGGTAATTGAAGAAATGGACGCTGCCATCAACAGGACTTCAAACACAGAAAATGTAAGCATGAAGTCTAAAGATAGCAATCCAGGTGCGCCGACGGGTCAGGAACACTGGAGAGGCCAGTGGTACAAATGCAAGACGCTCATGGAACATTATGGATATACTCTTGCCAGACAAGCCTCTCATCTTATGAATTTCAAGAGTTATGACGAAAAGAGCAAGGTTCTCATTATTCAGGTTCCTGGGCCTACTATTGAAGTGCAGGAACTAATAGAGAGAAATTTGAGTAAATTGATTATGTGGCATGTGTTACAATTCTTTCCGTCAGATACGACAATTGAATATGAGATAGTAAAGTTTGTGCAGCGTTCCGATGAGGATGCCAAGCAGCAACTACGCAGTGTGTTAGAGCAACAGAAGTTGTACGGCATGGATGTGATGGATGTCCGCAGTCCGCTCTTCCAGCCAAGAGACAGAAAAGGAATGCCTATCCCTGAGGAGGTATGGAAATGGAATTATGTCATGACAGTTATTTCAAAGAAGGTAAGCGAGCAGGAGTTTAGAGATGTCTTTAGCAATCTAAAACTCATAAGTTATAAACCCATTGTCGAGCCCCCATGTCATCATACAACAGAACTGATTGTTCAGATTCCATCAAGAGAATTATATGATGTGCTCGAAAGCCCGGAATATGTGGCTCTGCTTCAAGAGCCTTTACGGTATATATTTAATGAATTTAAACTTATGTATAAGTTACCACCTGTATCATGAAATATTCCTGCATACCATCGAGGGAGTATAAATCCCGTATTGACAGACTTCTGGATGACGGTCTTGGTGATAAGATTGTCACTGCCTATAAAGGAGGTGGAAAGGTATCACAGATTTCCGTTGAATTAGACGTTTCTGTGGCTGTCATATACCGCATCCTCCACGAGAATGGTATAAGGGCATTCCATCATGACAATTCAAGGGATGAAAGTCTTAGTGAAAAGAAGTCATCTATCCTTGAATTACACCAGCAGGGAATTAAGCCAAAGGAGATCATGGCGCGTCTCAAAATGAGAACACCTAAGTTGATTTACGAAGTAATCAAAAATAGTAAATAATGGAAACTCTGCAGACTATTCCCCCACTCTACCGCGTGATTATCGCCGGAGGCCGTGATTTTGACGATTACGGCTTGTTGTGCGAACACTGTGACAGACTACTGGCACAGAAGGAACAGACGCACAAAATTGTCATTGTCAGCGGTGCAGCGCGTGGTGCAGACACCCTTGGAGAGAGGTACGCCCATGAACGGGGCTACTCCATCGAGCAGTACCCCGCAGATTGGGAACATGAAGGGAAGGCTGCAGGCTTCATCAGGAATCGCCAGATGGCTGATAAAGCCGATGCCTTGATAGCCTTCTGGGATGGTCAAAGCAGGGGGACAGCCCACATGATCGACCAGGCACGGCGAAAGCCCCTACCCTACCGTATTGTGAAGTTTAGACCTTGAAAGGAAAAAAGGTTGGATAATAAATAAATATATATTATATAATACAAAACAGCGTACTGCGCCCAAAGTTATGATATCTGACGTTTTCAGACAGTTCATTGACAGTCACAAGACAGGGTTAGGCATTATAGAGTTACCCACGTCGATAGGTAAGACCTATTCGACCTTCGAGTGTATTGCGAAATACACAGAGGAATGGGCAGAGTATGCCAAGAATCACGAGAAGAGAGGATCTTTCCGTCAGATACTATTTGTGACCAGTCGCAAGAACAATCTACAGAACGGACGGCGCAAGTCAGTTGATGGGAAAGAGGATGAGCTTCACGGTCTGCGAGAGGCGTATGCCAACCGAGGACGCAAGGACAAGTACGAAGATGAAGTACTGTTTCTGAATGCTCTGCCAGAGATTTTGAAGGATAACTTAAAGACCCTTACATCTGACAGGGTTATTCAACCATACCTTTGTAAGCTTCCAGAATATGACAAGCTGACAAGCAAGGTTGTAAAGATGGCCACCTCGACAGTTCTTCAGGATGATGAAGAACTGTACAAGGAAGTTTCAAAAGAGGCTGTCAAGCTCTATTTTGAGTTTCGCAAGCGCATCCTGCCAGCTTACAGGCGCGAAACCAACGAGAGCCGTAAGATGACACTTGCAGATCTTGGTGAGATGGACGGGTATGGATGGTTGTTTAATTTATACCCCGACTTGCTTATTCCCAAGCGCAAGGTTCTTCTGATGAGTTTCAACAAACTCCTGGACGGTAGGGTATATGAAAAACCCGCCTGTGCCTTCAGAAGCAGTCAGTTCCTAAAGAACAAGATAGTCATCATCGACGAATTTGACTCCACGAAGCAAACCGTCAAAGACAGTCTGGCTTCAGAGCAGTCAGAACATCAGGTTGATTTCCTGCAGCTGTTCCACAACATCTATTCAGGTGCCAAGAATATCTGGGGGTCTCCATCTTTTATGGAGATAGATCATAAGCTGGAGGATATCAACTACAACCTTGAAAAAGTCATGGAGCGTGCTGACAAGCGCCGGTCGGACTATAAGCTTGATTACAACTATAAGACTGCAGGCGAGCTTCGCGACAACAATCAGGCGTTTATCTTTATGGATAATGCCACCCGTACCATTACAAAGACCGGCGGCGGTATGCAGATTATTGCCAGACCGTCAGACGGCAGTGTGATACTATTGTTATGCCGTCAGGAAGATAAGCAGCCAGGCGATTTCTACCTTGACGGAACCATCCGTTGGGTCACTGGTTTCCTCAAACACTTTGCCAACTATGTGCAGCGTCTCGCCAGTAATTATGAAGAGCAGCGCAATAAGGCTACCCAGGACACAACAGAAGCGATGATGTCGTTTGAGGATGCCTATCGGTCATATCTTTATAAGTATGGTATCAGTCGTAACGAAATGACACCGAACTACCCTACCCGATTACTGATGGATATGGCCGATGCCTCTAATGTTACAAGCAGTCGCAGGGACAGCGGACTGCGCCAGGGTTACGATTATTATTTTGACGGGTTTACATATTACAGTATGTCCGATGCTCCCCACCACGATGATAACACCATCGTGAACATGGTGGATATACCGATAACGGCAGAATCGTTGTTGGTGAAGATGAGCAAGAGTGCCTTAGTTATGGGAATGTCGGCCACCGCCGGCATTCCATCGGCCACCGGCAACTATAACCTTAATTGGTGCCAGGACAATATTGAAGATTACTTTGATGTTGTCGAAGAATATCCAGAGCTGGCGAAGGAGGTCAATGACTTTCTATATAAGAGATATGAGCCATATCGAGAAGGAAGGATAACCATCAATACCCATGTCATCCCTAATGGCAAAGAACTCCAAAATCAGAGTAATATTCTTGGTGATGGCAAAACGGAACCTTGTAAAATTCTGAAAGGATGGGGTATTCCAGACAAAGAAGCTATCAGGATTGAGTTATATGTACGAAAATCCTTATTACAAGTAAGTGCGAAAGAATACAATTACTGTGTCCTGCGCTATTATAATCTTCTGAAGGTGATGCTTGACTTCGCCGGAAGAAAGCATATGCAGTCGCTCATTTACCTTGGCAGTAAAGCTGCTGACGGTGATGAACAAGAAAATATCCCTACAGGCAGGAACAAGTTCGATAAATGGATGATTAGAAAGCTCGTCTGTGCTGTTAATCATCTTCAGGGGAATGATGGGGTTAAAATAGATGTAGCATACGTCTATGCGAAGGGATTTGACGCTACAATGGATAACATTCGGTATCGTCTGAGCGACAGGAACCCCGACGGTACGCCAAAGACACCAGAGCGACTGATTATCATTTCAGCATACGCCAGTGTTGGTGTCGGCCAGAATATGCAATATCCTGCGCCGGCTGCTTATCTTCAGCATCTTGTAAGGCTCACACCCAGAGGTAAGGAGAAAGCGGATACTTATAGGGATAAAGATATCGACGGAATCTATCTGGGTGACATCACTCACCTGGTTAGTAATTTCGGAACCGACAAAATTACTGAGAAAGATCTTATCATGAACATCTTCCAGGCAGAGGAACTGAATGCCAACTGGGAGATAACGCCAGAAATCAAAGAAAAGAACATCAGGAAGGCTTTCAACCACTTAGGCGAAAGTTATCCTACACCCAATGAACTTCGTTCCTGCGAAAGTATCAGGTCTGAGCGTAGCCGTCAGGTTATACAGGCCGTTGGTCGAATAGGACGCTCCAACCAACGTTGTAAGGAGATAAACATTTACATCGACAGCTCCGTATTGTATGGTCTTCATAAGGAAACCCTCGAAAGGCGTTTCACGTCGCCTGAGATGGAAGATATAACCAGGTTATTCGATCTGAGTAACACTTTCACTGCAACCGATGAACAGCTGCGTATATTGAATCGCGCAGCCGAAATATCAGATAAGACATCTGAGATTATTGAGAGACGTAGAATGGCCGCACAGCATGAAGGCTATTGGGACTCTGGCGTTATGGAATGGTGGCAGGAAATGCGTGAAATAGTGAAGAAATATCCCACTGCGACCAAAGAGGAACGTGACAGTCATCCGTTTATCAGGTTCAGCTACATAGATAACGGCGGCCAACCCGTCTGTAGTTATCTGTTCTCCGTAAATAACCGCCATTACAACCACCAGCGTGTTTGGTTCGGTAGTGAAGAAGGTTTTAAGAATACCGATGAAGACCATCGTCCATATCAGGACACTACCGGCAATCATCTTTCGCAGGTGATGCCTATGAGTGAAGAAAACCTGCGACTTGGGATTATTCTAAAATATCCAAGACTCCGCAACTGGTGGTTGTCTAAAGGTTATGCAGAGCACATAGAACCGAAAGAGTATATTCTTTCGCCATACCTATATACAGAGATTTATAAGGGAGCTGTCGGTGAAGAAGCCGGAAAGTTTATCTTGGAGGCAGAAACAGGATGGCATCTGTCAGACATCACCGACCCACAGAAATTTGAGAAAGCCGACTTCGAAATTGACGGAAAGGATGGCGAGTATATTGACTTTAAACATTATTCAGCTGCCACCATGCGTGATGGTTCACCAGAACTTCAACATGCCCTTGATAAGCTGAAGTCCATAGGGGGCAAGCGAATGTATATAATGAATATCATCAAGGCCGGCGGTGATATGGTAGAGCGTCCTAAGTCCTTCTTTGGCAAACGGATAATCGTGTTCCAATGGATGATAAATGAGGACGGCATGGCCAACCAGTATTTAAAGAAACTGTTGTTATTATGAGCGAAGCAAAGAATACCAATGTACTGCTGAACCAGATAACGGTCAGTCAGTGGAAATATGAAGCCATTGAGAAGGACTTTGATATATATCAGATAGTCCTTGACAGCCCTGCGTCGAGGAATATTCTGAATACTCGGGATATCAAGGTCAGGATCCTTTCAACTGTTTACTATACGGGTCAGCAGTCCTTTGTGTTGACCCGCAAGGGTGCTACGGATGAAATGACCTTGCAATTCATCCTGAATAAGACAGGAGAGGGGAAATGTACTGTCAGACGGATTCCCCTGAAAATGCTCTCACGCCGTATGCGGGAGTTGCGCAAGTTGTTTGGCTACCGGTGCCGTGCGCTGCTTCAGCTGCTGATAAATTCTACCCTCAATGGAGTATTCCCAGAGGATGAATACCAGAATATTACAGGCCGTTGCTATTATTACAATCGGGATTGGAATGATGAGCCGGACAGAAAGATAGAGTTGATAGACCTCACTCTTGAAAAGGATATGGTCATGTATCCGTCTGTGGTTACCTTCACTAAGACAAAGCCGGGCGCAGTCCGCTATGTCGAGAAGGTTGTTTATGACTCTGATAGTATGACCATCAGAAAGGCACTAAAAGATGATCCTGAGACTGTAATTTATTACAGGCAGGGTATCGACGGAACTCATGGAACCCGTGCATACGACGGCACTACCCTACTCTATTGGGAAAAGTCACGGATGTCATGTGTTGCCAGGTTCTTTAGAACTGTGCGCCACGAATTGAATCCTTATGTACAGTTTGACTTTACCGCCATCGGTACCAAGGAGATAAGTGCACATGATCTGACACTTGGGGATGCCGGTATTGCCAGCGTTCTGCGCGAGAATGGTGTTTGCCTTGTCGATAGCACCGTCTATTCCCAGAAGGAGCAGGAGGATAAGAAAAAGGCCATCGTTCAATGGACTGAGGAAAGCCGCAAGGCGTACCATGATGCTTTTTCATCCTTCTGTAAGGATAACGGTATTCCTTTCAAGGCAGGAACCAAGGACTTGTATAATGCGAATATCGAGATTGTCAGGACTGAAAAGTTCTATGATATCAATAAGGATATGAAAGATCCGTATGTTCCTGAGAAGAATACTGTCTGCCAACATGTGACGGTGCCAGTTTCCTTTAAGACTGCCAAGGGCGAGGTAAGCAAGGCTTTCACCGAGACAGTCCGCACAGTCCTGAAGGAAGTAGTCATCAAGGCAGATCTCCGCGATGGACGCATACGTCTGGTTGACTGGAGTCGCTATGACATGCGCCGTCCGCTGTCCTTTTATTGCGCAAGGTCTTGTGCTACGGATAAGGATAGAAAGAGCGGACTGCGGCCAGTTCTGTTTGTAGGAATGACAGTTAGCCCAGATGGTTCATTTACCACAGAAAGATTCATTATTTCCAATATCAAGTCCCCAGAGTTCCAGGAAGAACACCAAAGGGCGATAGTACGACTGTTCCTCCGTCAGAACTTCGGCAGCAGCTATTTCGACAGGAATGTGGAGCTTGCTGTCTGGTCTGATAACGATATCAGTAGTACATATATCATCAGGCGTACCAACGTGAGGGCTATGAGCAACATCTTGGAGATGGAGCGTAGTTTCATGGAAGAGAAAGAAGATGCGCTGCTTGATACCGATGCCATCATGAAAGCCATTGAGGGACTACAGGATGGAAATGCCTCCCATGAAGAAGTCTATGATAAGATCATAAACGGCATAAGGAATAAAGAGCAGATTTTGAAGAGCGAACTTATTCCCCTACTCTACCCCACTAAGCCGGAAGCGAAGAAACGAGTCACCATCTGCACCAAGGCAAAGGAGGCCATAGCCAATGCCACAGGTGTTGTCCTGAAGGTTGGCCGACGTGCGGAGGACAGTGAGCGTCTGGGTACGGATGTTTACCGACACATACATTTATGGGAATCCCTCGAATATGATGAAGAGGATGACCAGGAAGAGAAACCTGCAAAGGTGTACTGTTATGTGGTCGGACAGTACGACACACCAAATCAGTCTATTTCCACTTCTCCGGTTATGCGCCAGATTCTTAGAGCGGACTGCGCTCAGCCTTCTGAAGAAGTGGTAATGAAACTTCTGGAGATGATGCAAGTGGGCTTCGTGAAAATGAAAAACTATACAGTTCTACCGTTCCCTGCAAAGTATTTGAGAGAGTTGATTAACACAGAAATTTGAAATAAATAATTAAATATTATATAATACAAAATACCAAAATACCACAAAATAATGTAATAATTACAATTTTATGTATTATTAACACAATAAATTGTGATATTACAAAAAAATGTCGTATCTTTGCACTATAATTCTAAAGTACATCAATTATGGCAAAGAAAACATTGACACCTGAAAGGTATATGGTTTGTATAGACGTAGTTCTTCGCAGGCTGAAAGAGGCAGAACAGCAGTTGCAGGAGTCCAAGGACTTCATGGAGAAACGGCTGGAGACAGGCTACGAACATTACGAACAGAAGTCCATCGATAGCATGTGTAATGCGCTGGCTATCGTCAAACAACAGGATGTAAATCTGATGGAAACATTAAACTATAAAATAGAGTATTGATTATGAAGAACAATTCAAAATCCAATGAGTCTATCCAGACTATTGCCAAGACGGCATCCAGTCTGTCTAATGCGGCTGAATCACTCAGCAAGTGTATATATAATCTGGCATTTGACGGAACACTCGTTGAACGCATCAAGCCGGATCTGGGCTATCTCCAGTCCGTTGCAGGATTTATAGCGGGCAGGGCAGAGGGTGTCCTTGACAACATTTGTGGGAGGACTCCACTTAATCAGGTAGATGAAGATCAGTTCTCGGAATGGATGTCCTACGAGGCTTATTCCAAGCGTCACTCAGACATAGAACATATTCGTAAAGTGAAAGCTGCCGTTGACAAGGCTAAGGCCGACGGAGAAGATATGGCAGAATGGATGTTGAAGAACACCAATATCGAGGATGTTCTGACAGGCAAGGTTAAGAAGCCCTGGAAACCGGAGCCAAGCTGCATCGGTAAGATCCTCCGCGAGTGGCGAGGTAATCGCTACAGCCTCTATGCCATTGCCAAGGAGCAGAACTGTCGTTTTGAAGGCCTGCAGAGAATTGAGGAAGGTAAGGATGTCACCACAACCAACCTCATGCACTACCTCCACTTTATCAAGACACATGAGCCAGAATCCCCTGTAATTGCGGAGATTTGGGCTGTCTTGTAATTAAATAATTATATATTATATAATAAATATTAAATAATTTTGTAGTATCAATTATTATTTGTATATTTGCCAAAAAATAAGGACGTTATGAAGCATCATTGTATCTTCGAGATCACACAGCCGAACATACATTCGGAATTGTATAAGGCAAGTTTCGTCGATGACTACGGCGAGAACTATACCGCTGCCGATGAGATGTGCCAGTCGATGAACAACTTCAAGCCAAAGGATAAGTTTGTGCATTTCCTCCTTCGCTGTCTGGAACAGGAAGAGTTTGATGTTGTACAAGACTTTCTGAAGGAAAATCCGCATGGGGATGTCTCTGAGGTATATTCGCCGTTCTTATCGGCAATAACAATCTAAACAAGTATCTGATATGCTACAAGAGGAATATAAGAAGCAAGTAGCAGCGGTGGCAGAAGAGGTGATAACCGCCATCAGCCAGCCGTATAGCAGTGTACCGTATGAGAAGAGTGACGGCACAAAGGGCGAGTACACCAGTACCGACGATATAGAGGCCATCCGCAGAGAGTTGCTGACGTATAACATTGCGGATGATGACAAAAAGTTGTGTCCGGCATTTGCCAGTCAGTACTACGCACATAAGATCTGGACGCTGCTCAGAGGTAACGACTTTATTTATATAGCAATTTAATAAATAAATATTATATAATATGAAAAAGATTTTATTTGCAATCAGTCTTGTATTGCTGGCATCATGCTCAGTCAAGACAAACGAAGAGAAGGCTCGTGAATTGATAGAAGCACAGGTGAAATCCAGTCTGATTAAGCCTGAGAGTTACGAATTTGCACAGATTCAGCTTGACAGCTGCTTCAGTGACAGTCAGCAGAACCCCGAAGTTATTGCATTTGCGATGAAGGTGGCCAAGT